>JBKDZN010000240.1:0-32292 GCA_047971245.1 Acidimicrobiales bacterium
CCGTGACTCCTGCGGTGCGCAGGTAGTCGGCCACCGCGTCGGCCCGTTCCTGCGACAGGGTCAGGTTGTCGGCGTCGGCGCCCACCGAGTCGGCGAAGCCTTCGACGCACACCGGTCCGGAGCTGGTGAGCAGGCGTTTGACTGCGCTCTGCAACAGCACCTCGGCGTCGGCGGTCAGTTCTGCGCTCCCGGTGGCGAAGCCGATGTCGGAGTTCAACGAACCCCGGGTCTCGCCGGTGGCGCTGTCGAACTCGAAGAACTCGTCGGTGTACTTGGTCACCGAGACCACCTCACAGGTCCAGCCGTCCTCGTAGTCGAGGAGCAGGGTCTCGTCGGTCTCGGTGACGGTGGCTCCCGGGGCCACGTCGTTGTAGGCGCCATTGTCGTAGTCGGCGGTGACCAGGCGGGTCAGCCGGCGAACACCGTCGGGGTCGTGGATCGCCACCCGCGTCGAGTACTTGGCCGGCACGTGCTGGGACGGGTTGGTGAACACGATGTCGTAGGAGAACTGCCCGTTCTCCCCGGCCCGGAGGCCTTGACACACCGACACGTCGTCGGCGCCGAAATCGGCCGGTTGTGGCTCCGCGATCACCGCGTCGGCCCGGCACCCGTCGGCTCCGCCGCCGGCCGAGGTGTAGAACGTCTCCCGCACCACCTCACCGGGCGCCACCGCGTCGATCCGGATGTCGGTGGTGGCGACCTCGTTCGACCCCTCCAGGATGGTCACCGGTCCGATCCAGGTCATCGGCTCGGCGGCCCCATTGGTGAAACCGAGATCGAAGGTGACCCCGTCGTCGGCCACCGTGCAGACGAGCTCCCCGTCGGGCCCCGCGGCGGTCGTGGCCGTGCCGTCGGTCGCCGCGCCGGTCGTGGCCGTCGTGGTCGACGTGCCGCCGGCGTTGTCGTCGGCCTCGTCGCCGCCGCAGGCGCCGGCCACGGCCAGCACCACGCTCAGGATGATGATCAGTCGTCGGGTACGCATGGTGAACTCGCCTTCTGCCGCCGAGGACCGTACTGCTCGGCGGGGCGATCACCACGGCGCGCCCGCCGGTCCGGTGACGTTCCTGCCGCCGGTTCCGTGGGCGGTGGGGTAGGTTTGCCTGGTCATGCTCGTCGATGTGCTGATCGTTGAGGACGACGAGGAACTCGCCCGGAGCACCGCGGAATACCTGACTTTCTTCGACGTCAGCACCCGCTACGTGACCTCGGCCGAACTGGCCACCGCCTTCCTGGCCACCGACTCGGCGTCGGTGCTGCTGGTCGACGTGGAACTGCCGGGCGAGGACGGCTTCGAGCTGTGCCGCCGGATCCGGCGCGATTCGGACACGCCGATCATCTTCGTCAGTGTCCGCCGGGACGACATCGACCAGATCCGGGGTCTGACCGTCGGGGGCGACGACTATGTGGTCAAGCCGTACTCGCTGGGGGTGCTGCTGGCCAGGTGCGGCGGACCCTGGCCCGCGCCGCCGGCCTCGAGGACGAGGCCACCTCCGGGTCCGGGTCCACCGTCCATGACGAGGATCACCACCTGCTGGTCGATGGGACCAACGATCGGGTCTATGTGGGCGGTGACGAGGTCGTGCTCCGGGCCATGGAGCACCGGTTGTTGCTGTACCTGGTGGCCCACGGGGGCGGGCCCGTACATGGGGAATCTGGCCACCGGGTTGATGGCGGTGGCCGTGTCGCCGGAACAGTTCGCCGACCTGCTGGCCACCGAACCCGCCGTTGAGGCGCGATCCCTGGTGACCCTGCAGGCGGTGGACGGGGTCGATCCCGCCGTGTTGGCCGACGACGCCCGTCGCTTCCTCGAGGGCGCGGTCCAGCCGGGTGACCCGTCCCCGGTCGGTTGGGTGATCGATCAGGACCTGTGGCGTCAGGTGGCCATGATCGGGGCCGGGATCTCGTCGGTCCTGCTCATCGCCTCGTCCCTCCTGGTGGCGGGCGCCACCGCGGTCGTCGCCGCGTTCCTGATCGGTACGGCGATCACCGAGGACATGGCCGCCATCGGGACGCTCAAGGCGGTCGGTTTCGGCAACCGGTCGATCGTGGCCTCCTACGGGGTGCAGTACCTGCTGGTGTCGGTGATGGCCGCCCTGGCCGGGGTGGCCGTGTCGTACGCGGCCCTGCCGGCGCTGGGGACGATCCTGCGGAACCAGACCGGGCTGATCTCCGACCTCGGGTTCTCCCCGACCGCCGGCGCGGTGTCGGTCATCGCCGTGGTCGTGCTGGTCGTGATCGTGGTCGTGCTGGCCGGTCGCCGCAGCGGTTCCATCACCCCGATCGACGCCCTGCGTGGTAGTGCGAGCACCCACTCGTTCCGGCGGAATCACCTTCCCCTGGCCTCCACCCGTAGTCGGCTCAACATCGTGCTCGGGCTCAAGGCCGCCCTCCAGCGGCCGGGCCAGGCCGTCCTGCTGGCCGTCGTGGTGGGGTTGGCCGCCTTTGCCCTCGCCTTCAGT
Source organism: Acidimicrobiales bacterium (assembly GCA_047971245.1). Lineage (GTDB taxonomy): Bacteria > Actinomycetota > Acidimicrobiia > Acidimicrobiales > SZUA-35 > CADEDH01. The sequence continues at coordinate 2,460 of JBKDZN010000240.1, forward strand.
GTCGGGTTGTCCCGCTTCACCCACCGCGACACCATGGCCACCCTGGTGGTCGGCCCGCTTCCCGATCTGACCGTCCAGGTCGACCGGTCCGCCGACCCGGCCACGGTGCTGGCGTCGATCCGGGACCTTCCCGGGGTCGTCGAGGCCGGGTTCGACAGTTCGGCTGTGGTCGCCGCCGACGGTCGCCGGACCCAGGTCCGGGCGGCCGACACCTTGCCGGCCGACACCGTCTACGTCGGCCGCCTGTTCCAGCACGACAACGAGGTCACGATGGGTCGGCGCCTGGCCGACCGTCTGGGACTCGGGGTCGGTGACGAGGTCACCCTGAGCGATGGGGAGGCCGAGCGACGCTATCTCATCACGGGCCTGACCAGTTCGGCCCGGGAGCTCGGTCTCGAGGTCCAGATGACCGCCGACGGCTACCGGAGCCTGGTTCCCGACTTCCGACCGGCCTGGATCGCCATCGTGTTCGACCCGGGCGCGGACCCAGAACAGATGATCGACGAGGTGCGCCACGAGGTCGGCCCGTCCCTGCGGTCGATGACCACGGCCGAGGAGATGTCGTCGGTCCTCGACGTCTACGTGACCATGGTGGGCGCTCTGGTGGCGGTGATCATCGGGGTGAGCAGCCTGATCGTGGTGCTGGTCATCGCCCTGGTGGTCCTCACCATGGTCATGCGGACCCGGCGGGACTTCGGGGTGGCCAGGTCGGTGGGCTTCACCACAGCCGATCTGAGCGCTCAGACCCTGGCCCGCTACGTCCCGCCGGTGGTCGCCGGCACGATCAGTGGTCTGGTGGTGGCCTGGTTGTCGATCGAGTGGCTGTACGGCGGGATGCTGGCCGGGCTGGGCGTCTACAACGTCGAAGGCCAGATCGCCGCCGGGCGGTGGGTGGCCATCGGGGTCGGCGTCATCGGTCTGGCCGTGCTCATCATCTGGCTGGCCGCCCAGCGCATCCGGGCGGTTTCGCCGTACCGGCTGCTCACCGCGTAGGTGCGGTGGGGGAGGTCGCCGTTGGCGTGAATCTTCAAGCCCTGGCCGGGGGAGCCGTCGTAGGTTGCCTCCCCATGAGCACCGAAGAGGAACTCCCCGTCTTCCCCACCACCGCACCCGAGGTCTTCGCCGACCCGGAGGCCACCGCGGCCCTGTTCCACCAGGTCCTCGACCGGTTGGCCGCGGTGGTCGACGTCGACGACGCCCAGCTCGCCCGGCCCACCCCGTGCGCCGGGTTCGACGTGGCCGGACTGCAGCGTCATGTGCTGGGTTGGCTCCGGTTCTTCGCCGCGGCGCTGAACGACCCGACCGCGGCCGGTCCACGTCCGGATCCCGACTCGTTCGTGCTGGAGGGGGCCTCGGCGTCCGACGTCGTTCGCCGGGCCGAGGCCGACATCGCCCGGGCGGTGGCCGATGACGTGGCCGGCCAACTCGTCGTCATGTCGCAGGCCCGGATGGCCGGTGACGGGGTGCTGGCCATGGCGCTCGGTGAGTACATCATCCACGCCTGGGACCTGGCCACCGCCACCGGCCGCTCCTACTCGGCCCCGGATGCCGCCGTCGGTGCGGCCCACGAGTTCCTCGACGGTATGGTCACCGCCGATTACCGGGGGCCCGACTCCGGCTTCTTCGACGCCGAGATCCCGGTGGCCGCCGACGCGGCCGCCCTCGACCGGCTGCTGGGATTCGCCGGCCGTGATCCCGGCTGGATGTCGCCGGCGGGCTGAGGGCGGGCCACCGGTCGGTTCAGTCCTCGGCCGGCTGGGTGACGTGGATCGTGCCTTGGGGGTGCTGCTGGGGACCGTACAGCGAGTAGAGCTCGAGCGGCTTCTTCTTGCTGATGTTGACGACGTTGTGCCAGGTCCCCGACGGGATGAGGATGGCGTCGCCCGCCTTGGCCACCCGGTACTTCTGCACCGAGTCTTCACGGTCGCCGAAGTAGACCTTGGCCCGCCCGCTCTCGATCCGGAGGAACTGATCGACGTCGGAGTGCATCTCCAAACCGACGTCGCCACCGCCGGGGATGTCCATCAGGGTGAGTTGCAGGGTGGAGGTGGTCCACGCCGCGGTCCGGAAGTTGGTGTTGTCGACCGTGGCCTGATCCACGTCGAACACCATCGGCACGGCGCCGGGATCGGCGGTGAACGGTTCGATCGGGGTGGGCTCAGCCACCTGCGGGCTGGGCCGCGGTTCATCGCCTTCCCCGGCGTCGGCCTGGGTGGGATGCACCGTGCCCTGCGGGTGCTGCTGCGGACCGTACAGGGAGTACATCTGCAGGGGTTCGGAGCCGGCGTTGACCACATTGTGCCAGGTGCCGGCCGGGATCATGATCACATCATCCGGGCCGGCGATCTTGACGAATGACAGGAGATCTTCGGTGCCCATCTGCACCTCAGCCGTGCCCGACTCGATCCTGAAGAACTGGTTGACGTCCGGATGCACCTCCAGGCCGACGTCACCCCCCACCGGGATGCTCATCAGGGTCAACTGGAGGGTGTCTCCGGTCCAGGCGGCGGTGCGGTAGTTCGTGTTCCGCAGGGTCGCCTTCTCGATGTCGAGAACGTAGGGTACCTCGCCCGGATCGGTGACGTGTGACCTGGCCGAGGCCGATGCGGGCGCCGGTGCGGCCGCGGCGGACACGGCCGGGGCGCCGCTGCTCATGGCGGCGACCACGGCGAGAGACGCAATGATTGTCGTTCTTTTTCGCATGACGAAATACCTCCGTCGTCTACGGGGGAATGGGCGAAACGGGATGGGTATGGGACCGCTCCCGCCGAACGAAACGCGATCACGAACGATCATGTCGAGCAAATCCAAACGATCTTTCTTTGTGAAAATGAATGGCGGAGGTAATCGGGAGACGCCGTTTGGTGTGTGCCCCGGTTTGGGTTGTCCGTAGCTGGTTGCTGAAGAGTGTTTAAGCTGCTATGACTATCGTCGATCTCAACCGGGGACTACCTGGTCGGTCGTGGACCGTCGCAACCACCACTCGACGACCGCCAGGTTCGGGATCCAGGCCAGGAACGGGGTCACGGTGTACATCTGGTCGAATGCGGTCTGGGCCTCGGCCGCCGTGGTCGGCATCGAGATCCCGACCCAGACCGCCACCCAGAGACGGAGGGTGACGGCGGCGAAGGTGAGGGCCACCACCCGCAGCCCCCACCGGCGGTGGGCGGCCCGGTCGCCGCGTCGGGCCTCGGTGACGGTGCGGACCGTGGCGTAGAGCCACACCAGCGACAGCATCGAGAAGCCGATCCGGCCCGACCAGCCGGCGTAGCCGACCTGGGCGATCACCAGACCCGAGGCCGCCCCGGCCATGATGGCCGCCGCCGACACCCGCCCGGCCCCGCGGTGTACCGCGGGCCGGCGCCGCCGGATCCGGCCCGACCACTGGACCGGGGTCAGCACGAGGGCCAGGCCGGAGAACCCGGCGTGGACCCGGAGGACCTGCTGGATCCAGGCGGGCTGGTCGACATAGTGGCCGGCCAGGCCCTGGTTGGCCTGGGCCAGGGTGTCCAACGACACCACGAAGTAGGGGAGCGGGGCGCCGAGCCCGACGGCCAGGCACAGGGCGACGAACACCACCACCCCGATCCGCCACCGCCACCGCGGCTGTTGCCGGCGGCGGTGGGCGGGGCCGGCGGTCGGGGCCGGGCCTTCGGGGGCAGGTGGGGTCGCGGGGAAGGTCGAGATGGTCACCCCCGCATGGTCCTTCTCCCCGGCTCGCCGGTCGTCCGGCCGGGGGCCGGTTCCGGTGTCCGCCCCCGGGACCATGTCCGGCGGCACCGGTTCAGTCTCGGGGAGGACGAACCGAGCCGGCATCCGTCATACGCTGCCCCCATGCAATCTGTGGCCGCCGACGATGTCGAGGGGCGGGTCCGGTTCGGTCTGCGGTCCTGGAGCGAGTTCACCGCGGCCGTCGTGATCGCGGCCGTGGCCGTGGCTGTGGTGGCCAGTGGGGTCGACGGCGGGCCCGGTGCCCGCCCACCCGCGGTTCTGTTCCTGGTCGCCGGCCTGTTCCTGCCGTTGGCCTGGAGTCGGACCCATCCCCGGGCCGTGGTGGCGGTGGTCGCCCCGTGCACCGCGGCGCTCTGGGTCCTGATCGACCCCGACTGGCACACCGCGGCCGCCGGCGCCGTGGCCATGTTCGGGCTCGGCCGCCATGTCGAGCGCCCCTCATCGGTCCGCTGGTTCGCCGCCGTGCTGATCGGTCTGGCCACCGTGGCGTCACTCCAGGCGGTGGCGGGTGATCTGCCGGCCGGCTGGTTCCGGGTGTCGGCCCGGTGCGGCCTGGTGGTGGCCGCCTTCTGGATCGGAGATGCCCAACGATCTCGCGCCGAGCTGCTCGATTCGCTGCGGGAGCGGGCCGAGCGGGCCGAGGAGCACCGGCGGGTGGTGGAGCGCCAGGCCCGCCAGCAGGAACGGAACCGGATCGCCCGCGACCTCCACGACGTGGTGGCCCACTCCCTCAGTGTGGTGGTGGTGCAGGCCACGGCGGCGGTCCGGATCGCCCCCGACCGGCCCACCGAGGCCACCGAGGCCATGCAGAGCGTGGCCGACACCGGCCGCAGCGCCCTCGGCGAGATGCGCAGCATCCTCGGCCTGCTCGACGACCCGGACGAACCCGACCCCGACGTCCGGGCACCCCAGCCCGCCTACGCCGACCTCCGGCCGCTGGTGGAGCGGTACCGGTCGGCGGGGCTCGACGTCACCGTCGACGCCCCCACCGACCTGTCCCGCCTGGGGGCCGCCCACCAGCTGACCGTGGTTCGCATCGTCCAGGAGGCGCTGACCAACGTGTTGCGCCACGCCGAAGGGTCGGCGGCCACGGTCCGGGTGGTCGACGGCGACCCGGTGGTGGTGGAGGTGGTCGACGACGGGGCGGTCACGCCCGTTCCATTCGGCGATGGCCGCGGTCGGGGCCTGCTGGGGATGAGCCAGCGGGCCGAAGCCCTGGGGGGCACGCTGGTGGCCGGTCCCCGCCCTGGCGGGGGGTTCGGGGTGCGGGCGGTGCTGCCGGTCCCGGCGGCCACGGTCCGGACCGGCAGCACCGCCCTTGGTGGGGGAGGGAACCGGTGACGATCCGGGTGGTGGTGGTCGACGACCAGGCCCTGGTCCGACGGGGGTTCGCCGCCATCCTGTCGACCGAGCCCGACATCGAGGTGGTGGGGGACGCCGCGGACGGGGTCGAGGCCCTGGCCTGCTGTGCCGAGTTCCACCCCGACGTGGTGCTGATGGACATCCGCATGCCGGTCCTCGATGGGGTGGAGGCCACCCGCCGCCTGCTCACCGCCCCGCCGGCCCGCAGCCCCGATGGCGCCGGATCGGGTCGGCCGCCCCGCGTCGTCATCCTGACCACGTTCGACGACGACGACCTGGTGCACGCCGCCTTGCGGGCCGGCGCCTCGGGCTTCCTGCTCAAGGACTGCCTGCCCGAGGAACTGGCCCAGGCCGTCCGGGTGGTTCACGGGGGCGACGCCCTGCTCGCTCCGTCGGTCACCCGTCGCCTCATCGAGCGCTACGCTGCCGAGCCCGGCGTCGACGGCGGGACCAGTGCGTCGCCGGGGGCTCGGGCGGCCCGAACCGCCGTCCAACTCCTCACCGACCGGGAACGGGACGTCCTGATGCTCATGGGCCGGGGTCGATCCAACGGGGAGATCGCCGCCGACATGTTCGTGGCGGAGACCACGGTGAAGACCCATGTGGGGCGGATCTTCGCCAAGCTCGGGGCCCGCGACCGAACCCAGGCCGTCATCACCGCCTACGAGGCCGGCCTGCTGGCCCCGGGCGATCCCGGATAACGGTTCTGACCGTGGATCCTCCAGGTTCTCGGAGCATCCACGGTCAGAAGGGGTTTTCTGGTCACGGCATCAGCTGAAGCGCCGGAGCCGGAGGCTGTTCGACACCACGAACACCGAGGAGAAGGCCATGGCCGCCCCGGCCAGCATGGGGTTGAGCAGCCCGGCGGCGGCCAGGGGCAGGGCTGCGACGTTGTAGGCGAAGGCCCAGAACAGGTTGCCCTTGATGGTGCCGAGGGTCCGGCGGGACAGGCGGATGGCGTCGGCGGCCACCCGCAGGTCGCCCCGGACGAGGGTGAGATCGGAGGCCTCGATGGCCACATCGGTGCCCGTCCCCATGGCCAGGCCGAGATCGGCTTGGGCCAGGGCGGCGGCGTCGTTGACCCCGTCGCCCACCATGGCCACCGACCGGCCTTCGGCCTGGAGGCGTTTGACCACGTCGACCTTGTCGGCCGGCATGACCTCAGCGATCACCCGATCGGGGTCGATCCCCACCTCGGCCGCCACCGCGGTAGCCACCGTGGCGTTGTCGCCGGTGAGCAGCACCGGGGTGAGCCCCAGGTCGCGGAACCGGGTGATGGCCTCGGCCGAGGTGTCCTTGATGGCGTCGGCCACCACCAGCACCCCGCGGGCCGCCCCGTCCCAGCCGACGGCGACCGCGGTCTGCCCTCGGCCGGCCGCGGCCGCCATGGCCGCCTCCAGCTCCGGGGTCAGGTGGTGGGCCCAGTCGTCGAGCAGGCGGGGTCGGCCCACGAGGACGCCGTGGCTCTCCCCGTCGACCTCGACCACGCCGCGGACCCCCAGGCCCTCGACATTGGTGAACCCGTCGACGGGGGGCAGATCCCCCACCCGGTCGGTGGCGGCCCGGGCGATCGCTCGGGCGATCGGATGCTCCGAGGCGTCCTCGAGCGCTCCGGCGAGGCGAAGCACCTGGTCGGGGTCTTCACCCTCGGCGGAGACCACGTCGATGAGGGTCATCTGACCGGTGGTGACGGTGCCGGTCTTGTCGAGCACGATGGTGTCGACCCGCCGGGTGGTCTCCAACACCTCGGGTCCCTTGATGAGGATGCCGAGCTGGGCGCCCCGCCCGGTCCCCACCATCAGGGCGGTGGGGGTGGCCAACCCCAGGGCGCACGGGCAGGCGATGATCAGCACCGCCACGCCAGCGGTGAAGGCGGCCGAGATGCCGCCCCCGGTGCCGGCCCAGAAGCCGAAGGTGGCCACGGCCAGGGTGATCACGATGGGCACGAAGATCCCGGAGATCCGGTCGGCCAGCCGTTGGGCCTCGGCCTTGCCGTTCTGGGCGTCCTCCACCATGCGGGCCATCTGGGCCAGCTGGGTGTCGGCCCCGACCCGGGTGGCGGTGACCACCATGCGGCCACCGGCGTTGACGGTGGCGCCGACCACGTCGTCACCGGGGCCCACCTCCACCGGCACCGACTCACCGGTGACCATGGAGGCATCGACCACCGAGGTGCCCTCGGCGATCTCGCCGTCGGTGGCGATCTTCTCGCCCGGCCGGACCACGAAGCGCATCCCCACGGCCAGATCATCGATGGGGACGCGTTCCTCCCGGCCGTCGCGGAGCACCGAGACTTCCTTGGCCCCCAGCTCCAGCAGGGCTCGCAGGGCGGCGCCGGCCCGCCGCTTGGACCGGGCCTCGAAGTATCTCCCGGCCAGGATGAAGGTGGTCACCCCGGCGGCGGCCTCGAGGTAGATGTTGCCGCTGCCGTCGGTCCGGGTGATGGTCAGCTCGAACGGGTGGGTCATGCCCGGTTCGCCGGCGGTGCCCCAGAACAGGGCGTAGATCGACCAGCCGAAGGCGGCCAGGGTGCCCACCGAGATGAGGGTGTCCATGGTCGAGGTGCCGTGGCGGAGGTTGGTCCAGGCCGCCTTGTGGAACGGGTAGGCGCCCCACACCACTACCGGAGCGGCCAGGGTCAGCGACAGCCATTGCCAGTACCGGAACTGGAGCACGGGGACCATGGCCATGGCGATGACGGGCGCACTGAGCAGGGCCGAGATGATCAGGCGTTGCCGCAGGGCCCGTACCGGGCCGTCGTCGTCGGCGGTGTCGTCATTGCCCGTCGCCGGCTCGGTGCGGGGCAGCGTGGCCTGGTATCCGGCCTGTTCCACCGTGTCCACCAGGGTCGCGGTGTCGATCCCGTCGTCGTAGGTGACCTTGGCCTTCTCGGTGGCGTAGTTGACCGTGGCCGTCACCCCGTCGAGCTTGTTCAGCTTCCGCTCGATCCGGTTGGCGCACGAGGCGCAGGTCATGCCCCCGATGGCCAATTCGACCTCGTGGGCGGCGGGGATCCCGCCCGGAGGGGTGGTCTGGTCGAGGTCGGTGTCGTTGAGTGTGGCCATGTCCGGGTTCCTCTCGTTCCGCTCCGGCCTCGGGTCATTGATCGACCATGGTGTGGTCGGACCCGCCATGGTCGGTGGCGACCCCGCCGACGGGACCGACGGCGCGGCCGATCCCGAACGAGACGAGGAAGGCCACGGTGAGCACCACGGCGAACCCGCCGAGCTTCGTGGCGGTGGTCATGACCGGGCGATCTCGTAGCCGGCTTCGGTGACGGCGGCCTCGATCAGGGCCGCGTCCACCGGATCGTTACTGGTGACGGTGAGGCGGCCGGACTCGAGATCCACGTCGACGTCGGTCACGCCGGGGACCTCGGTGACCTCCTCGGTCACCGAGGAGACACAGTGCCCGCAGGTCATGCCGACGACGGTGTAGGTGCTGGTGCTGGTGTTGCTCATGACGGTGGTCCTCCTCGGACTCGGTGATGGGGTCAGGGGTATCGGGTGGGAGTGGTTGGGCAGGAGTGGTTGTGAACCGGCGGTGGTCGGGAAGCAGGCGGTCACGACCGCACGAGGCGGGCGATGGCGTCGTTGACTTCCTTGAGCTTCAGCTCGGCCTCGTCGCCGCCGGTGTTGACGGCATCGACCACACAGTGGTTGATGTGTTCGTCGAGCAGGCCGAGGGAGACGGCCCGCAGGGCCTTGGTCATGGCGGACACCTGGGTGAGGACGTCGATGCAGTAGGCGTCTTCTTCCACCATGCGCTGCAGGCCCCGGGCCTGACCCTCGATGCGCCGAAGGCGCTTGAGGTAGTCGTCCTTGTTGTGCAGGTAGCCGGGGCTGTCGTTCATCTGGACTCCTGGGCTGCGCTCGTCGATGTGAACACCATACCCCCGTAGGGTATCGAAAGCCACCTCGTCGGGCCAGGGCGGGCGCGATCCGGCCCGGCGGGTACCGGCGGAACGGCGGTGGTCGGGCGGTGACGGTGGGGCCCGGGTCAGGCCGACGCGTGCTCCTGGGCCCGTCCGATGCGCCGGGCCAGGGGCCGGAGTACCCGGTTCGACAGAGCGAAGGCGAGATCGACCACGGGGCGTGGCATGTGCTCGGCCAGGATCTCCCGGTGCACCTGGCTCCGGATCGACCGGTTCTCGTCCCGGTAGCTGAGCGAGTCGGCCGACCCGACGTGGTAGGCGAGGATCTCGGGCAGGCGTACCGCCGACAGGCCCGGGGTCCGTTCGATGACGGCCCACGCCCGCAGGACGAAATCGAGGTCTTCGCTCTCGGGCACGTCCTTGAACGGCAGCAGCGGGCCGCAGAGATCGGTGCGGATCATCGCGGTCTGGAACGGGAAGTAGACCCGACCCCGGATGAGGGCGTCGAGGAGGCTGGACCGGTACCCCCGCGACGGGGCCGACCAGAGTTCGACGATCTCGTGTCGGCTGTGGATCGCGTCGCTGATCTTCAGCTGCTCCCCGAAGGTCAGGGCGACGGCGGGATCGGCGAACGGCGCGTAGCCCCGGACCAGCCGGTGCTCGTCCCAGTAGTCGTCGTCGTCGTGGAAGCAGAGCACATGGGCGCCGTGGGCGACCGCGGCGGCCACTCCGGTGGATCGGGCCGCGGCGACGCCGGTGTTGACCGGGTGATGGACGGCGACCAGGCGGCGACCGTGCTGCTCGCCCAGGGCGGCGATCGCCGCCTCGGTCCGGCCTTCGTCACGGCTCCCGTCGTTGACGACGATCACGTACTGCTGGTCGGTCCCCGCCTGCCGGAAGATCCGGTCGACCGCGGCGACCAGACGCCCGGGGCGGTGGTAGGTGCACACGATGACGGCGATGGGGGCCGGAGCCGTGGGGACCCGGGCCGGTGCTGGGGCCCGCTCGCTCATATCCGGACGGGGTCGGGGCGGAGGCCGACCCGTGGTGCACGACCGATCGCCGCCGGGCCGGACCCGGTCGCGGCGCCGAAGCCGGCCAACGCCACCGCCAGCAGGACCAGCGTCGAGTTCGGTTTCCAGAACAGGTACTCGGTCATCGACAGGCCGGCCAGGGTCAGCAGGATCACGCCCGCGCCCGGCTGGGCCGTGCCGAGGCGGCGGAGCACCGAGATCGCCAGGCACGCGAGCAGGGCCAGCCCCACGATCCCCTGGGCCAGGAAGGTGTTGAGGAGCAGGTTGTGGGCATCCTTGGCGTCGAAGGCCACCCGGCCGTCGAGGACGGCCGGGGCCAGGGCCTGGTCGGTGGCGAACCCGCCGACGCCGAACAGGGGTTGGGTCATCGCTTCGTCGACGGTGTAGGCCCACAACGCGGTCCGGCCGGTGGCCGTCGTCAGCTCCTCGGTACCGCCGGATTCCTCCCGGGTGACCGATTCGACGCCGACCACCCCGGTCGACCACAGCAGCATCCCGACCGCCACGCCGATGGTGACCAGCCCGGTGACGGCGACCACCCGCCCGGCCAGGAGGTAGACGAGGAGCACGGCCAGGACGGTGATGATGATCCCGGTGCGGCTCTGGGCGAAGAACAGCCCGACGACGCCGACGATCTCGGCGACCCAGCCGATCACGCGTTGCCGGCGGTAGTGGACCGACAGGACCGCCCCCATGACGACGAGCGTGCCGGACACCCGGCCGAACTGGTTGGGTTGGCTGGTCAGCCCCTGGTGACGGCGCAGACCGAAGAAGCCGCTGTCGATCACCCCGGTGAGCGGCTTCTCAGGTGTTCCCGGGCCAGCGATCTCCCAGGCCAGCGACAGGATCACCACGAGCAGGCCACCGATGGCCACCGCGGTCAGGGTCCGCTCGAACCCGTACCGCCGGACCAGCTCATGAACCGCGATCACGATGGCCAGGGCGACCACCGACCGCTGGAAGGTGGCCAGCGGTGACAACGACAGGGGCACCAGCACGAGGCCGACGCCGAGCAGGGCCAGCAGCCAGGTGGTCGGCGGCCGGAACGATCGCCAACCCGACCGGTCGGCGTACAACAGGAGGGCCGCCCCGCCCACCGCCAGGCCACCGAGGGCCAGGTCGCCGAGACGGTCGACGGTGTCGCCGGCCACGGTCTGCAGGTCGATCTCCACCAGCAGGCAGTACGCCACGAGCCCGTACAACGGCAGGCGATCACCCAGCCGTTCCGGTGCCAGCACCAGTACCGTCATCGCGATCGCCGCCGCCACGCCGGCCAGGACGGCCGGCGCGACCAGGACGATCATCGGGCGGTGGCCCCGACGGGCCGGCGGACCGAGGCGTGGAGCTGGTCGAGGCTGCCGTCACCGGTCAACACCACGCGATCGACGGGGACACCGAGATCCTGGCAGCGCCGGTAGGCGGCTTCGAGGTTGCGCACCGGGCTCCGGGGGACCGCCGCCACCAGGATGGCCCGCGAACCGAGCAGGGCCCGATCGTCCCCGCCATAGTCGACGACGGCGACCGCGGCATCATGTTCGGGTACGGCGGCGGCGATCTCCCGGGAACCAGCGTCGGGCGAGACGTCCACGAAGGTCACCGGGCCCCGGCCGAGCGATCGGTAGAGGCTGAGGGCGGCCGTCGGGTCGAGCTTGTCGGACCCCAGGTCGGCGACCGGAACGCCGAGGCGGCGCAGCTGGGGTTGGTCGGCATCGCGGACGCGGCCCGAGGTGAGCTCGAGGGCGTAGGCCAGGGCGGCACCCAACCAGAGTCCGATCAGACCTCCGGCGACCAGGGGCATGACCACAGCCCCCCCGGATGTGCTCGATTCGGTCCGCGGTTCGCCGAGCTGCACGGTGGTGGCCAGGGGGTCCTGGAGCCGGACGTCGATCCGTGACCGCTCGGCCTGGGCCTCCACGAGCTCACGTGTCCACGTGTTGCGCCGGGTCTCCAGGGCCCACACGTCACCGACGACGGCGGAGATCTCGATCTCGGACGCGTTGGCCTCCTCAAGGTCCTGCTGGTCGGCCCGGCCCTGGGCGAGCTGGGCGTCGAGATCGGTGACGTTGGTCTGGGCCTGGCTGATACGGAGGTCGATCGGGGCCGCTTCGGCCTCCAGATTGCCGGCGTACCGCTCGGCCCGGGCGGCAATGAGCAGTTGGGCCGCCTCGGCCACCGCCTCTCGGGCGGCCTCGTCGGCATCGGCGGTGGCCGCCAGGGAGAACGAGGTCAGTTGGAGGCTGTCGGGTTCCCGGTACTCGACGGTCGCCGAGCCGGGATCGACCAGGTGGGGAAGCTGGGTGTCGACCCACTGCTCGTTCCATTGGTGCTCGGCCTCGAGCCCGCTCCAGTCGACGTGCTCGAGGGCCATCGGCACCGAGGAAACCGACCGCTCGGCCCCGCTCGACCGGCCGAGGACGTACGCCGCCGCGGCGCCGAGGAGTATCAGCGGGATGATGAGCCAGAGCCGGCGCAGCATCGCACCGAGGACGAAGCGGGCCGAAGTGCGGGGGCTCGGGGGGGCGGTGCCGGGGCTCGAGGGGGAGATGCCGGCCGCCGTGGTTGCGGTCATGTGGTCTCCATCCGGTTGCGGGTGGTTCGGGTCGGTCGGCGCCACGGGTTGTACCGGCGCCGGTTCGGGTCGGTGCCCCGGTTGTGGGGGCGGCGCGGTCGATGCGGGACGCGCCGCCGTCGCGGGATGGACGGCCGTGGCGGGAGGCTGGGCCGTGGGGGGAGGCCCGGCCGTGGAGGGATACGTCGACGGGTGATCGTCCCGGCGCCATCCGGGCTCGTCACCCCAAGGGGTGCCCCCGCCGGCGCCGTTCATCGCAGCACCGTTCATCGGGATGCCGTTCGGTTGGGCGCCGTTGGTGGCGGTGCCGTCCATGGGCACCCTGCCGTTTCGCTCCGGACGGATCGGAGGCGGGAACGCCATCTCCATGGGTTCATCACCTGTCTGGTCGGGGCTGGTCGCAGCCCGGGTCTGTGGCGACGGCTCGGTGGCCGCGCTCGCGGTCCGCATGCCGCGCTTCGCCACCCACCACCACACGGGCAGGCTGACGATCTGGGCTCCGATGCCGTAGAGGATCACCCCGGCGGCACCGCCGTGGAACGCCCCGACGAGGGTCGACAGCCCGATGGGCACGGCGGTCAGGAGCCGGGCCCGCACGATGAGGCCCGGCTGCTGGAGGGCCCGGAGCAGGCCGGTGACGGCGGCGGCCGGGGCGGTCAGCGCGGCCAGCACCCCCATGGCCAGGATGGCGGTCATGGACGCCTCACCGGTGGCGCCGAGGCCGGCGACGATGACGTCACGGCCCACGAAGACGGCCAGCAGGTAGAGGGCCGACGCCAGTACGGAGAACAGCAGGGCCCGGCGGGCCAGCCGGGCGACATGGGCCGGGCCCCGTTCGGGTTCCCGGGCCCCCTCGGTCATGACGATCTGGGTGATGCCGACGAACAGCATGTACAGGGGCGCCGCCACCATCTGGGCCGCCCGCAGGGTTCCCGCCTCACGCAGGTCGAGGAAGGCCAGCAGGTAGACGCCGGAGTAGACCACGCCCATATTGGCCAGGAAGTCGGTCAGGAGGGGTCCGACGATGATCCGGTGATCGGCGAGCCACGCCCGGGTGACCGGCAGTGAGGCCGGCATCACCACCGAGTTCCGCCGCAACGACAGGGCCAGGACGGCACCCAGGGCGGTGACGGTGAGCAGGCCGGCCAGATTGAGGTTGGCCACGCTCGACAGGGCTAGCAGGCCCAACCCGGTGGCGACCAGGACCCCGCTGGTGACCACCGCCTTCTGGGGCCGGCCGGCGGCGATGTCGAACAGGCGCGAGTTGTCGATCAGCAGGAGGGCGAATGCGGCGGGCCCGGCGGCGAGACCGACGGTCCACGGCACGATGTCGAGCAGCGCCGCGGCCACGAGCCCGACGGCGGCCGCAGTAAGCGACAAGCCGAGGCTCACACTGACCCCAACGGCTCGGACCTGGTTGGCCCGCGCCCCGGTATGCGCCATCGCCACCGGGTCGAGTACCAGAGCCCGGAGAATGCCCCGACCAATCAGGAAACTGGTGAAGAAGGTTGAAAAGAGGCCGAATTGCACTGGTGAGAGTTGTTGGGCGGCCGCGAACCCCAAGAGGAGATTGAAGAGGCTGGAAAAACCCTGGTCAACCAGTATTGCCGCCGACCTGGTGAGGAGCCCGTTCGCCCCATACGCCCGCCGAATCGTTCTCATCGGGCCATTGCTGACGGTGTCGGTGACGGCAATCGACGCACGTTCAGGATGGGTTTCGATGGTGCTCTCGAATCTCATCGCCCGTCGCCTCTCGGCGCCCACCGCGCCGTCGCCACCACAGCCTACCCTTCGCCACCTTCGACGCGCCTGGTGACGCATGAATCAGCATGGGCGTCACGCACAACGCGTGAAGCTGCAGCGACATGGCGATATACACGGCGATACGGCTCGACGGACATGGACGCCGTCGTTGCTCCCGATTCGGCGGGTTGGGGAAGGGCGATTGCTTGTGAACGACATGAAGGTCTCGGTCGTGATCGCGGCCAGGAACGCAGCTCACACGATTACGGACTGCCTGGATGCGCTCCGGCGGCAGACGGCTCCCGAGTTGTTGCACGAGGTGATCGTGGTCGACAACAACTCGACTGATGACACCGCGGCGGTGGCCGCGGCGGCCGGCGCCAGGGTGATCCACCAACCCGTGGTCGGTGCCGCGGCGGCCCGAAACGCCGGTATCGCCGCGGCGGCCGGTGACGTGATCGGCATCACCGACGCCGACTGTGTTCCCGACGACGACTGGCTCGAGGCGATCACGGCCCCCCTGCGGGGAGATCCCACGGTCACCGCCTCGAAGGGCACCTACCGGACGAGGCAACGTGAGCTGTTCGCCCGGTTCGTCCAGCTGGAGTACGAGGACAAGTACGATCTGTTGCGGGGGCAGCCGTTCATCGATTTCGTCGATACCTATTCCGCGGCCTACCGCCGGAACGCGGTCACCGAGGTCGGTGGCTTCAACCAGGAGATCTTCTACGTCGAGGATCAGGAGTTGTCGTTCCGGCTGGCCGAGAACGGGGCCCGGATGGTGTTCGCGCCCGAGGCCGTCGTCGAGCATCTCCACGCCGATTCGTGGCGCGGCTACCTGCGGAAGAAGTACTTCATCGGCTACTGGAAGGCGTTCGTGGTCCGCCGCTACCCCAATGTGGCGGTGCGGGACTCCCACACCCCGCAGGTGCTGAAGCTCCAGATGCTGCTGGCCTCGGCCGTCGGGGCGTCCCTGGTGGTGGTGCCGGTGGCCCCCATGGCCGGCGTGGCCGGCGCGGCCACCGCCGCGGCCGCCTTCGGGGCCTCCGCCGTTCCCTTCACCCGGAAGGCGTGGCGTTCGGATCGGGCCGTTGGGGCGATGGCTCCGTTCGGGCTCCTGGTCCGTGCGATCGGGCTGACGGCCGGATTCGGCATGGGTACCGTGGCCGGCCTCCGGCGGGGCACCATGGCCGACCCCGACCCCGAGGTCACCCTGGCCGTGGACCCGCGCCGGGCCTAGATCCGGCCTGGATCCCGTCCGCCGGCCCGGGGCGTGGTGGGTCCGGTCGGTTCAGCCGGCGGCCGACTCGGCCCGGGGCGTGGCCGGGGACGGGCCGATGGCCGCGTCGAGCAGGGCCTGCATCTCGCCCGGCGGTTGGATGAAGGCGTCGTCGGGCAGCCCGGCCAGGGCGATCCGGGCCTGCTGGATGGGGGCGCGGTCCTGGTCGAGCCGATCGATCAGGTCGATCAGGGAGCGCTCGAGGGGCTCGGCGACGGTGAACCCGGCCTGGCGCTCGGCGATCCACCGGCCGGTCACGGTGCCGGCCGGCGCCACCGCCGGGGTCACGTACCAACCTCCTTCGTAGAGGCGGTTGGGGAGCAGCCATTCGGAGTTGAAACCGGCGTCCATGAAGTCGGCGGCCCACATCAGGTCGACCCCGGCGTACAGCCGTGGCAGGTCCTCCGGTGACCGGAAGGGCCCGGTGAACCGGACATTGTCGAGGGCATCGACGCGCCGGTGGAAGTCGGGCATCTCGATCTCGTTGGGCCGGCCGCTGATCACGACCTCCACCCGGTCGCCGAGTGCGGCGGCCAGGTCGGTGAGGAGATGGAGGCTGCGGCGGCAGCGCAGCACACCGAACCACCCCAACCGGAGCGGCCTGTCCGAGGGCACGGGGCCCGGGGCCGGTCGGGGGTCACGGAACGCTCCGGGCGCCATCCGGTTCTCGAGGAGCCACGAGCGGAACCTCCCCGGGTGGTGAACGTCGAAATAGTGTTCGATGAAGCCGGGTGAGCTGACCACCAGAAGGTCCGTCCGGCGGAGCAGTAGCCGTTCGGCGGTTCGCATGGCCCGACCGACCGGGTCGGTGCGGACCATGAGCCGATGAACATCGAGGCACTCGTAGATCAGTGGGCGGCTGATGCGCGTGGCCGTCATCGTCGCCGCCGCGCACACCAGCATGTCGAGGTTGCGTGCATACACCAGGTCGGCGGCGCCCAGGTCCGCTGCGTGTGCCCTGGCCACCCGCACGCCGCGGACGATCGCGCCGAGACGTTGACGGTAGTCCTCGTCGATGGTGGGGCCGAGGTCGACGTTCGGCCATTCCGTGGGGGTGGGTTCACCTCGGCGCATCATGTAGCCCTGGATGGCGATGCCGTCATCGGTGAACGCCTGCACCCTCCGGCGCACGGCCGCATCACCCATGTCATGACCGAAGAAGGCGACAGTTGTCATGAATGTTGAACCAAGTTTCGCTGAATGGTAAAGGCGGACTGACGGCTAACTACATCGGCGTGATTCCGCACTGAAGCGCGGGGGATCATCCGTGGCCGACGGTACCGATCGCCCGGTTCCGCCGTGGACCGAGCCGTGCCTGATTCAAGCGTAGTGTCGGGATCAGGCGCTGCCGCCTTCGAGGGAAAATCCGCACGTCCCGAGGCGAGGCGACAGGGTATCGCGGTCGTCGATCTCGTCGAGTGGAATGTTCGGTGATAGCCCTCATCTGCGGCAATTCGGAGTCGTTCTTATGGCGTAAACCCGATTGGGTGGAATTACCTATTTCGAGAGGTTATGGATTCTGGCCCGGGTAGTGTCGGTGCATCAACATCGATGGCATGGCGGTGATCCTGCCCGGTGGTTGGATGGGCGATCGTGATGGCTTGCAGAGCTGCGTATTGAAGCTCGGCGCGCCATTCGTGGCTGTATTCAGCCGTATCACCGCTTGACGCGGGAGTGATGCGGTGAGCGAAGTACTGGTACGCGCCGAGGCCGACGGAGCCGATGTGGCCCCGAATCTCCCGGCCGGCGAAGCCACCGAAGGCGACGGTCGTCCCGTCGGCCCAACGCCGGACACAGCGCACGGCGGCCGGCTCCCGCCGGTGTCGCCGATGTCCCGGTTCACCCAGCGCGGATTCGACCTGGTGGCCTCGAGCTCGGCCCTGATCGTCCTGCTGCCGGTCATGGCGGTCGTGGCCGCGCTGGTCAAGCTCACCTCGCCCGGACCCGTGTTCTACCGGTCACCGAGGATCGCGCAGGACGGTGGTGAGTTCGGCGCCGTGAAGTACCGTTCGATGCGGCAGAACGCCGACAAGCTCCTCCAGCACCTCCTCGCCACCGACCCGGCGGCCCGGGCCGAATACGACCAGTACTTCAAGCTGGCCGATGATCCCCGGATCACGCCGATCGGGCAGTTTCTGCGGCGCTCCAGCGTGGACGAGCTCCCCCAGCTGTGGAACGTCCTCCGGGGGGACATGAGCATCGTCGGGCCCCGGCCCAAGCTCCTGTCGGAGTCGGCGGTGTGGGGTCGGGATCTGGACACCGTCCTGCGGGTCAAGCCGGGCCTCACCGGGCTCTGGCAGGTCAGCGGCCGGAGCCGGCTGACCATGGAGGAGCGCATCCAGCTCGATGTCAGGTACGCCACCGAGCGGACGGTGCGGGGCGACCTGCGGATCTGTGCCCGCACCCTGGTCCAGATGTGGCGGCCGGCCAAGCACGGAGCCTGCTGAGGTGCGGGTCGTCGTCACCGGGGGCTGCGGCTTCATCGGCAGTCACCAGGTCGTCGCCCTGCTGGACGCCGGTCACGAGGCGTGGATCGTCGACGACCTGTCCAACGCCAAACACGACGTGATCGATCGGATCGAACAACTCACCGGGGTGCGGGTGCCCCTGTCGGTGTTCGACGTGACCAACACCGGCAAGCTGGCCCACCTGATGTCGGACATCGACGCCGACGCGGTCATCCACTTCGCGGCCTTCAAGAGCGTCCCCGAGTCGACGGCCCGGCCGGTCGAGTACTACGCCAACAATCTCGGGGGCGTCATCTCCCTGCTCGAAGCGGCCCGCATCGCCGGTTTGAAGCGGATCGTGTTCAGCTCCTCGGGGTCGGTCTACGGCGAGACCGCGGTCCGGCCGATCCCCGAGGATCAGCCCCACTGCCCGTCGAATCCCTACTCGAGCACCAAATCGATGAGCGAACGGATCCTCGCCGAGGCCTGCGCCGCCGACCCCGAACTACAGGTCACCGCGCTGCGCTACTTCAATCCCGCCGGTGCGCACCCGTCGGGCCTGATCGGTGAGGACCCACTCGGGGAACCGGGAAATCTGGTACCCCGGATCATGCAGGCCACCCGGCAGGCCGACCCCGCCATCACCGTGTTCGGGACGGATTTCGATACGGCGGATGGTTCGGGGGTGAGGGACTACATCCATGTGATGGACGTGGCCGCCACCCATCTCCTGGCCCTCCGGTCGCGAGCACCGGGGTTCCTGGCCCTGAACGTCGGTCGGGGAGAGGGCGTCAGCGTGCTCGAACTGATCGGTATGGCCGAAGAGGTCACCGGGGTCCGTCTCACCGTCCACCGGTTGCCGAGGCGGCCGGGTGACGTGTCGGCCCTGGTGGGCGACACCACCCGCTCCCGGCAGGTGTTCGGCCCCATCGACTATCGCTCCGTCCGCGAGATCCTGGCCGACGCCTGGCGGTGGCAGCTCAGCGTCTGATCCCCGCGGGTGCCGGATGGCCGGGGGCCCTATCCCCGGCGTGGTCGCTCACGTCGCGAGTATTGCCCGCCCGATCAGGCGGGGCGACGCCGATGGCGACGCCACCGGCCGGTGGTCACCAGCACCAGACCGCCGAGGACGGCCACGATCGCCGACCCCACGGCCTGGAACAGGTTCATCCCGGTCCGGGCCAGGGCGGGTGCCCGCACGGTGATGACGGCGATGTCCGACTGGTCCTCGTCACCGTCGGTGCCGTCAATGTCGTCGTCGACGAACCCGGGACCGTCCGGGCCGGCACCGCTGTAGGTGTCGATGTCGGGGAACTGCCTCCCGAAGGCGTCGATCAGCAGCCGGCCGTCGGGCCCGAGCGGGGTGGCCGTGGTGATCTCGGCCGCGTTCTCCAGCCGGCCACTGCCGACCAGGGTGGTGGTGACGGTCACCACCGTCGATTCGCCCGGCTCGAGCGGCCCCGGGATGGTCCGGGTGGCCGAACCGTCCGCGGCCACGGTCCACCCCGGGTCGTCGATCCGCAGCCCGGACGGTGGGGTGTCGGTGACGACGATGTCGGTCGCCGTCACGTTGCCCTGGTTGAACACCTCGATGCTGTAGGTCACCTGGTCGCCGAGGTCGTACACGGTCCGGGTGCCGATGACCCGCTTGCGCAGGGCCAGGTCGAACCGGGGGGTCCAGAAGCCGAAGTCGACGGTGAGGTCGCTGTGGCCGTCGCGCCCGTCCGGATCGTTGGCCAGGCCGGACTCACCGGTGGGGGAGTGACCGTTCAGGGTGATCGGGCCCGAGAACACGTACTGCGAGGCCCGGTCATGGTCACCGTTGTCGTCGTTGTCGACCCCGTCACCGGGGTCCGTCGCGGTGGCGGTGGACGAGATCTTGTGCTCCAGCGGCCCGCCGGTGGCGAAGTTGCCGGGTCCGATGCCCACCACATAGTCACCGGCGGCCAGGCCGCTAAACAGGTAGCCGCCGTCGCCGTCGGTGACGGTGGTGGCGACGGCGTCGGCCGAGTCGATGACCCCGTCGTGGTTCCGGTCGTCGGGGAGCCCGTCGTGATCCTCGTCGGTGAACAGCTCCACCGTGACCCCCGGTATCGGCGGCTCACCCGGATCGACCACACCGTCGTTGTCGTCGTCGTGCCACACCTGGTTGCCGAGGCTGAAGGTGGGGGGCTCGACCCGGGCGATGTCGTGGTCGTCCTCGTCGCCCCCGGTTCCGTCGACGGTGTCGTCCACGACGGGGTCGTCGTCGACGGCGTCGGGGGTCGAATCGATGTCGACGATCGGGTCGCCGGTGGACGGCTCGGTCACGGTGACACCGTTGCGGGTCGGGGTCCCGCCGGTGATCTCGGCCGTGTTCACCAGGGTGGCCAGGTCGGCGTCGGCGGCGATGATCAGGGTGACCGGTACGACGGCGGTTGAGCCGGCGGGGAGCGTCCCCGAGATGGTCACCGCCCCGCCGGGGGCCGCCGCCGTCCAGGCGTACCCCAGGGCGACGTCGCCGGTGGTGGTCCCGTCCGGGTTGACGGCGGGGTCGAACGCCTCCCATCGGGTGGTGTCGACGGTGTCGACCAGCTGGACGTCGGTGGCGTCGGTGGTGCCCTGGTTGATCACCTCGATGAGGAAGGTGACCCGGTCGCCGTAACCGACGGGCATCGGGGTGGCGACGGTGTCGACCCGCTTGCGCAGGGCCAGGTCGTAGACCGGGATGAAGGCCGGATCGTGGTCGTCCTCGTCGGTGGGGCTGTCGATGGCGTCGTCGACGAGCTGGTCGCCGATGGTCTCACCTGCGTTGGACCCGTTGATGGCGTCCGGGGTGGAGTCCCGGTCGGTCAGGGTCCCGTCGGCGGCGTCGCCGTTGCCGGGGTCCTGATCGTCGTCGAAGTTCGAGATCTCCGCCGTATTGACCAGCGGCGCCGAGGTGTCGAGCGCCGCGTTCACCCGGAGGGTCACCGGCACGGTCAACGTCTCGCCGTAGAGCAGTCGCTGCCCGTCGACCTGGGGGGTGAGCGTGGCCACCGGCCGGTCCGGGTCGGTGCCGTCCCAGGTGTAGGCGAAGGCGGCGCCGGCGGAGCCACCGGCCGTGCCCGCCGGGTTCAGGCTCGGGTCGAAACCGGACCAGACGGCCGGGTCCACATAGTCCGTCACCTCGACGGTGGCCACCGGGGTGCCCTGGTTGATGACGGTCAGCAGCATGGTCACGGTGCCGTCGGGGAGGAGGGGCTGGTCGAACGACGCCACCGTCTTGGTGAGGGCCAGGTCGTACCGGAAGTTGAGGGCCTCGGTGTCGTGGTCGTCCTCGTCGATCCCGTCGGCGTCGTGCACATTGCCGTCACGGTCACCGTCGAAGTCGATGGTGTTGTGGGAATCGAGAGGGGCGTCGACGTCGACGCCGGCCCCCGGGTTGTCCGGATCACCCGGCGCCACCAGGTCGTTGTCCGGGTCGGTGTCGGGGGTCGAGTCGATGTCGGGGGCAGGGTTGAGGCCGGCCGGGATCGGCCCGTTGGGGCCGTCGGGGTCGAAAGCGGCGTACATCTCGGCGATCTCGGCCGTGTTGACCGCCGGGTTGCGGACCAGGTCACGGTCGATGGTGTAGGTGACGCTGAAGGTGACCACCGCCCCCGGAGCGAGAGGGTCGATGACGAAGCGGCCGGGGCTCGGCGAGCTCAGCTCGCCGGGGCCGTTCACCGCCGTCTGGGTGAACCCGGCCGGTGGGGTGTCGACCACGGTGACCGAACGCAGCTCGGTGGGACCCTGGTTCTTGACGGTCAGGTCGTAGGTGACGGTCAACGGACTGGTGGCCACGTCCATCTCGTAGGACGCCGTGGTCTTGATCAGCGCCGCGTCGAACCACTGGGTCAGGGCGATGTCGTGGTCGTCCTCGTCGCCGCTGCTGTTGTCGATCACGTCGTCCACCAGGGCCCCGGCGCCCGGCTCCCCGTTCACCCCGTCGGGGGTGGAGTCGACGTCGACCAGGGCCACCCCGCCCGGGTTGTTCGGATTGGCCGGATCGGAGTCACCGTTGGCCGGGTCGCCGTCGTTGTCGAAGCGGGAGATCTCCGCCGAGTTGGCCAGGACCGCCTCGCTGGTCACGTCCACGGTGAGCACGATCGGGATGATGAGGGTGGCGCCGGCGGGCAACGCCCCGGTCACCTGGGCCACCGGCTGGGTCAGGCTGGTGCTGTCCCAGGCGTAGGGGAGGGCCACATCGCCGCTGGTGGTCCCGGCTGTGTTGTCGAGCGGGTCGAACACCCAGCCGGCGTCGAGGTAGTCGGTGACGTCGAGGTCCTCGATCCGGGCCGCCTGGTTGAAGACCTCGAGGGTGAAGGTGATCTTGTCGCCCTCCTGGATCCCGTCGGCCAGATCGGCCGACATGGGGTCGACCCGTTTGCGCAGGGCCAGGTCGTAGAAGGTCAGCTCGGCGATGTCGTGGTCGTCCTCGTCGCCCGGGGTGGCCTCGTTGAGGTTGCCGTCATTGTCGGGGTCGTTGCCGGGGGCGGTCCGGTCGATCACGGCGTCATCGTCGAGTGCGTCCGGGGTGGAGTCGACGTCGACGGCCAGGGGATCGGGGTCGTTGTCGGGATCGGCGTCCACGTCGAAGGCCGAGATCTCCGCCGCGTTGCGGAACGGCGCCCGGGTCGCATCGGTGATGTCGTACACGACGGGGAAGCTGACGGTCGTCCCTGGGGCGATCGGCCCGGTCACGGTGAACACCGGGTCGGCGGCGCTCACCCCGCTGACCCCCTCGGCGGTCCACAGGGCCGTGGTGGCCGCCGGGTTGAAGGTCAACCCGGGCGGGGCGTACTCGGTCACCTCCACCAGATGGACCGGTTCGGTGCCCTGATTGGCGACCACAAGGTCGAACGTGGCCTGCCACGGGGTCACCGTGGTGTCGGGGCCCGGGGTGCGGGCCGTCTTCACCAGTTCGAGGTCCCAGACCGGCAGAACGGCGAGATCCTGGTCGTCCTCGTCACCACCGGTGTTGTCGATCACGTCGTCGACCTGGTAGCCGTCGGCGGCCTCGGTGTTGAGGGCGTCGGGGGTCGAGTCGGCATCGAGGAGGGGGCCGGTCGACGGGTTGGCGGGGTTGGTCGGATCCGAGTCGCCGTTGGCCGGATTGCCGTCGGAATCGAAGCGGGAGATCTCGGCCTCGTTGGTGAGCCGGCCGCCGGCGTAGGCGGCGCTCGTGGTCAGGGCGACCGGGATGAACACCGACTGCCCCGTGCCCAGTGCACCGTCCACCATGGCCACCGGTTTGGCGGGGTCGGTGAGATCCCACGAGAACGGCAGCACCACCCCGGCCGAGGTGGTGGCGGTGGCGGTGTTCCGGGCGGCGTCGAAGCTGAACACGGCGGGGTCGATGTACTCGGTGACGTCGAAGTCCTCCACCGGGTCGCCCTGGTTGACCACCTCGAGCAGGTAGTCGACCGTCGAGGTCCCGGGGGTCAGCCAGTCGGCACCGGGGCTCCAGGCCGGGTCGACCGTCTTGCGCAGGGCCAGGTCGTACTGGCAGTCGACCATGATCGACACGTCGTTGGAACGGATCGGCAACCCGAGCTGGGCGGCCCGGCTGCCGAACGTGTTGGTCCAGATGTCGTCACAGGCCGCCCCCTGGGAGTCGAGGGTGAGGGTCTGGGTGTAGGACCGGCCGGGCAGCAGTGAACCGGACCAGGTCGAATAGGTGGCGGTCACGTCCTCCGCGGTCTGGGGGCAGGTACCGGACCCGGTCTGGGGTGTGGTGTCGCCGACGTTGGCGCACCAGGTGGTCGCGGCCAGGGCGGCGTCGGGGTCGCGCGACACCGACGTGGCCGGGTCGCCGGTCACCCACACCTGGGTGGTGTCCGGACCGGTGAGGGACACGAAACCGAGGGTGGCGGTCGGGGTGTAGTCGGTGGGCGGGGTGCGACCGTCACCGGTGGTGGGGTCAGTGATGCCCTGGGTCCCGGTGTTCGACACGGGCTCGGTGGCGTCCGCGAGGTGGGGGAACACGTCGACGAAACGGATCTGGTTGAGGGTCGTGTTGCCCAGGTTCTCGATCGACAGGTCGAAACTCATGTTGCCGTTGAGGTCGATCATCTGGCACCGGTCGCCCCAGCCGGTCGGCGGGGGATCGTCGGTGGGATGGAGCACGCACGGGCCTTCCTGGGTCGGCACCGCCTTCACGATCGCCGAACTCGACCACGGGTTCGGCATGTAGGTGCCGGCGACGGCGGTCGCGGTCTGGGGGGCGGGCGCGGGCGTGTTGCTGAACCCGGTGCCGTCCCACGGGCCGACCCCGGCGGAGCTGATCGTGACCGTGTTCGGGTTGTAGGTGGGCGGCGTAGTGGCCACCCCGCCGGCGAGACGGACCTCGATGATGACCACGGCGTCGGGGTCGTCCCAACCGCCGGGGAGGCCGGCGGCCAGGGGACCGGTGTCGGTGGCCGGGTCCGGTTCGGAGAACTGGCACTCGACGATGTTGGTCGCCACCGCGGTGGCCTCGTCGGTGCACGAGTACCCCTTGGCCGCGGACGGGAGCTGGAGGTACCGCACGAACTCGTACTTGGTGGTGGTGAGGTCGTCGATGAACCCGACGTCGGTGAGGGCCTCCCCTGAGGCGCCGGTGACCGTGGGGACCAGCCGGAACGCCGCTGTGTCGCCGTTGTCGGCGTAGTCGATCGCGAGCGGGCTGTCGGTGGCCGGATCCCAGTTCTGCTTCTGGATCAGGGGCTTGGCCACCGCGATGTACCGCTTGTCGGCGTGGAACTCCCAGCCCCGACCGGCGTAGTTCCTCAGACCGGCCGAGGCCATCGAGAACGCGGAGGGCAGGCCACTGTCGATGTAGGGCTCGTTGCACCACCCGGTGGTGGTGTACCCCGTGTTGCCGTCGTCGGTCCAGTACTCGGCGGTCGTCGCCTCTTCGAGGATGACGCACGAGTCCCCGGTCGGGTAGGCGGCCAGGTGGTCCAGGTTGCGGTAGGCGACCCCGCCCGGCGCCCCGCCCGTCCAGGCCCCGATACCCCGGCTGGCCCACACGAAGAGCTCGGAACCTTCGGTTTGGACGTTCAGGTCGCTCTTGACCCGGGCCTGCAGGAACAGCGATACCGAGGGCCCCGGATCGTAGTGGTAGGTCCGCCACCCGCTGTCGAGCCGGTTGTCGACCGCACCCTTCCACGGGTAGCTGGTGGTGCGGCGGACCCGGACCCGGGTGGCCGCCGCCACCTGGGCGTCGCTGGCGGTGCGGGCATCGACCCACTGGGTGGCGTCGCCATCGTTGCAGGTGACGGTGTCCTCGGCGATCGTGAAGTTCTGGGCCCCGTTGTAGATCGGGTTGCCGAGCCCGAACTCGACGACGTAGGGCAACGGGTCACCGGTCACCGCACCCGACATGGGCCAGAACTGGGTGGCGAGGGTGCTCCCCTTGGTGAAGCTGTCGGTGCCGGTCAGCACATGGGCGTAGGCCCCGTCCGACGACGAGATCGTCGAGGTGATCGAGGCCGGATCGTCGTACCAGAACCAGGGCACATGGTCTTCGTCGGTCATCGTGGCCTGGGTGATCGACCCGAACGGGACCAGTTCGTAGTGGCGGGTGTCGAGGGCGAGACAGCCGTGGAACGGGTCGGTCCTGGTGTCGCCTTCGTTGCCCTCCACCCCCCAGGTGCCGTGAATGGTGAACACCTCGTCGCGCGAGATCGGGTAGGTCGCCTGGGTGTCGCGGTAGGTGGGGCTGTAATCACTGGCCAGGAGGCCGCCGAGGCCGGCCTGCCGCCCGTCGAACGAGGTGTAGGTGCGGCCGCTGTCACCGTCGGCGGGGAACACGAGCTGGCGGTACGCACCGGGAATGATGTCGACCGAGTTGCTGATCACCCGGGCCACATAGGTGGCGCCGCCGCCGCCCCCACCCCCGGTGGGCGGGGTGGTGTTGGAGATCACCGAGGTGTTGTCGGCCGGGTCCTCCGGCACGGTGATGCTGGTGCCGTGCACCCCGATCGGGGTGATCATGGTGGCCGGATCCTCGGCGGGGGTCGCCGTCTTGTCGATCGAGATGGTGTCGTCCACGGCGCCGGTTATCGAGTTGTAGATCGTGTTCTCCGGTTCGGTCAGGGCCCACCGGGCGGTGAGATCGGCCTGGCTCACCCAGAACGCGACCTGCCCGTACAGGGTGACCTCGTCGGGGTTGCCGGCGTTGTAGCCGGCGCCCACCGTGAGCTCGACGATGTCGTAGGCGGCACCGCCGGTGACGTCGGTGCAGGTCCAGGTGCCGTTGGTCGGATGCGGCTGGGCCCCGTCGTACTGGCCGCACCAGGTCCGCCCCGACGGCATGATCGACGCCGGTGCCGGTACGGCGCTGGGCGGCAGGTCCCAGGCGTGGTCGTAGAAGACGATGTCGGCCGCGGTGTTGATCGGCTCGGAGCCGCGGGTGCCGGTGGTCCAGGTGAAGGTGAGGGGGTAGATGAGGATGGTGCCGGGTACGCCACCGTTGGCGGCCGCGATCTGCTCCGGCACCCCCTTGACCCAGTTCCCCGACGGGGCGGCGGAGACCTGCAGGGGCGGGCTGACGGTCTCGGTGATCCCGATCGGGTCCTCGTCGGTGGTGAGGCCGGCGGTGAGGCTGATGCTGTCCCCGTCGCGCAGGCCACCGACCAGCACGTCGAAGTTGAGGGCCAGGTTGGTGCCCTCGGCGTGATCACCGGTGTTGCAGTACAGGGTGAGCCCGTCGCCCGAGATGTACGACGCCTTGGCCGGATCGATGCCGTCCGCCTCGGTGAGACAGCCGCCGGGCACGGCCGGGTTGGGCGGGTTGGTCTGCTTGGCCGGCACCCACGACAGGCCGGTCGGGAGGGTCGCCTGGATGACGGCGTTGGTGGCCGACGCCTCGTTGATGTTGAAGTCCATGCGGACACCGAAGGTGTCGTAGGTGCGGACCACCCCGTTGTTTTTGCGGGCGTCGAGCCCCGGGGTGTGGGGGGACGGGTAGCTGCCGGTGTCGTCGACCGGGTCGGTGTCGTACGGGGTGGTGCCGTCGTAGGTCACCCTGACCGCCAGCTCGTTCTGTGATGCCGCCCAGGTCGGAACCGGATCGACGACCACCACCACGGTGGCCACCATCAATGTCGCCAACAGGCCGCCCAAAAACTGTCTGATCGACACAGGGTCCCTTTTCGCGGTCGGTCGCTCCTGTGCTGCGGCCGGCTCGGTCCGGCCCAGCGGCGCCCGACGAAGCAGACGCCTCGGGACAATGTCGGCGCGGCGGCCCGGTGTATTGAGGACTTTGCGCCGCCCCGGTGCCCGGGGGCGCGGTCAGCCGGCGGCGCGGGCCGCGGCGTCGACCCGGTCGATCACCCGATCGGGGTCGGCCAGCCAGTCGGAAACCGGGACTCGCACGATCGTCCAGCCGAAGGCCCGCAGGACCCCGGCCTCGGCCACGTATCGGGCGGCGACGAGACCTTCGCCGGTGTCGGCATGCACGGTCGGGTCCGGTTCGATCAGGACCCCGAGTCGGTAGGCGTCGGCGTCGGCGACCGCCAGGTCGACCCGGAACGCCGACCGCCCCACGTCGAGGTCGACCGTCCATCCCCGCCGCCGGAGCCCGGCCTCCAGCGATCCGGCGATCGGGCTCGGCCCCGGCCCGATGTCGGCGGCGCCACGCCCGGTGCCGTCGGGGCCGCCGTCGCCTCCGGTTCGGTCACCACCCACGGCCCGGTCTCCGTACCGGGCCGTGGGGTTGGCGGCGGCCAGGGCCCGGAGCTGGGTGGCGGTCCGGGCGGTGTCGCCCCGGCTCTCGGCCTCGGCGTAGCGGAGGAAGCCGGCAAGGTGGGTGGCGCCCTCGTTGTGCAGGTTGGTGATCTCGGTGCCGCGCATGGATGACACTACGGCCATGTGCCGCCGGGCTCGGCTGAAGATCACATTGAGGCGGCGTTCCCCGCCCGCGTTGTTGATGGGGCCGAAGTTCATCCGGATCCGGCCCTCCGGGTCGGGGCCGTAGCAGACGCTCATGATGATCAGGTCTCGCTCGTCGCCCTGGACGTTCTCCAGGTTCTTGACGAAGAGGCCCACGAACTCGTCGTCCTCGGTCCGTTGGCGCTCCGCGTCGTAGTGTCGAGCGAACTCGGGGTCGACGGCGGCCAGGTCGTCGAGGGCGGATTCGATCACGCCCTGCTGGGCTTCGGAGAAGGCGACCACGCCGATCGTGGGGGTACCGGTGGGGGCCTGAGCACCGGTGCGGAGTACGGAGCGGACCAGTTCCGCGATGTAGTCGGCCTCGGCCGGGTTCCGGCGGTCCTGGTACCGGCCGTGCTGGAGATGGTGGAACGAGATCGGCCGGGACAGGGTGTCGGCGATGGTGGCGGCCGCATCCGAAGCATCGGCGGGGGCGAGCTCCGGCTGGTCGCCCGGGGGCAGGGCGCGGTCGGGCACGGTGGCCAGCCGCCCCCCGTAGAAGGCGTGGTTGCTGTAGGCGATCAGGGACTCGGAGCGCGACCGGTAGTGCCAGTTCAGCATCGACGAGTCGAGGGCCGGCCCCGACTGGGTGAGCAGGCTGTCACTGTCGAGGGTGAGGGAGAAGCGGTGACCGTCCCGGTCGACGACGACGTCGGTGTCGTCAGCGTCGTCGGCGGAGAAGAACCGGGTTGGCGGCATCTGCATCCGGTCGCCGACCACGATGACCTGGGAGGATCGCAGCACCGACGGGATGGCGTCCTCCACCGGGATCTGGCTGGCCTCGTCGAAGATGACCACATCGAACAGTCCGGCCTCGAGGGGCAGGGTGTCGGACACCGACAGGGGGCTCATCAGCCACACCGGGCGGAGGTCTCGTACCACCGCGGCACTCTCGCCGCCGATCATCTCCCGGATCGTGCGGTGCCGCGTCTTCTTGGCCGCCTCCCGCTCCACCACTCGCCGGGCCGCCCGGTACGCCTGCCGGCGGTCCTTGTCCTCCGGGGATCGCTCGGCCATCGAGGCCTCGGAGTGAGCGACATGGTCGAGAAAGGTCGCCCGGGTCCGGTCCACCACGACGGCGGCGTTGGCCTCCAGGAGGTCGTCGTTGAGTCGGGCGAGGGTCGCCACCACGTCGTCCACCTGGGATCCTCCGACCCGGGGGTCGCGGCCGGTGGCCTGCCACCGGTCGAGGTCGCGGCGCAGCACGGCGGCCTCGAACCGGTCGAGGGAACGGTCGGCGTCGAGAACCGCGGCCAGCGTGGCGGGCTCGACCGCGTCGATGTGCGACCAGGCCAGCAGGGCCGGTTCGGCGGCCGCCGGGGTGCCGGCCAGGGCCCCGCCCAGGCGGCCCAGGTCTGCCACGGTCGTGGCCGGCCCGACCACCAGATCCGCTCCGAGCCGGGCGATGGCCGCGACCTGGTCGCACCGGGGCCCGGTGTCGTCACCGGGCTCGACCAGGGCGGCGAAGGCGGGCCGGTCGTGGGCCGCGTCGACGAGGTCGCGCACCGAAGCGGCGTCGGCCGAACCGAAGGTTGCCCGGTTCGTGGCCTCGAACGCGGCGAGGTCGGCGGCGGCGCGGTGGTGGGCGTCGAGTTCGGTGAGGATGGCGGTGACGGACGGCCGGATCTGATGGGTGTCGAACCGGTAGGCGCCGTCGACGAGCGATTTCACCGTCCGCCAGCGACGGTTGAGGAACCGGAGGAACGATCCCTCCTTGGCCCGCGCCACCTCGAGGGCGGCCGCGGTGTCGTCCGGCGACGGGGGCGCGGCCCAACGCTCCAGCACGGCCGCGGCTGCCGGGGCGGCTTCCGTGAGCTCGGTTTGCCGCCGGGCGGCCGCCAGCAGCTCGGCGTGCCGGGGTGTGCCCGGGATGAG
>JBKDZN010000241.1:0-23612 GCA_047971245.1 Acidimicrobiales bacterium
GCCGCCGGTGTCGTCGGTGGGGGCGGTGGTCGTGGTGGTGGCCGGGGCGGTGGTCGTCGTGGTCGCGCTGATGTCGGCGGGAACCAGGTCCGGGCAGTGGACGCCGGCCAGGATCTCGAACAGCTGGCTGAACTCACCCAGGTTGAGCCGTTGCCGCTCCTCGGGCGTCAACTGGTCGCGGACGGTGACCGACCGGGCGCCGAACTGGGCCGCGTCCAGACCGGGGGACAGGCCCTCGCAGCTGAGCCGGCCGACCTCGTCCAACCGCTGATCGGTGGCGTTGTCGACGAAGGCGCGCACATCGGGGGCGAGATCGGTTCGGCTGGACACATCGGCCCGGACGGCCAGGGCGGTGGGGCTCACCGGGCTGGTGGTGGTGACCGGGATCGTCTCGATCGGGGTGGTGGACCCGGTGGTCGTGGTGTCTCCGGTGCCCGAGATCAGGTCGCCGGGAAGGGCGCACCCGGTTCCCAGCAGGGTCGCGCTGAGCAGCGCCGCGATCGCCGTCCGGGGGTGGCGGGCCGTCCGTCCCCGGTTTTCCGTGGCGGGCCCGGACACTCGCCGATGCCTGACTGTTGTGGTCACCGTCCGCTCCTCCTGCAACCGGCCGCGACGACGGCCGGCCGTGATCTTGCCGGGGCCGCCGACCCTCGCCGGATGGTCGGGGCCCAGCATGCCATGCTCGGCGGGCAAACCGGCTTCGGGCCCGGGACCCGGTGGCCGACCTCACCGCTGATGTGGTCCGGATGGGTGCCGAGCCGTCCGGGCGCTGCCATCCTTGGCCCATGGCTGCCAAACCCGAACCCCTGGCCGTGGGCACCGAGGCCCCGGACTTCACCGCGACCACGTTCGACGGGTCCACCGTCCACCTGGCCGATCACCGCGGCTCGGTGGTGGCGTTGTACTTCTACCCGGCCGATGACACACCGGGCTGCACCAAGCAGGCGTGCAACCTTCGGGACCACACCGCCGAACTGGCCGAACACGGCGTCGTCGTCATCGGCGTTTCCCCCGACGACGACGACAGCCACCGGCGGTTCGCCGAGAAGCACCGGTTGCCGTTCCCGCTCGTCGCCGACCCTGAACACGCGATCATCGACGCCTACGGGGTGTGGGGGGAGAAGAAGAACTACGGCCGCACCTACGAGGGGCTGGCCCGAACCACCTTCCTGATCGGTTCCGACGGTGTGATCATCCATGTCTTCAAACGGCCCAAGGTGGCCGATCACACCGCCGAGATCCTCCGCAAGCTGCCGGCCGGTTCCTGACCCGCCGTCAGGCGGCGCCATCGTCGACGGTGAGGCTGGCGGCGAGCTGATCGAGTTCGTCGGCGTGGAACATCCGGCCCGACGACATCGACGGTAGGGACGGGTCGGTCGCCCGGCGCCGCATCCCGGTGTCCACCTGGGTCCGGTTGGGGACCGGCTCGGGCGCCCCGCGGTGCTGGTCGTCGGATCGGCCCGGTGGGCCTCCATGCACGAAGTAGCCCTCGGCGACCCGGTCGACCATGGCCCGATCGAGCCGGGGACGTCGCTGCTCGTATCGGGAGATCCCGATGGCCAGCTCGCAGAAGTCGACGGCGAGGTACGGTCGGAGCTCCCCGAGGGCGTGGCGGGCGAGCGCGATGAGGCGGCGGCACGCATCCTCGGTCAGTTCCACGCCCAGGTGGCGGGCCGAACCCTCGAGGATGCCGGCGAACGCCTGGTCGGTGATGGGGCCGACGAAGATCTTGTTGCGCAGGCGACGGAGGAAGGCGTCGTCGCCCAGGGCGGTCGGTTCGATATTGGTCGATACCACCAGTTTCAGCTCGAAGGGCACGACGATCTTGGTGCCGGTGTTCGACCGGAGGAAGTCGATCCGGCGGGAGAGGGGCAGGATCCACCGGTTGAGGATGGCCTCGGGGCTGACCGTCTGGCGGCCGAAGTCATCCACGACCAGGATCCCGTTGTTGGCCAGGACCTGGATCGGGGCCACGTGGAGCCCGGAGATCGGGTCGTAGTGGAGGTCGAGCATGGCCAGGTCGAGTTCCCCGCCCACGACGACCAGGGGCCGTTCGCACAGGACCCATCGCCGATCGAGGGCGCCCGGCTGGTCGGGGAGGGCCTTGTGGAGCGAGGGGTCGAACACCGAGAGCAGCTGCCCGTCGGCCTCGATGAAGCGGGGTACGACGACGGGATCGTAATACAGCCGGTTCATGCGTTCGGCCAGGGAGGTCTTCCCGGTTCCGGCCGGTCCGTACAGGAACATCGCCCCGCCGCTGACGAAGGCCGGACCGATCTGGTCGAGGAGGCCGTCGTCGACCACCAGGTCGGCGAAGGCCTGTTCCAGGCGGGGACGGTCCACCTGGATCTGCACCGTCTGGGCGTTGACCACCCTCTGGTACAGGGCCAGGCTGACCGGCATCGACGCCACATGACGGCCACCGTCCATCCGGGCCGCCGTGAGCTTCTGTCCCTGCTCGGTCAGCTGGATCCGGTAGTCCCGGCCGTTGGCACCCAGATACTCGAGGAGGGCCTTCTCCCGGAGTGACTGGGCCAGGTGTTCGGCCACCGCGTGACTGATCCCGAGCTGGGCCGCCGCGGTGCCGACCGTCGTCATCCGGTCGACCATGACCCGCCGCATCATGAGATCCTCGGCGATGCCCACCGGGATCCCGAGATCCTCCACCCGGGCGGCGGGCCGGAGCCATTCCACGAGTTGGTCGGCTCCCGACGGGGGAGAGGGCGCGGTGGTCGTCTGCTCGTGGGCCATCGGAGACTTGATCGGCATCCGGCCCCGACACTTGACCGCTGATCGTCGCCGGCCAGGTCCCGTCGCCAGGCCGAACGCCGGACGGCCCCGGAGGCTCAGTGCCGGGCGGACTGGAGGGCCTCGACCAGGCGCAACTCGTCGGCCGGGTCGGTCGGTCCCGGCCGGAAGTGCAGCATGGCCAGCCGGGCCAGGGCGGCCCGGACGGCGTCGAACCGGGCCCGGTCGGGGCGGGACAGCCGCCGGCGGGTGGTTCGCATCTGCGGCCAGCTGTGGAACACCTGGGCCTCCTCGTCGCTCAGGCCGTAACGGCGGGCGAGCGCCGGAGCCACCTCGGTGAACTCGCGCCGCTGGGTGTGCCGGATCCGGACCACGGTGATCACCGCGGCCAGGAACAGCAGGACGAAACATCCGGCCGCCACCATCAGCGCCCCGCCGGCCCCGCTCTCGGCCGCGTAGGTGAGACTGCCGTTCCAGGCCGCGTGGGTGGAGAAGGCCAGCCCGTAGCCCCACAAGGCGTTGACGGCCACCGACTGGCGGCGGTATACGGCCAGGCCGACGGCCACACCGATCCAGCTCGTGAACAGGGGATGGGCGAACGGGGTGAGAAGGGCACGCAGGATGAACACCGGTACCAGGACCCCCGAATCGGCGGCGTCGGAGAAGTAGAAGACGTCTTCCACCACGGCAAATCCGAGGGCGACCAGCCCGGCGTAGATGATCCCGTCCATGACGCCGTCGATCTCGCGCCGCCGCAGCGCCCAGTACACCCCGAGGCCCTTCATGCCCTCCTCCACCAGGGGCGCGCCGATGACGGTGGCCACGGTCAGATTGGTCAGCAACGCCACCATGGTGTTGACGATCACCGACACGACGCCGGCCACCGTGGCCCCCCACAGCACAGCGTGGACCTTGGCCGCCCGGGGCTCGGGCTCGATGCTGTCCAGCCACATCAGGGTGGGCAGCACGATGGCCAGGGGCACCAGGCCGAGCAGGAGGGCGGTGGGGGAGTTGACGGCGGCGAACCCGGTGAGCAGGACGGCGAACGGGGCTGCGGCCACGATCGGTGGGCTGAGCCAGGCCGGCAGCCGGGGTTTGCGTTCCGGCCCCTGATGAACCTGAGCGGTCCACAGTTCCCCGTCCCACCATCGCCAGGCGGCCACCCGCCAGGGGTCGGGGTGCCACCCCGGCGTTCCCGTCGTGTTATCGCTCATGCCTGCCCGCTCACGGCCTCAGTTTGGCCACGGGCCCCGGCTGAGGCAACGCGGTCAGTGGCCTGTCGTCGGGTCGGTGGTTGTGTTGCGGTCGGAGCCGGTCTGCTGGGGGGCGAGGGGGTTGACGCCCAGACCGCGCACCATGAGGCCCAGGTAGAGGAGCCCGGCGAGCACGGCGACGGAGATCCAGCCCACGATCCCCCGGCGGTGCTGGATCACGAACGTGGCCAGATCGTCGGTCAGGCGGTCGGTTCGGATGTCGGGCGGGGTGATGTCCGGGTCCTGCGGCGGTGGGACGGCTTCCACTGTCCCGACGTTAGAACAGCGGTCCGGGGGCGGCTGGGGCGATCCGACCCAGCCGGTGCGGGCGAAGGTGCCCGTCAGGTTGTCGGAACGCGATCCCTCGACATCGATGGTGTCGGGGGGCGGTCGCGGTCGGGGCCCGGGCGGATCAGGGACCGGGTGATCGCCGCGGTGGTGACGGTGAAGAAGGCGGCCCAGGCGAGGATGCCGAGGAACTTCGCCGCGTCTTCCATGACCAACCAGATGCTGGACCGTCCCCCGAACCGGTCGACCAGGTTGGACACGGCGAAGGTGGTCAACGCAGCCGCCAGCAGCGGCCACGGGGAACGGGACAGTTCGACCCGGTTCTCAGCCACCCAGGCGAGGAGCAGGAGGCCGTAGACGCCCACGACGGCCTGTTTGGGCACGTCGAGCTGGTGGGCGGCGACGGCGTGGAACTGGAACAGGTCGTCGAGGGTCAGCACCGTGGTCAGCAGGGCGCCCCCGGACAGCATCCGCTCCGCACCCCGTCGGCCGCCGATGCGCGCGGTCCAACAACCGAAGCATGCCGCCACCGCGCCCACCGTCCACCCCACCACCCCGAGGTTGGACACCATGCCCGTGTACCACGGGATGCCGCCGAAGGCGTTCGGGTCGAGCAGGAGCTGTTCCTGGGGGATTGCCCCCTGGCCGGCGAGCAGGACCAGGAACACGGTGCCGGCCAGCCAGACGGGGCCGAGGGGCGCGAGGGGCCGGAGCCCGTCGAGCAGGGATCGGTTCCGCCGGCGTTCCGTCACCGTATATCCCTCGGCCCGACCGGGCCGGGGGTTGACCAACCCGGTCGGCTCAGGGCCTGCTCATCCCCCGGCGACCATCGGCCAGAGCACCAGACCGGCCACCCCGATCACCGCCCCGAGCAGGGCCAGCTTGAGCAGACGCTGGATCAGACCCACCACGACGAGGGCGATGGCCAGGCCGATCAGGATCGCCGGCCAGTTGTCGATCAGGACCTCCACGGCCCGCAGCGTACGGCAGTTCCCGACCGACCGGTGATCAGTTCCCGGTGATCGTGACCCGATTGCCCCGCTGGGTGGAGGTGACCATGCACGCCAGCGCCGTCTGGGAGTCGGGCACGGTCGCTTCGCCGGTGGTGCCGGCCTCATCGGCGGCCACGGTCACGGTGTGGACGACGGTGCTGTTGTCCCCCATGGTCAGCCGTACTCCCACCGCGGTTGCCTCGACCTCGCCCGACGGGTTCACGACCCGCACGACGAACCCCCCGTTGCTGCCGGTCCGGACGCAGGCCGCGCTGCCGTCCGCGTCGGGACCCAGGGGCACCGTTCCCCCGGCCCCCGGGGCGGTGGCCGGAGGCCCCTCGGGTTCGCCCTCCCCGGTTGCGGTCGACGCCGTCGGGTCGACCGCCGCGGTCTGATCGGTTTCGGCATCACGGAGGCCACTCAGGCTGACCAGGGCCAGCACGGCCAGCAGCACCATCAGTACCACGAGCAGCGCCAGGATCGTGCCCTTCAAAAACCGGCTGAATGACTCCACCGGGGCTGCTCTCCTCCTCCTGGCCGGGGATCACGACGGGTCCACGGATCCGTCCGGGTGGTCCGGGCGGATCCGTTCTGGGTGTAGCTGCCTGCCTGTCTATCGACAACCGCGTGGTCTCGGGGTGCTTACATAGTTGCCGATGGCGCAGTCTCCGCGACGGATTTTCGAGCGAATCACGACCACGGCCGGTTTGTGGGCCGGTGATCTGCGCCGGGCGGGAACCCTCGAGGAGGGGTCGGGCCGCACCCTCCGGCGGGATCTGACCAGCCGCGGTCACCTGGTCCTCGGGTCGGCCGGTGACGGGAACGACTGGTCGGCGCTCTACCGGTACCTGCGGGACGAGGGTTGGCGGGTCGACCTGTTCGACGCGGTACCCCAGGCGGGCGGGGACGGGGTGGAGGAGGCGATGCCGCCCCTCGACGGTGTCTACGCCGCCCTCGTGGTGCTCGCCCGTTCCCGGCGCCGGGGGGAGATCCCGGCCTCGGGGCGCCTCCATCACACGGTGGGGGTGCTCCAAGGCCAGCTGGGCTTCGGGCGGGTGATGGTCCTGTCCGAGCGGGACATGGACGCCTACCCGTCCGCCACCGGGGTCACCGAGGTCCGGTTCGATCGGGACGACATCGCGGCCGTGCTCGGCCAGGTCGACGAGTTGTTGGCCGAGATGACGGGCGACGACCGGGCGATGGAGCTGCAGGCGGCCGACGCGGGGTGGTGGACGACCGTCGTCGGGGGCCGGCCGCCGATGCCGCCCGAACGGATGCTGGCCGGTGTGGCCGGGGTGCTCGTGTTGGCCACCGTCGGCCTGATGGCGTGGGTGCTGTCGGCCGGCTCCGCGCCGGACCGGCCGGTGGTGCGGGCCGAGACGCTGCCGTCGAACCAGGCGCCGTCGGTCCCGGGATCCTCGGGCGGCGGGGTGACGCCTGGCGGGTCGGCCCCCGCGACCGGCGGGACCGACGGCGACGCCCCACTCGGTCCCGGGCCGACCGGCACCTACCCCACACCCCGCCCCGCTCCCACCCCGGCTCCCACCGGCGCTGCGGGGCCGGCCCCGTCGTCCCCGGCCCCGGCTCCCGTGCCCGACGGGGAAACCGGCGCCCTGTATCCGCCCGGCGGTGATCCGACCCCGACCCTGCCGCCCCCATAGGGGGGATACCCACACTCCGGAACCGACGGTCATCCGTCTCGTCGATTTGTTGCGTCTGGCCAAGATCGTTGTCGAGTGACAACCTGGTCACACGGAGAGCAAAGGCGGCATGGCATGAGACGGAGGGCTGTCGAGGCGCGGGCTCGGACGTTCGTGCTCGATCTCATCGCTGCGGCCGGGATCACCCTTGACGGGCCCGGTCCAGGAGACATACAGATCCACGACGAGCGGTTCTACACACGGGTGATCCGCGACCGGGAACTCGGACTCGGGGAGGCCTACCAGGAGGGATGGTGGACCGCCGACCGTATCGACGTCACCTTGGCGGCGGTACTCGCCGCCGATCTGAAATCCCGGATTCGGGTGGGACCGAAGATGCTGTTGCTCCTGGCCCAATCCTCCTTGGCCAATCGGCAGAATATGCGCCGGGCCAGCGGTAACGCCTCATATCACTACGATATCGGCAATGATCTGTTCGAGCGGATGCTCGACAAGCGCATGATCTACAGCTGTGGTTATTGGGCCGATGCCCATGATCTCGGTGAGGCGCAGGAAGCCAAGCTCGACCTGGTGTGCCGGAAGCTTTATCTGGAACCGGGGATGCGGGTGCTCGACATTGGGTGCGGATGGGGCGGTTTCGCGCAATTCGCCGCCGAACACTACGGCGCGAAGGTGACGGGTATCACCCCGGCAGCCGCCCAGGTGGAGGTGGCCACCCAGCGTTGTGCCGGACTCGACGTGGAGATCCTGCAGACCGATTTCCGTTCCGTCCAAGGCGAATACGACCGGGTGGTGTCCATCGGCATGCTGGAGCATGTCGGACCCAAGAACCACCGGGCGTACTTCGACGCTACCCACCGGCTGCTGACCCGTGACGGTCTGGCGCTGTGCCACACCATCGGTTCGAACTCGACCCAGAACCACACCGATCCGTGGTTCGACCGTTACGTCTTCCCCGGTGGGGTGATCCCGTCGCTGGAGCACCTGGGGCGGGCTTCGTTGGAGGACTGGGCGGTGGAGGACCTCCACAACTTCGGCCCGGACTACGACCGCACCCTGATGACCTGGCTGGCCAACATCGAACAGGCGTGGGACGAACTCCCCGGCTACGACGAGACGTTCCGCCGCACCTGGCGCTACTACCTGTCGGCCTCCGCGGCCTCGTTCCGGGTCCGGAAGCTCCAACTGTGGCAGCTGGTGTTCAGCAAGGCCGGTGTGGCCAGCCCGACCTACCAGGCGGTCCGCTGAGCCGGTCTCCGCCCCGTCACCGGAGATCCAGATGGGGGTAGCCGGCGTCGGCCTCCTCGGCCGCGAGGGTGGCGTAGCGGGGGGCGCCACCGAAGTACGCCTGATACCGGACGTGGCCTTC
Source organism: Acidimicrobiales bacterium (assembly GCA_047971245.1). GTDB lineage: Bacteria > Actinomycetota > Acidimicrobiia > Acidimicrobiales > SZUA-35 > CADEDH01. The sequence goes on from JBKDZN010000241.1 coordinate 8,312, forward strand.
CTGATGACCGGCGACGTTCGAGTTGTAGCCCGTGAACCAGCCCTTGCTGCGGCGGAACAGCATCCGTTCGTGGGCCCGGGTGACCTCTTCCACCCAGGCCTGCTCCCCGTCGACCTCGGCCTCGATACGGGTGATGCCGTTGGCCTCGGCGTGGCGGAGCAGGTCGGTGACCCAATCGACCCCGGTCTCGATGGCCCGGGGGAAGTTGGTGGATCCCGACACGCTCTGGGGCCCGGCCACCATGAGCAGGTTGGGGAACCCGTGACTGAGCACACCGAGGTAGGTGCTCGGGCTGTCCCGCCACTTGTCAGCCAGGGTCCCGCCGTCCACGCCGCGGATGTCGATCCGGTCGTAACCGCCGGTGATGGCGTCGAAGCCGGTGGCGTACACGATGACGTCGAGGTCGTGGTGGTGACCGTCGGCGGTTTCGATCCCGTCCGGGGTGATCCGGCGGATCGGGTGCTCGGTGATGTCGACCAGGTCGACATTGTCGCGGTTGTAGGCCTCGAAGTAGTTGGTCTCCAGGGGCAGGCGTTGGAGGCCGAAACCGTGGTCGCGGGGGATCAGCTTCTCGGCCACCGCGGGGTCGGTGACCCGTTCCCGGATCCGGTCGGCCACATAGTTCGACATCTCCTCGTTGGCGGCCTCGTCGAAGAAGATCTCGGCGAAGTTGCCGGCCAGGATGGCGAAACCGGGTTGACCGTACAGGTCGTCCCAGAACGTCCGGCGTTCCTCGGCGGTGAGGCTCCAGAAACCCCGCCGATCCGGGACGTGCTCGAACCCGTTGGGTGACGCGGCACAGTTGGCGAAGATCTCGTCGTAGCGGTCACGGATGGCGCCCATCTCCTCATCGGAGATGGGGCCGTTGTTGAGCGGGGTGCTCCAGTTGGGGCGGCGCTGGAAGACCGTCAGGTGGCCCACCTTGTCGGCGATCTCGGCGATCACCTGGATCCCGGTGGCCCCGGTCCCGATGACTCCCACCCGGCGGCCGGCCAGCTCCACCGGCTCCTTGGGCCACCAGTAGGTGTGGAACGACTCGCCGGTGAAGCCGTCCATGCCTTCGTAGCGGGGCAGGGTCGGCATCGACAGGGGACCGAGGCTGGCGACGACGAACCGGGCCGTGTAGCTCTTCCCGTCCTCGAGGACGAGCTGCCACCGACGGGCGTCCTCGCTCCAGGTCATCGTCCGGACGCGGGCGTTGAACCGCATGTGGCGGCGCAGATCGAACCGGTCGGCCACATGGTTGAGGTAGCGGAGGTTCTCGGGCTGGGGCGAGAACCGCTCGGTCCAGTGCCACTCGTCGAGCAACTCCTTGGAGAACGAGTAGCCGTAGGTATAGCTCTCGGAGTCGAAGCGGGCGCCCGGGTAGCGGTTGCGGTACCAGGTCCCACCCAGATCGTCGTCACCCTCGAGGACGATGGCGTCGACACCGAGGTCGGTGAGGCGCTTGATCTGGTAGATGCCCGACACACCGGCGCCGATCACGATGACCTCGTGATGTTCCGGATCCTGTGGGCTTCCACCGGGTGGCCGGTCGGGGGCGGCAACCGTGTGGTCGTTGCGTCGGGGCTGGTCGGCGTGGCTGCTCACGGGGGCTGTCTCTCCTCCGGACCCCGGCACCAGGGTGACCCACACCCGGTCCCGCGCTCGGGATCGTCCTGGGGAGACGCTACCGCTGGGCTTCAGCCCGGTTCCAAACCCACCGGCGGCGCGGCCGGGCCACGGCGATCACGACGGGGTTTCGATCACGGTGATCTTGCCGGTGTCGCCATCGACCTCGATGGTGGCCCCGTCGGGGATGCGCCGGGTGCCGTCGGTGGCCGACACGACGCACGGGATCCCGAGCTCCCGGCTCACGATGACGGCGTGGCTCAACGGGGCTCCGACGTCGACCACCACGGCCGCGGCCGGGACGAACAGGGGCGTCCAGGACGGATCCGTGATCGGGGCGACGAGGATCTCGTCCGGACCGAGGGCCATCGGGTCCGCCGGGTTGACCACCACCCGGGCCACGCCGCGGGCGACCCCGGGGCAGCCCGGCACGCCCTGGAGCAGTTCACCGGCTCGGAGCGGCTCGGCGACGTGGTCGCCGCGCCGCGGGTAGCTCGACATGGGTGGGGGCTCACCGTCGAACAGGAACGGCTCCTGGAGGCCGGCGACCTCGTCGAGCAGCCGGGCCCGTTCGTCCGCGATCTCGCCGAACCCGGTCGGGTCATCGAGGAACGACCTCAGCTCGTCCCTGGTCAGCAGGCTGAACAGGTTGGGGGCGGGGAGGGTCCCGGCGGCGACACAGCGGCGGCCGAACTCGAACAGGGCCACCCGCATCTCCTCGACCAGTTTGACGCAGTTGGTCTTGGTCCGCTCCCGGCCCGGAAGGAACACCTGGGCCGAGTGCCTGGCGGCGTCGAACTGGGCGGCGGTCTCGGCGTCGGTAGCCAGCAGGGCCCGGATCTCCGCGCCCAGGCGTTCCCGCTCGGCCGCCCGCTCGGCTCGTTGCCCCAGCGGGGCCTTGTGGTCGGGGGACAAGCGCATCCGGTCGACGGCGGCCAGGGCCAGGTCGGGGTGGGTTTCCCAGGTGGGGGAGCGGGCCTCCCACTCGTTGGGGCCCCGGGATCCGTAGCTGACCAGGAAGGCGTCGAACTCGGCGACGAACCGATGGGCGTCGTCATCGTCGAGGGCCCGGAGGCGGGCGTCGAGGCCGTGGACGCCCTCGTCGAACGCAGCGCTCAGGGCCGGGCCGGCGGCCACGAGCCGGCTGAGCTGCCACATGGCCGCGGCGGGGGCGGCCGATTCGACGTCACCCAGCCCGGCGATCAGCTTCAGGGCGTCGGCGGGCCGGCCGACGGCGGCACAGATCTTGGTGATCATCCCGACCGGCAGGGTGGCCAGGAACGAGATGTAGATGTGCTGGGAGAACAACCGGGCGAAATGGGTGTCCATGAGGTGGAGGGCGTGGTCGACCAGCTCCCGATCCGTCATGGCCGACAGATCGGGCCGGTCCCGGCGGAGGTGATTCATGGCCACCTCATCGGCGGCCACCTCCGGCAGGTTGGGTGTGCTCAGCACCCATTGGAACGTCTCGCCGATCCGGGCGGTCAGCTCCGGGCGTTCGTCCTCGGGCCGGGCCACGAACGGGGGGACACCGGGGGCGTCGCCGAAGAAGGCGTCGTCGATGTCCTGGGCCGTCATCCCCGGGGCCCGGTGGCCGAGCAGGCGGAGGGCGGACGCGTTCAGGTAGCCATAGCCACCGAAGACCCCGAGGAACACGGCGCGGTCGGGTGGCAGTTCGTCGGCCGTCATCACCCCGATCCGCTCGTAGGCGTCGCGGAACCCCCACTCGGAGGCACCGATGGCCCCGTCGTACTCGAACCAGCAGAATGTGAGCGGGGCGACCGGGTCGGGGAACACCTCCCCGATGTTGGCCCGGGTGTAGAACGAGAACCGTTCGTCGGGCGTGGTCTCGACGAACCAGCGGTCGACCATGACATTCCTTCCGGTTGACGTGGGCCGATCCTAGACCAAGCGTGACCGATGTCATGGCCGTCGGGCCGGGGTGGGCGGGGCTCGGCCCACCCCGGGACGGTGCGGCCCCCTAGGGTGACCGGGTGAGCGGTGGGCCCGACGTCATCGACGAATCCGACTCTCCGGAACCGCACGGTCCGGTCGCCCGGCCGGGCTGGATGGGGCCCAACACCGCGGCCGCGCTGGTCGCCTTCACCTCGTTCTGCGTGTTGGTGATGGAGACCCTGGCCGGCCGGTTGCTGGCCCCGGTGGTGGGCGTGTCGCTGGAGTCGTTCACCGGGATCATCGGCACCGTCCTGGCCGCCATCGCCGCCGGAAACGCGGTCGGTGGCTGGGTCGCCGACCGGGTCGATCCCGCCCCGTTGCTCGGCCCGATCCTGGTCGCCGGCGGGATGTTGACGTGGGTGACGCCGGTCATCGTCCGGACCATGGGCCCCGCCGGTCAGGCCGACGCGGTCACCGTCGTCGCCCTGACCTTTGTCGCCTTCTTCGCCCCGGCCGCGGTGCTGTCGACCATCTCCCCCATGGTGGCCAAGATCCGCCTCGACGACGTCGAGCACACCGGCCGGGTGGTCGGCAACCTCTCCGCGGCCGGCACCGTCGGGGCCCTGGTGGGGACCTTCCTCACCGGTTTCGTGCTGGTGGCCTGGTTCCCGACCGGGGCCCTGCTCACCGGGGTCGGCACCGCCCTGGTCCTGCTCGGGGCGGTCCTGATGGGCCGCCGGCGCCTGGCCGGCCGGCGGGCGGCGGTGGCGGCCGTGGTCGTGGTCGGTGTGGCCGCTGCCGTGGTGCCGCCCCGCTGCGAGCTGGAGACCGAGTACGCCTGTGTGGAACTGCCCGCCGATCCCGACGACCCCCGGGCGGTGACCCTGGTGCTCAACAGTGCCCGGAACTCCTACATCGACCTCGACGATCCCACCCATCTCGGGTTTCGGTACATCCGCCTGCTGGCCGACGTGGTGGCGGTGGCCGGCTCCGGGCCCGCCGAGCCGATCGAGGTCCTCCACCTCGGCGGGGCCGGTTTCACCATGCCCCGCTATGTGGAGGCGGTCCGGCCCGGCAGTCGCTCGATGGTGCTCGAGATCGACGGTGAACTGGTGGAGGTGGCCCGCGACCGGTTGGAGCTCGTGACCGACGATCGGCTCCAGGTGGAGGTGGGCGACGCCCGCCTCACGGTGACTGACCTGCCCGACGACCACTACGACCTGATCATCGCCGACGCGTTCAGCGGCCTGTCGGTGCCCTGGCACCTGGCCACCGTGGAGATGTTCACCGAGCTCGACCGGGTGCTCGCACCCGACGGGATCGTCGCGGTCAACCTGATCGATGCCGGCGATCTCGACTTCGTCCGGGCCGAGATCGCCACGTATCGCGCCGTGTTCCCCCACGTCCAGCTGATCGAGGCGCCCCCGGAGCAGGCGGCCGAGGGGCTGAGCCGCAACCTGGTCCTGATGGCCTCACCGGCCCCGATCCCGCCGCCCGTGGTCGATCCCGCCGACGGTGTGGTCCTGAGCGAGTCGGCCACGGCCGACCTGGCCGGCGACGCCACGGTCCTGACCGACGACTTCGCCCCGGCCGATCAGCTCCGGACCGCGAGCTGATCGGCCGCACCCGAACGCCGATCAGAGGGTCTGCCGCGGCAACCTGGCCGGCCGGGTGGCTATGGTGGTGGATCCAGGAGGGTAACTGGAGGGAGCGACCGCGGCAGGGGAACCTGTCCGCGCTCGTCGTGGTTCTCCGGGAGCCATGAGTACGAGGGTGAGGCGATGGTGGCCCCCGACACCAAGGAAGACCGGTCGGTCCGAAAACAGCGCGAGCTGCTGGATGGAGCGGAGCGGATATATCTGCGTGATGGTGATCTCGGCCTAACGGTCCGCCGCTTGGCGGCCGAGGCGGACACCACGAGCCAGACCATCTACACCTACTTCGGTAGCCGTGACGCCGTCCTCGACGCCATGGTCGACCGGGTCCTCGGGGAGCTGGACCAGATGCTCGATCAGCTCGAGACCCCGTCGACCCAGCCCGCGGAGGGTGATCGGCTCTCGGCCGTGGCCGTGGTGTACAGCCGCTACTCGTTGGCCCATCCCCCCCGGTTCCGGATGCTGGCCAGCGCCCATTCCCCCGAGGGCTGGAAGCAGGATCTCGTCGCCGCCCGGCGGCACCGCCTGGTCCGGATCGTGTCGACCATGGTGCCCGATCAGGACGAGGCCACCGCACGCATCCTGATCGGCGCCTGGAACGGTCTCATCCAGGCCGCGCTCGACGGCCTGGTGGCCGACACCAGCAACCCGGGCACGATCTCCATGGTGGCCGACACCTCGACCGCGGTCGACGGGGACGATCCGGAGGCCGGTCGGCTGGAATCGGCCATGGTGTTGCTGGCCGATCAGCTCGTCGGCCTTCTCGGGGGCGTCAGCGTGACGGGACCCAGCGGAATCTAGATCGGGCCACCACCACCCCGAACAGGCCCCAGGCCACCAGCACTGCCCAGTCCCGCCACGGCCACGTCACCCCGACGAGGCCCGGTTCGAACGCCGGTTGGAGGGCGGTGGCCAGGTGCTGGACGGGAAAGATCGAGGCGATGACCTCCAGGACCCGGGGCTTGTCGCCGGGGATGAACACGTCGCTGATGAAGTACAGGGGCAGGACCAGCACATTGGTGATGGCCGGTGCCGCCTCCTCGGAGGGGATGACGGTGCTCAGCGCCAGTCCCAGCGCGGCCAGTGACGCCGCCCCGAGTGCCAACGAGATGACCAGGCTCGGTATGCCGGCGGCCCGGACCGACACGTCGAACAGCAGCCAACCGACCGCGATGAGGACCACCGAGGCGACGGCGCTGATCACGATCGAGGCCGCCGCCTGGGAAGCGATGAACACCCACGGTGGCAGTGGGGTGGCCCGCAGGCGCTTCAGCAGGCCGCGTTCGCGCCGGGTGGTCATGGCCATGGCCAGGTTGACCAGGGTGGCCGACGTGACCTGCAGGGTCATGATGCCCGGCACATAGTAGGTGGCCAGCCGGACCCCGTTGTCGTCGGTCTGGTTCCCGAAGATCGAGATGAACAGCAGGAAGAAGATGAGGGGCAGGATCAGGGTGAAGAACGCGGCCGCCGGGTTCCGGCGGAACATGAGCAGGTCGAACCCGACCTGATGGTCGAATCGCCGCACCGCGGTCATCGGGAACGCCGCCGCGCCCGTCCCCGCCGGCCCGCCGGGGCGGGCTCGGCGTCGGCCGGGACGAGACCGTCGACCGTCCCGTCCTCACCGTCGGCCACCAGGGCGAGGTAGACGTCCTCCAGGGTGGGGCGCTGGACGGTCAGGTCGGCCAGTTGATGGCCACCGTCGATGGCCCAGCTGGTGAGCTGGTGCAGGGTCCCGGTCACGTCGGTCGTGGCGATGACCATCGTGTCGTCGTCGGCCCGGGCGCCGAGCCGGCCGGGCAATCCGAGCTGATCGCCGAACCGTCTCCAGCGGATGATCGGACGGGCCCCGACGTGCTGGGCCAGATCGTCGGCGGTGCCGCTGGCCACCACTCGACCGGCCGCGATCACCACGATCCGGTCGGCCAGGACGTTCGCCTCATCCATGTAGTGGGTGGTGAGCAGCACGGTGCTGCCGGTGGCGCGGAGCCCGTCGATCATGGCCCAGGAACCGCGCCGGGCCGACGGGTCGAACCCGGTCGTGGGTTCGTCGAGGAACACCAGCTTCGGATCGCCGATCAGGGCCAGACCCAGGTCGAGTCGGCGCCGCTGCCCGCCGGAGAGCCGGGACGCCCGGCGGCCGCCGTCGGCCGCGGTCAGCCCGACCAGGTCGAGCACCTCGTCGATCGGGCGGGGCGCCTGGTAGTACCCGGCGTACATGGCCAGGGTCTCGCGGGCGGTCAGCCCCGGGATGGCCGTGGTCTCCTGGGGTACGACACCGACGTCCTCGTACCAGGAGCGGGGGGCGCTGATCGGGTCGACACCGAGCACGCTGACGCTGCCAGCGTCGCGGGTGCGGTAGCCCTCGAGGATCTCCACCGTCGTCGACTTGCCGGCCCCGTTCGGGCCGAGCACGGCCACGATCTCGCCCGCGTCGACGGTGAGGTCGATGCCGGCGACGGCGGTCAACGATCCGTACCGTTTGACCAGGCCGTGGACGTCGATGACCACTGACACGCTGGGCTCCTCCCTCGAGGCCGTCCGCTGCTGGGCGGACCCTACCCGAGGTCGGATGGTGATGCGACCGGCGGTGACGCCCGCCCGGCCCGGAGTTATCGTTCGCGCCGTGCCGTCTGACCCGTTGCCCGATCTCACCACCCTCACCGACCGGCTCCGCGCCGGTTCGCTGACCGCGTCCGCCCTGGTCGAGCGGTGCCTGGCCGCCATCGACGACCCGGCCGGCGAGGGCGCCCGAGCCTTCTGGTCGGTGGCCGCCGAGCGGGCCCGGGCGTCGGCGGCCGGCGTCGACCTGGCCCGCGCCGGGGGCGGGCTGCTGCCTCCGCTGGCCGGTCTGCCGGTCGCCATCAAGGACCTGTTCGACGTGGCCGGCGAGGTCACCACGGCCGGGTCGAGCGTGCTGGCGGAAGAGGCGCCGGCGGCCACCACCGCCCCGGCCGTGGCCCGGCTGATCGCCGCGGGCCTGATCCCCATCGGCCGGACGGCGATGACCGAGTTCGCCTTCTCCGGGCTCGGCCTCAACGCCCACCACCCGACCCCGTCCTCCCGGTGGGGTCGGGCCGAGGAGCCCCGGATCCCGGGTGGCTCGTCATCGGGCTCGGCCGTCGCCGTGGCCGACGGGATGGCCCCCGTGGGCCTGGGTACCGACACCGGGGGATCGTGCCGGATCCCGGCCGCGTTCAACGGCCTCGTCGGTTGGAAGCCGTCGGCCGGCCGGGTGCCCCTGGCCGGGGTGGTGCCGTTGGCCCCGTCGCTCGATTCGGTCGGGGTGATGGCGGCGACCGTTGCCGACTGTGCCCTCCTTGACCTGGCCCTCGCCGGTCCCGACGGCGGGACCGTGCCCGGGGGATCGGCGGCGACGCTCGAGGAACGACCGGCCGCACGGATCCACCTGGCTGCCGTCACCGACTATGTGCTCGATGATCTCGATCCCCACGTCGCCGCGGTGTTCGAGCACGGTCTCGGCCTCCTCCGGGCGGCCGGGGTGACGGTGACCGAGGTCGGCTTCCCCGAACTGCTGGATCTGCCGGAGATCAACGCCGGTGGCGGCCTGGCCGCAGCCGAGGCCTACCAGTGGCACCGCCCCCTGCTGGCCCGGGGCGCTGATCGCTACGACCCGCGGGTACGCAGACGTATCGAGGCGGGCGCCTCGCTCGACGCCGCCGCGGTCCTCGACGCCCGGGAGGGGCGGAGCCGCCTCCAGGCGGCGGCCGCACGCCGCCTGGCCGGGTTCGACGCCTTCGTGCTGCCCACCGTGGCCATCACCGCGCCGACGATCGCCGCGTTCGAGGCCGGCGACGCCGCCACCGCCGCCGACTACTACGCGACCACCAACCTGTTGTGCCTGCGCAACACCTCGGTGGCCAACATGCTCGACGGTTGCGCCATCACGATCCCGGCCCCCGTCGGTGACGCCGCCCCGGTCGGCTGCATGCTGATGGGCGGGCACGGCACCGACCGGACCCTGCTCGGCCTGGCCTCGGCCGTGGAGGCCGTGTTCGCCCGCCGCTGACCGGCCGGCGACGGTCAGTCGGTGACGTAGGCGATGAAGTCGCAGCTGATCCGAGGCCGGCCGCCGCCCTCGGTGATGTGGGTGTGGCGCGACGGGCGGGACTCCGGATCGGGGAAGTACTTCTCCCAGAAGGGGTTGACGACCGCCCGGGCGTCGGGATGGTTGGCGTAGAAGCTGATCTTGGCCATGTCGTCCCACCCGGCCCCGGCGGCCTCGAGGGCCTGGCCGATATGGGTGAACAGGTTGGCGGCCTGGTCGGACAGCTCCTCGGGCATGGTCCGGGTGCCGGGGTCGAAGGCGGGGATCACCCCGGAGGTGACCAGCGGACCGATCCGGGTGGCGACCGGGATCGGGTTCTCGTGGGCGAAGCTCTCGATATGGATCGAACGCCGGGTCATGATCCCGCCCCACCGGGCCCCGACCGTTCGGCCAACCAGGCCTCGAACTCGGGTCGACGGTCCTTGGCCAGCGGGAACAGGCCGATGGTGCTCTCACCGGCACCCACCCGTTCCAGGGCGAAGTCCTCCTGCAGTTCCTGCTTGACCGACTCCGCGGCCACCTCCACCACCAGAGACGGCGGGATCACCACCACGCCTTCGCCGTCCCCGACGAGGATGTCACCGGGCATGACCGTCACCCCGGCGCAGGCGATCGGCACATTGCACGCCAGCGGCATGTGGTGCCGGCCCCAGGTGGAGGCGTGGACGGCCTGGTGGTACACAGGCACGTCCATGGCCCGGATGGCCGGGGAGTCGCGGAGGGCCCCGTCGGTGATGATCCCCGTGGCGCCCCGCTGCACGGCTCGCAGGGCGAAGATGTCACCGATCGTGCCGGCATCGGGGACGTTGCGGGCCTCCATGATGATGACGTCGTCCGGGCCGCAGTACTCCGAGGCGGCGCGCTGGGGGTTGATCCCCCCGGACAGTTCGGGCAGGAGATCCTCCCGGAGCGGCAGGTACCGCAGCGTCAGGGCGTAGCCCAGGAGCCGTCGGTCGGGGCGGGTGGGCGCGAGACCGGACAGGAACGCGCTGCGGATGCCGCGCCGCTGCAGCTGGCCAGTGAGGGTGGCGGTCGACACACTGTTCAGCTGTTCCCGGAGCTCGTCGGTGAGCTTCACCGGGTGAGGCGTGAACGGGTCGGACCCGTTGGTTGCATCGTCGGTAGTCATGGCATGGCCGACGTTAGTTCGCTCCGCCCTGTGGCGCCTGTCGCAGGAGGTTGGGTGCCTTCGGGACCCGGAACGGTTTCGGGAGGCGGTCGGCCGGTGGGGTAGCGTTGGCCACCAATCAGGACCGAGAAGGGGACCACAGTGGCTGTCGTGGAGTTCAGGCTCGAAGACCGGTTCACCCTGGATCAGGGTGATGTGGCGATGTCGGGGGTGCAGGCCCTGCTCCGGGCCCTGCTCGATCAGATCCGGGCCGACCGCCGGGACGGGCTGTCCACCGCGGCCCTCGTGTCCGGCTACCGCGGTTCCCCGTTGGGCGGCATCGATCAGCTGATGCTGTCGAACAAGGCGGAACTGGAGGCCAACCACATCACCTTCCTGCCCGGGCTCAACGAGGACCTGGGGGCCACCGCGGTGTGGGGCAGCCAGCTGGCCAACCGCAACTTCGAGGGTCGCTACGACGGGGTCCTGGGCATGTGGTACGGCAAGGCCCCCGGGGTCGACCGTTCCGGCGACGCCATCCGCCACGCCAACACCTGCGGCGTCGACCCCCGGGGCGGGGTGCTGATGGTGGTGGGCGACGACCCGTCGTCGAAGTCCTCCACCCTGGCCTCGGGCTCCGAGTTCGCCCTGCTCCACTTCGAGACGCCGATCATCTATCCGGGCAGCGTCCAGGAGGTGGCCGACTTCGGACGCTGGGGCTACGAACTGTCCCGGTACACCGGCCTGTGGGCGGGCCTGAAGATCATCACCAACGTGGCCGACGGTTACTCCACCATTAAGGTCGGTCCCGGTCGGGTCAGGCCCGTCCGTCCCGACTTCGAATGGGACGGCAAGCCCTGGCAGCCCCGCCAGGAGGACCGCCTGGTCGGTCCCATCGCGGTGGCCATGGAGCGGGAGGTCTACGAGGGTCGCCTGGCCGCCACCGAGGCGTTCGTGGTCGCCAACAACCTCAACCGTCAGACGGTGGCCACCGCCGACGCCACCCTCGGCCTCGTGGCCGCCGGCAAGACCTACTACGACCTCCGCGGTGCCCTCGACCGGCTCGGTCTCGACGAGGCCGCCCTGCAACGCCGGGGCATCCGGGTGTTCAAACCCACGGTCATGTGGCCCCTGGAGCCCACCGGGGTGCAGGCCTTCGCCGCCGGGCTCGACACGGTGGTGGTCGTCGAGGAGAAGCGCGGCTTCGTGGAGACCTTCGTGCGGGAGGCCCTCTACGGCCGGACCGACGCCCCGATGGTGCTGGGCAAGAAGGCGGCCGACGGGTCCCACTGGTTCCCCGCCTACGGTGAGCTCGACGTCGACGACGTGGCCAAGCTGCTGCGCCCGTTCCTGGCCGACCGGCTGGGGGACGATGCCGTGGGGGCCGCGGCCCCGGAGCGGATCACCATCCCGGTCACCGCCACCGCGGGAGGGTCGGAGTCGGCGTCGCGGACCGCCGGATTCTGTTCGGGGTGCCCCCACAACACCTCCACCTGGGTGCCCGAAGGGTCGGAGTCGGGCGGCGGGATCGGCTGCCACGGCATGGCCGGGAGCACACCGGAGCGGCACACCAAGGGCATGACCCACATGGGGGCCGAAGGTGTCCAGTGGGTGGGTGCCGCCCCGTTCGTCACCATGAACCACCGGTTCCAGAACATCGGCGACGGCACCTACCACCACTCCGGCAGTCTCGCCCTCCGCCAGGCCGTGGCCTCGGGGGCCAACATCACCTACAAGATCCTCTACAACGGCGCCGTGGCCATGACCGGCGGTCAGGACGTCGACGGGCAGATGACCGTGCCCGAACTCACCCGGTCGATCGAGGCCGAAGGGGCGGCCAGGATTGTCGTCGTCACCGACGACACCGGGAAGTACCCGCATGACGCCAACTTCGCCGCCGGGGTCCAGGTGCTCGACCGGTCCAAGATGGACGAGATCCAGCGGGAGCTGCGGGACATCCCGGGGACCACGGTCCTGATCTACGACCAGGCGTGCGCGGCCGAACTGCGGCGCGACCGCAAACGGGGCCTGGTGGCCGACCCGGCCATGCGGGTGTTCATCAATGAGGCGGTGTGCGAGGGCTGCGGCGACTGTGGCGTGAAGTCGAGCTGCATGTCCGTCCAACCGGTGGAGACCGAGTTCGGGCGCAAGACCCAGATCCATCAGTCGTCCTGCAACAAGGACTACTCGTGCCTGCTCGGTGACTGCCCGGCGTTCGTGGAGGTCATCCCCGACCCCAACGTGGCCAAGAAGGCAACCGTCCCCTTCGACCCGATCGGCCACGACCTGCCCGAACCGGACCGGATCGACGAGGGCAACATCCTGATGATGGGTATCGGCGGCACCGGGGTGGTCACCGTCAACCAGTTGCTGGCCACGGCCGCCCTGCTGGACGGCAAGCAGGCGCACGGTCTCGACCAGACCGGCCTGTCCCAGAAGGGCGGCTCGGTGATCTCGAATCTCCGGATCACCCGGCCCGACCTCGACGGCTCCGACGGTGGGGCCGGCGACGAGACCGGCCGCACGAACAAGGTCGGGGCCGGTGAGGCCGACGCCTACCTGGTGTTCGACGTCCTGACCGGCGCCGCGGAGGCCAACCTGGCCAAGGCCGACCCGTCCACGTCGGTGGCCGTCGTGTCGTCCTCGAAGGTGCCGACCGGGGCCATGGTGCGTGACACGGCGGCCGCGTTCCCCGAGTGGGATGCCATCCGCACCCGGATCGACGCGGCCACCCGGGCGGATCGCAACATCTACTTCGACGCCGGCACCGTGTCGGACAACTTGTTCCGGAGCCATATGCCGGCCAATGTGCTGGTGCTGGGGGCCGCGTACCAGCAGGGAGTGATCCCGATCTCGTCCACCGCCATCGAGAAGGCCATCGAACTGAACGGGGTCTCGATCGACACCAACATCCAGGCCTTCCGGGTGGGACGCCAGATCGCCCTCGACCCCCACTGGATCGAGGCCAAGGGACTGCACCGCCCCGGCGAGGTCACCACCGAGCGCCGCAAGCGTTCCCGCAAGGCCGCCCGGTTGATGGGGTCGGTGCCCGAACCGTCGGCCGAGCTGACCCGCCTGCTGGAGATCCGGATCCCCGACCTGGTCGACTACCAGGATGCCGCCTACGCCCAGCGTTACATCGACCAGGTCGCCAAGGTCCGCCGGGCCGAGCAGGCCATCGGCGACGACACCCGCCTGTCGGAGGCGGTGGCCCGCTACCTGTTCAAGCTCATGGCCTACAAGGACGAGTACGAGGTGGCGCGGCTGCACCGGTCGGCGGCGTTCTCCGACGCCCTGGCCGAACAGTTCGGACCGGCGGCGGAGATCACCTACAAGCTCCACCCCCCGTTCATGCGCCGGCTCGGCATGGACGACAAGATCGGCCTGGGCCGCTCCGGCGACGTCGCGTTCGCCGGTCTGGCCCGGATGAAGCGGCTGCGGGGCACCAGGTACGACCCGTTCGGCCGGACCGCTCACCGCCGCATGGAACGGGAGCTGATCACCGAGTACCAGGCCACGATCGACCGGCTGCTCGGTGCCCTGTCGGCCGGGAACTACGATCGGGCCGTCGAGGTGGCCGAGCTGCCCGACATGGTCCGCGGCTACGAAGGCGTCAAGGAGGCCAACGTGACCGCCTACCGCCGCCGGGTCGCGGAACTCATGGCCGGCTGGGCGGTGTGACGCCGATCCCGGAGGACGACTTCGTCGACCTCGTCGAGCAGGCCATGGACTCCTTGCCCGAGGAGATCCTGGCCATGCTCGACAATGTCGCCGTGCTCGTCGAGGACGCCCACCCGACCGAGGACCTCCTCGGCCTCTACGAGGGGGTGCCCCGCACCGAGCGCGACGACTACGGGGGTTTCGAGTTGCCGGATCGGATCACCCTGTACCGGCTCGCCCTGTGCGACCTGGTCGCCGATCTCGATGAACTGGCCGACGAGGTGATGGTCACCGTGGTCCACGAACTGGCCCACCACCTGGGTATCGACGACGAACGCCTGCACCGTCTCGGTTGGGGCTGACCTGCTCCCCCAGGGGCAGGGTCGGGGAGGGGCGCCGGTTTCGACCGGTTACCAGATCAACGGTATCGCTGCCTCGGACCCTGGGACGGGTTACCTTGGTGGGCGGTGAGGGAGCTGAATGCTGTGGGGGCCGCCGGTTGATCAATGACGGGACGGCGGCGCCACCGGGCTCGAGCCCGGAGAACATCACGGGACTCCGGTCCCGGAAAGGAAAGTCATGCCTGTGCCACCGCTGCCCTCCCGACTGGGGGCTGAGTTCCTGGGGACGTTCTGGCTGGTGTTCGGCGGGTGCGGAACCGCCGTGCTCGCAGCCACCTTCCCCGACACCGGGGTCGGTTTCCTGGGTGTCGCCTTGGCCTTCGGCCTCACGGTGCTGACGATGGCCTACGCCGTCGGCCATGTGTCCGGCGGCCACTTCAACCCCGCGGTGACCGTCGGTTTGGCCGCGGGTCGGCGATTCCCCTGGAAGGACGTGCCAGCGTACATCATCACCCAGGTGGTGGCGGCGATCATCGCCGCCGCGGTGCTGCTGGTCATCGCCAACGGTCAGGACGGGTTCGATGCCAAGGCCAGTGGGTTCGCGGCCAACGGCTACGGCGCCCACTCTCCGGGCGGCTACACCCTGATGTCGGCTCTGCTCATCGAGATCGTGCTGACCGCGGTGTTCCTCTACGTGATCCTCGGTTCCACCGACGGTCGGGCCCCGGTCGGCTTCGCCCCGATCGCCATCGGCCTGTCCCTCACCCTGATCCACCTGATCTCGATCCCGGTCACCAACACCTCGGTCAATCCGGCCCGTTCCACCGGACCGGCCCTGTTCACCGACTCGTGGGCGGTGGGGCAGCTCTGGCTGTTCTGGGTCGCCCCGATCGTCGGGGCCTTGATCGCCGGGCTCAGCTACGGCCCGATCACCGGCGAGCACGACACCGCCCAGGTGGAAGGT
>JBKDZN010000242.1:0-11589 GCA_047971245.1 Acidimicrobiales bacterium
CCTCCATATCGATGCGTTGCGTCCCCTGCGGTGGGGAACACGGATCGACCACCCTCAGTGGTATTCCCGATCTCGATCCGGAGGCGGACAGTCAATGAAGACACAAACGCGTAGGGCGACAGGGCGGCGGTTTGGCGCCGTGGCCGCGGTCGCTACGGCGGGCGGGTTGCTGTTCAGCACCCCGGCCGGTGCCCAGGAAGACCGAGGCTGCACCATCACCGGTACTGAAGGGGCCGACCACCTGGTCGGCACGGCCGGCGCCGACGTCATCTGTGCGCTGGGCGGCGACGATGTGGTCTACGGGCTCGCCGGCGACGACGTCGTCTACGGCGACGCCGGTGCCGACGTCATCTACGGCGGCCCCGGCAACGTCACCCTGAACGGCGGGGCCGACAGCGACGAGATCTGGGGCAAGGAGGGCAACGACACCATCGACGCCGGCGGCCCGGGCGACACCTCGGCCAACACGGTGGGTGGGGGCGCCGGCAACGACGTCATCACCGGCAGCGGCGGTGACGACAAGCTCTACACCGGCCCTGGCCTGAGCGACGAGGTCTACGGCCTCGCCGGCGATGATGTCCTGACCGGCTACGCGGATGTCGGCGGCCCGACCGATGAGGCGTTCCCGGAGCCCAGGTACCTGGGCTCCGGCGACGGCAACGACCGGTTCCTACTCCGCCGGTGGGGCCATCGACGCGAAACTCGGCTCCGGTGACGACGTCGTCTACGGATCGGACGACAACGACACCATCGAGGAGGGGGACGGCAGCACCGGCGGCTCGGACCGGATCATCACCCGCGGTGGAGGCGACACGGTGGTTCTGCTGAGCGGTGACACCGGCGCCGACTATGTCGCTCTCGGTGACGGGGATGACCTCCTCTCGGGAGCAGGCGACGGCAGCACCGTCTACGGCGGGGTCGGTGACGACACCATCTCGGCGAGCGCCTCGGTTGACGTCCGCGCCTACGGCGGTGACGGCGACGACCATGTCGAGGCCGACTACGCCGGCGGCGGTGCCGGCCTGGACTCGATCAGCGGTCGGATCGAAGCATGGGGCGAGGACGGCGAAGCCGACCTCGTCGCCGGGGGCACCTGCTTCGTCGATGACGGCGTCGACGACACCAGCGGGGGCTGCGACACCGTCCGGTGACCTCACCGTCGGGCGGGAGGCCAACGGCCTGACCGCACAACGACACCGCCCGGGCCGGACTGATCAGCTGACCTCCGCGGCGATGATCAGGCGGCGCCGGCCCGGGCGATCTCTTTCTCGCTGATGGGGCCCACGGCCAGGAACACCGCCACCAGGGCGAACAGGGCCGCCCCCACAACCATGGTGAACTCGGTCGAGGTGGCGGCGAACAAGGCGGCCGCGGTGATGGGCCCAACCGTCTGGCCGAGCCGGACCGCGGACACCCAGCCCGCCATGACCGACGCCCGCTGGCTGGGTGGGCTGGCGCTGTTGGCGGCGTCCTGCAGGTTGGGGATGATCGACCCGTCGCCCAGGCCGTAGACGATGCTGGCCACCACCACGGCCGTGACCGTGGGGGCCACGCCCACCCCGAGGGCGGCAATGGACACCAGCACGCTGGAACCCACGAGCATCGGCCGCAGCCCGAACCGGGCTCGGAAGCGGGCCAGGTTCACGGCGCTGAACGTGGAGCCGATGGCCGGGGCCGACAGCACCAGGCCCCGGGCCCCGGGCCCGAGCCCGAACTCCTGCTCGAGGTGCACCGGCAGGGCAGTGAGGAACACCCCGAACACGACCACGAACAGCAGGAACCCGGTGCCGATGATGGCCAGGGCCACCCGGTCGGAGAGGGCACGGCGGGCCCCGGCGAGTTGGTCACGCAGCGAGCGGGCCTCGGTGGGTCGGTGGGCCGGCAGGACCCAGAACCCGGCCAGCGCCATCGGCAACGCCAGACTCCCGAAGGCCAGCGCCCACCGCCAGCTCGAGATCTCGGCGATCAGGCCGCCCAGGGACGGGACGAGGGCGAGGCAGACGGTGAGGACCGCCGAGTTGTGACCGATCAACCGGGTTCGTTCCATGCCCGTCCAATGGTCGCCGATCAACACGACGGCCAGGTTGATCAGCCCCGCCGAGCCGACCCCCTGGATCAGGCGGGCGCCGATGAGCAGCGGGAAGCTGGGAGCCATCGACGAGGCCAGGGCGGCGAGACCGAAGATGACCAGGCACGGGAGTAGGACGGGCCGCCGACCCCACCGGTCGGCGAACACCCCGATGATCGGGGCGATGAACACCCCGGGGAGGGCGGCGCTGGCCACCAGCAACCCGGCCCGTCCCTCCGGCTGGCCGAGATCGGCCAGGATGTCGGGCACGTTCGGCGTGAGCAGGGTGTTGGCCAGAATGCCGCACACGGTGACGCCGAAAATGAACCAGAGCGGGGGACGGACATGATGCATCGGTCGGACCCTACCGATCCGATCTGACGATGTCCTGATCCGCCGCCCCGCCGGTCGGTGGGCCACCGGCGGGCACCTCCTCGAAACGGGCCATTCGCGGCCGGCTCCCGCTAGCGTCCCTGGATGCGATTTCGTGTCGGTCGACGCTCCCGCCCGGCCTCACCCGCAGACGGCGACCCGGCCGGCCCCGGGCCGACCCCGGAGGTGGAGGCCGGGCCGTCACCGTCGGGGCGGCCGGTCCCGCCCTCCCCGACGGGTCTCGATGTGCTCCTCGCTGCCCCCCGCATCGGGCGGATGAGCGACGCCGAGCGCGTGGCGATGACGATCTCCTGCCCGGACACCACCGAACTCGCCCGGGTGCCGGAGGCCGGCACCGTGGTGGACCGGGACGGCCGACGGGTGCAGATCCTTCACAACGGGACGGTGGTGGAGGCCGACGGCTACTGCGGGCCGTGGATGACCGAGATCATCCGCGAGCTGGGCGGCTATCACGAGCCGCAGGAGGAGCGGGCGTTCGCCGCCATCGTGGATCGGCTCGATCCGGCCCCCACCATCGTCGAGGTCGGCGCGTTCTGGGCCTACTACTCGCTGTGGGTCAACCATCGGTGGCCCGACGGGCGGGCCGTGGCGGTGGAACCCGACCCCCACAACCGGGCCCTGGGCGAACGCAACGCCGCCCTCAACGCCATGGCCGACCGGATGACGTTCCTGGCCGGGGCGGCCGGGTCCGACCACGGCGCCACCGTTCGTCTCGCCCTCGATTCGGACCCCACCCAGTCGGTCGAGAGCCCCGTGATGTCCCTCGACGGTCTGCGGGCCGACGGGACGGTCGATCGCTGCGACATCCTCCACCTCGATGTCCAGGGGGCGGAGTACGACGCCCTGCTCGGCGCCCGGGAGGCGATCGCCGCGGGCGCCCTGCGGTTCGTGGTGATCTCCACCCACCACTACCTCTTCTCCGGCACCCCGCTCACCCACAGCCAATGCCTCCAGTTCGTCGACGACCATGGGGGCCACCTGATCGCCCACCACACCGTGGCCGAGTCCTACAGCGGTGACGGTCTGATCGTGGCCTCGTTCGACCAGCGGGACCGCGACCTGCAGGTCCCGGTGTCCCGGAACCACACGGACCGGTCCCTGTTCCGCCCCCTGGAGGAAGACGTAGCCACCCTGGTCGCCTACATCGACGGCCAGGGCTGACCAGCAGGGGCCGGCTCAGGTGAGGCCGAGCTCCCGGCGCATGGCGTCCACGTCGTAGCGCATCGGGATGAAACCAGTGGGGAGGTCGGCCTGGGGTCCGGCCTGGCGGTTGCGGTCGTCGAACTCGACCAGGAGCCGTTCGAGCTGTTCCCGCCGGGTAGGGTCGGCGGTGGCTTCCCGTGGGGTCAACCCGTCGAGGGCGGGGATCTGTTCGTCGAGCCAGTTGGCTTGCGCCTGCCGACTCAGCTCGGCGTTCAGCACGGCCATGCCGTCCTCGGTATCCATGTCGAGGTTCTCGAGCAGGGATTCGAGGCGGTCACGGTCGAACATCTCGTCGATGAGGCCGGGTTTGCGGATCACCTGGGGAGGTTTCTGGAGGGCGCCCGCCCAGGCGCACAGGGCGACCGGGTCGCCGCTGTCGCACAGGTCGAGCACGGTGGCCTCGGTGCCGGTGCGGACCGGGAACACCCCACCGATGATCTGGTGGGTGGCGCCGTCGGGTACCACCCGGGCGCAGTACCGTTCACCGGCCGCCACCTGGGTGCTGGCCGTCTGTTCCCGCACCTCGAGGACGTCGCCCGTGGCCAGGTTGCGCAGGGTCATGCCCACCCCGGGGTCGACGTCGACCACCTCGTGGACGCTGCGATCGACCGTGGTCCACGAGCTGGCCAGGAGCTGCTCGTCGTCGGGCAGCAGGGAGCCCCGTTCGTGGAGGAACAGCCCGTACAGGCCGCCTTCGTGGAGGGCCGCGTCGAACAGAATGGGATCGGCGAACGCCTCGCCGATCCGCTGCATCTGGGCCTCGTCGCCCAGATCGGCGATCTCGATGGCATCGAGGTCGGTTTCGCCGGTGGCCCACGCCGTGGCCAGCTCGACGACGGTGCGGCGGGCATCGTCGGTGCTGTGATCGATCCACAGTGACGCCTTGCGGCACAGCCAGCCGACCCGGTCGGGCAGGGCCGGCAGGGCCGCCACCCCCTGGTGGCACCGCTTGAACTTCCGGTCCGACCCGCACCAGCACGGGTCGTTGCGGCCGATCCGGGCCTGGTCCGATCCGGGTGAGAGGAACGGCTCGATGGTGCGGGCCGCCGGTGGGAGCTCGGACAGGGTGCGCCACCATTGCATGGCACCGGCGGCGTCACCCCGATCGAAGCGGTACCAGCCGAGCCGTTCGACCACCGGTCCCAGCCGGGGCTGGGCTTCGCCCGCTCGTTTCAGGTGGTCCTCGGCGGTTTCGGGGGCGCCGCACCGCTCGTACAGCACGGCGGACAGGTATTCGGCGGTGGCGATCTCACGGGGTCGGCGGGCCACGGCGGTGGCCCGTTCCACCAGCTCGAACAGGCGGCCCGGGGCGTCGGCCCAACCGAGTTCGTACTGATCCTCGAGCGACAGGTGGTGGGGGAACAGGGCGTCGGCGAGGACGTCGAGCAGGTCGGGGGTGGCGGTGGCGTCGAGGGCGGCTCGGATGTCCTCGACCGTGGCGTCGGGGTTGTCCAAGGCCTCCAGGGCGGCGCTCAGCACCCGTCGGTCGCTCGGGTCGGGCGCCATCGCCGCTGCCTCCTGGAAGCGGCGGAAGAAGAGGTCGGTACGCCACACCTCCTCGTTGTGGCCGAGCCGGTTGCCGCGGTGGTCGAGGCCGGCGGCCGCGCTCAGATCGCCCAGTGGCGGCTGGAGTTCGGTGAACAGGTCGGGTTGTCGGTACCGCAGCCACCACAGCAGTTCGTCGGCGGGAACTGGGAGGGCTGATTCGGCCACGATCCAGTCGTACCCGCCCCGGACGATCTCGACGGCCCGGTCGGTCACCGGCGGCGTGTCGGGAACCCGGTCGAGGGTCACCGTGGCCTCGATCGGATCCCCGGCTCCGCCGGTGGCCGGGGGGACGGTGACGGTGACGGCCAGCAGGTCGCCGGGGTCGAACCGGGCGAGCCAGTCGTCCGGGCCGCCCCAGGCCAGGTGGCCGGGCTCGACCGAGAACGGATCCAGCTCCGTCCCGTCGGCCAGTCGGACCGGGTCGAATCGGCCGAACGCAGCGAGGTCGAACGAGACGGTGAGCACACCCAGCTCGGTTTCCAGGCTGGTGAGACGGTGGGTGAGGGTGGTGCCGTCCACCAGATCCGCCAGGACGACGAGCCCGTCGTCGGGCAGGAGGTGCAGCGGTCCGTCCAGCAGGTGGTCGAGCACCTCGTCGACGATCTGTTCGATCAGTACCGGCGCCCCGTCGGCGTCATCACCGGTGGCGCCGCCGAACGAGGCGATCACCGTTTCGACGCACTCGGTGGACTCGATGCCGGGTTGGTTGCGGACGGTGTCGAGCACCCGTTCGGTGACGGTCGGGTAGTCGGGGAGGGGCAGGCTGTCGAGGGCGGCGAGGTACTGGGTCTCGTCGAAGGGCCGGTTGTCGTCCAGGGCGGAGGCGAGCTGCTCGCCGACCGCCAGGGTCAGCTGTGTCAATGCCGCGTCGACGTCCAGGCCGGCCCCCAGGAGGCGCTCCATCGTCGACCAGGTCTGTGGGGGGTCGTCGTCCAGGATCTGATTGATGACGACGGTGCGCAGCGCCATCTGGGCGCCGCTACCGCGGCCGGTGACGTCGGGCGGGAGCGGAGCGAATCGTTCGACCAGCTCCATCCGGCCGGTTTCGTCGTCGAGGTCGAACTCCTCGAGCGTGTCCAGGACATCATCACCGAACAGGAGTGGCAGGCGTTCGACGTGCATGTTGCCGACCCTACCGGGTGCACCGTCACCGTAGGGATGGTTCACCCGGGCGGCTGGTCGAGGTGTGCTCGCCGTCCGTCCCGATCGACGATCATGATCACGTCGGCCGGGCCGGTGGTCGCGGTCACGGCGTGGGGGATCATGGTGTCGAACTCGGCGGCCTCCCCGGCCACCAGGCGGATCCGGCGATCGCCCAGGTGGAGCTGGATCTCGCCGTCGATCACGTACAACCAGTCGTGGCCGGGGTGGACCAGTGGTTCCACCGGCCGGTGAATCGGGGTCAGCCGGATGCGCAGGGCGACCCGGGACGCGGTGGAGCGGCTGAGCATCCAGGCCGAATGCTCGCCGGACCGGAACGGGGTGGGCCGGATGACCACATCGTCGTCGCCGGGGCGGGCGACGAGCTCGTCGAGACTGACGTGGAGCGCCCGGGCCAGGGGGACCAGCACGTCGAGGCTGACGGCACGCTTGCCGGTCTCGATCCGGCTGATGGTGGAGGGGCTGAGGTTGGTCTGGCGGGCGAGGTCGCCGAGGGACCGGCCGAGCGTGGTTCGCAGGCTGCGGAGCCGGGTGCGCACGATGGCCTCGGTGTCGTCCACCGCCGGGGGTTCGGCTGGGTCTGGTGTGGTCATGGTGGCGGCCTCGCCGTCGTCCGGGCCCACCCGATGGTATTGCGGATATCGCAAAGACCGTTGCGCTATGTGGCGGAGATCGTAGCCTCACCCCGGTAGCCGTCCGACGGTGACGCCGACCGGTGGGAGCGTGATCCATTGAATCTCGACGAGTACCTCGAGACCGTCACCCTGGTGAATTGCACCGGCCAGGTGACCCACACGTTGACATTGCTCATCGACGGGACCGTCCGTGTCCGCACCGGGCACGCGGAAGCGGTGGTCGACCCGTCCTCGCGGACGTCCCGGCCCGCCGTGATCCGCCTCGGCGCCGGGGAGTACGGCCACGACCAGGTCATCGACGTGGCCTGCTCCCTGGCCCGGGGCGGTTGAGCAGATCGGCCCGCGGCGGGGGAGGGGTGCCCGCCGGTGAGCCGGGGCCCGCCGGCATGGTCAGCCCCGGCTGGTGATGGCGTTGGCCAGCGGTTCGAGAAGGTCGGCCCGGTAGGGCCCCCGCATGGAGAAGATGACCTCGTCGACCCCGGCATCGGCCAACTCGGCCGCCCGGTCGGCCAGTTTCGACGGGTCGTCCGCCGGGGCCCAACTCATGTGGGCCGAGCGGCGGATCTCGCCGGGGTCGCGGCCGATGTCGGCACAGTGGCCGTCCAGAATGTCGCTGCGTTCGCGCCAGGCGGCCGGTTCGGCCGCGAACCCGCCGTCCCACCGGTCGGCGTAGCGGGCCACGATGGCCAGGGTCCGCTTGGGTCCCGAACCGCCCAACACGATCGGGGGGTAGGGCCGCTGCACCGGTTTCGGTTCGCAGCGGGCGGCGGTCAGGCTGAAGAAGCGGCCCTGATGGTTGGTGTACTCGTCGCGCAGCAACCCGATGATGCAGGCCACGCCCTCCTCGAACCGGTCGAGGCGGTCCTTGACGCTGCCCAACTCGATCCCGTACGCCGTCGACTCCTGCTCGTTCCACCCGGCGCCGAGGCCGAGGTTGAGGCGGCCATCGGAGATGTGGTCGACCGTGGCCGCCATGTTGGCCGTGACCGCCGGGTGCCGGTAGTGCATACCGTTGACCATGGTGCCGATGCGGATCCGGCGGGTGGCCTGGGCCAGGGCGGCCAGCATGGTCCAGCCCTCCAGGCACGGACCGTCGGTGTCGCCCACCAGCGGGTAGAAGTGGTCGAAGTTCCACGCCGTGCCGAAGGTGTCGATGTCGTCGGCGGCCCGCCAGACATCGAGGAAGTCCTTCCACGGGCCGTGCTGGGGTGGGGTTTTCACCGAATAGATGGTCACCTTCTGCTCCGTTCGTTGGTCGGGTACCCGTCCCTTCTAGTCCCCCAGGGTGGTGAGGCGACAGCGGGCCCCGCCCGTCGCCACCGAACGTCGGGGCCCTACTCGATGCGGAGGCCGACCTCGCCGAGCTGGTCGAACAGGGCGAGGATCGAGTCGCCGGCGTCGAACGGCACGGCCTTGATGAACGAGCCGGAGAGGATGACGTCGCCCGGTTCCATGGTCACGCCGAACTCGGTGAGCTTGTTGGCCAGCCAGGCCACGGCGTTGATCGGGTTGCCCATGACGGCGCTGGCCGAACCGCTCTCCATGAGGTCGCCGTTGATCTGCAGGGAGCCGCTGAGCCGGCGGACGTCGATGTCGGTGAGGCGGGCGGGGTTGCCGCCGAGCACCACGAAGCCGCACGAGGCGGCGTCCGAGATGGAGTCGACCAGCAGGTTGGAGCCCCGCCCCTCATAGCGGCTGTCGACGATCTCGAGGGCGGGTAGGACGAAGTCGGTGGCCCGGATCACGTCCGCGGCGTTGACGTGGGGCCCGGACAGCGACTCAGCGAGGACGAACGCAATCTCCTGTTCCACCAGGGGTCGGTTCATGGTCTCGCGGGCCACCGTGGAGGCTTCGGCCACGAACCAGTCGTCGTAGAGGAAGCCGTAGTCGGGCTCGGTCGCGCCCACCAGTGACCGCATCGCCTTGGAGGTGAACCCGATCTTGTGGCCCTTGACGGTGCGGCCTTCGGCGAGCTTCAGGTCTCGTACCGCCATCCCGGTCTGGTAGGCATCCTCCACGTCGGCGTCGGGGTGTCGGGACGACAGGGGCTCGGCCCAGGTGCGGGTTCGTTCGGCCTCCACCAGCACCTTGGCGGCGTCGGCGTGCTGGTCGGTGGTGAGCTGCATGGTGATCCTCCTGGGCCGGGATGGGCCGCTCGGTCCCGACGGTTGGCGGTCGTGTCCCCAGGTTGTGCGGCCCCCTGACCAGGCTGGAACCCTACGGCACCCCTATCAACCAAGCAAATGCTTGTTGCAGCTCCGGATGGTGGTGTGTCAAGATTCGCACCACGGCCGGACCCGATGACCTCGGTCACAGCCGGGTCAGGTGCGGCCATGACAGCCGAAGGGGGAAGGAGCATCCATGCCCGCAGGTAATCCCATGGTCAATCACCTGGTTCTCCAGGTGCGCGACATCGACAAGTCCCACCGTTTCTACACTGAGGTTCTCGGCTTCGAGCAGTGCGGCCAACTCGACACTCCCGTCGCCCCGGACGTCGACATGCGCTTCTATCGCGGCAGCCCTGATCACCACCACGACGTGGCCCTGGTGCAGATCCCCAACCCGGAAACAGCCGGCCCGGCGCCCGCCTGGGACATGTTCACCGATCGGCCCGGCCTGGCCCACCTGGCCTTGGCCTACGGGACCCGCGAGGAGTGGATGGAACAGCTGAAGCACATGCAGGACATCGGCCAGGAAGTGGCCATCCGCGGCAACCACGGCATGACCCACAGCGCCTACATCGTCGATCCGGACGGGCACGGCATCGAGGTTCTCTACGAGCTCCCGAGCGAGGTCTGGAGCGGCGACGTCGACAAGGCGCTGAGCCATTTCGAACCGTTGCCCACCAGCGGCCCGGCCTCCCTGGAGGACGACACCGACTACGTCCGTTTCGGCGTCAACGCGTAGCGCACGCCGCCTCCGCCATCAGCATCAGCACCGGAAAAAAAGGGGAAGCACATCGTGGCCGCGCGCTCGGGACAGGATTATCTGAAGGGCCTCAAGGCAACCAATCGGGAGATCTGGTTGGGGGGAGAGCGGGTGGAGTCGGTTGCCGATCACCCGAGGTTTCAGGGAGGAGCGGAGGCGATCGCCGCCTACTACGACCTCCAACTCCAGGAGCCGGATCTCCTCCTGATCCCGGATCCGGAGTCGGGTGAATCCATCAACATCAGCCATATGCAACCCCGCTCGATCGCCGATCTGGAGCGGCGTGGCGAGGGCCTCACCCGGATCGCCGAGCTGAGCATGGGGGTGATGGGTCGGACACCGGACTACATGAATGTCACCTTCGCCGGGTTCGCGGACGACAAGCACCGCTGGGCCAACCCGGACGGTTCGAACGAGCAGGGCTACGAGAACCTCGTCAACTTCCAGAAGCGGCTGCGCCGGGAAGACCTCTCGCTCACCCACACCATCGTCCACCCCAACATTGACAAGGCCAACGACTCGGACTTCGCCAACAACCCGGCCCCGTTGCGGAAGGTGGGGGAAACCGCGGACGCCATCATCGTGCGGGGGGCTCGGCTCCTAGCCACCCTGGCCCCCTTCGCCGACGAGCAGACCGTGTATCCCGGCCATCCGCTCCCGTCCGGCGCGCCCGCGGACTTCGCCCTGTCGTTCACGGTGTCCATGGACTCGCCCGGGTTGGTGTTCCTCTGTCGTGATTCCGGTATCAGGACCGACGCCGATCCGGTGGATTCGCCGTTCTCGACCCGGTTCGACGAGCAGGATGCGCTCTGCTTGTTCGATGACGTTCATGTGCCCAAGGAGAACGTCTGGATCGACGGCCATGTCGGGGTGTACAACCAGGTGATGATGCCATCATCGTGGTGGCCGAACCTCATGCAGCAAGCCACCCTGCGGGCGCTCTCCAAGCGGGAGGACGCCTACGGCCTGGCCGGCCGCATGGCCGAGGCGGTGAACGACGTCTCCGAACGGACGCTCGAGCTGTTGGGTGAGCTCATGGGCTATATCGAGCTGACCCGCAGCAGCCTCATCGCCGCGGTGGCCGAAGCCAAGACCTGGGAGGACGGCGGGGTGTACCCCGACGCCCGGGCCATGCACCCGATCCGGGCGATGATGCCGCTGTGGATGGTCCGGGTCAACGACATCCTCAAGGTGATCGGGAGCCACAACCTGCTCGCCGCGGCTGATCGTCGCCAACTGGCCGACGACCGGATCAACGCCCTCATGAACGAGTTCCAACCCGGAGCCAACGGCATGAGCGCCGACGAGCGGTCGATGGTGTATCGAATCGCCTGGGATTTCTGCGGCTCCCTGCTCGGATCCCGTAACGAGCTCTACGAACGCAACTACCTCTCGTCGTCTCGCACCAACCGGATCGCCTCCCACCTGTTCTATTCACCGGCGAACCGGGCCCGTGGCGACGAGCTCCTGCAGAAGCTGATCAGCGACGCCCGCAGTCGGGCCTGATCGTATTTCGTCGTACCGACCGCGCCCGCCGAGGCGGCCGGTACGACGCGCCAGACCACAACCAACAACCAAACAAGGGGGAATCGTGCGCAGAGCACTTCTCTTGCTGCTGCCGCTGCTGCTCGTACTCGGCGCCTGTGGCAGTGA
>JBKDZN010000243.1:0-21449 GCA_047971245.1 Acidimicrobiales bacterium
CCGCGGGGAACGATGTCGGTGTCGCCGTGGACGACCTCGATGTCGCTGACCGGGACGCCCGTCCGTTCGGCCACCCACTGGGCCCAGGTGGTGTGGTGGCCCTGACCGGAGGGGGAGGATCCGGTCAGGACCCGGAAGGTGCCGTCGGGGCGTAACTCGAGGGCCCCGTACTCGGGACTGGGGATGCCTGCGGTGCGGTCGATGAAGGTGGACAGGCCGACGCCGACGAGCTGTTGTTCCCCCGCCCGGCGCTGTCTCGCCTGGTCGGCTCGGATCTCGTCGTAGCCGACGGCGTCGGCCACCTGTTCGAGGGCCAACCGGTAGTCACCCGAGTCGTAGACGACACCGGTGGGGTTGGTCCACGGCAGATCGTCGCCGGTGAGGAGGCTACGGCGCCGGACCTCGATGGGGTCGACGCCGGCCGCCACCGCGAACAGGTCGGCGGCCCGATCGAGCAGGGCGCCGGCCTCGGGCCGACCGGCCCCCCGGTAGGCGGCCTGGGGGGTGGTGTTGGTGACCACCGCGGAGATCTCGAAGTGGACCTGTTCGACGGTGCCGAATGGGCCGGGGAGGATCATGCCGGTGTTGCGGGCCAGGGCACCCCCCGTCACCGGGTAGGCACCGATGTCGGCCAGGATGTGGGCCTCGATGGCCCTGATCGTGCCGTCGCGGTCGCCGCCGACGGTGACGGTCTGGATCTGGGCCCGGGAGTGGCCGAGGCCGACCATGTCCTGGCCGCGCGGTGGCAGCCAACGCACCGGCCGACCGGTCCGCCGGGCCAGTTCGGGGAGGAGCATGTCCTCGGGATAGAACCGGGCCTTGGCGCCGAAACTGCCGCCGACGTCCCGGGTGATCACGCGGACCTCTTCCGGTTCGAGGCCGTAGAAGGTGGCCAGGCCGGCCTTGATGGGGTGGGCGCCCTGGCACGAGGCGTGGTGGAGCAGGCGGCCGTCGTCGGTCCATTCCGAGGCCGCCACCCTGGTCTCCAGCGGGCACGGGGCGAGCCGTTGGTTGACGAAACGCCCGGTGACTACCACGTCGTAGGCGGAGAAGTCGACCGGGTCGGCGTCACCGGGGCCGGTGACCGACAGGGCCACGTTGGCGGGTAGATCGTCGAACAGCAGGGTCGGCGAGGTGGCGGCGGTGCCGGGGTCGACCACGGCGGGCAGCGGGTCGTAGTCGACCACCACCGTCTCGGCCGCGTCCGCAGCGGCGGAGGTCGAGGTGGCGACCACCACGGCCACCGGTTCGCCGACGAAGCGGACCCGGTCGGTGGCCAGCACCGGCCGAGGAGTGGTGGCCGGGAGCCCGGGCACCAGGGGGAGGTGGCCGAGGTCGGCCCCGGTGACCACCGTGACCACTCCCGGCATCGACTCGGCCTCATCGGTGTCGATCCCGACGATCTGGGCGTGCGCCTCGATGGAGGTCACATAGTGGGCGACCAGGGCATCATCGAGGGGGAGGTCGGCCACGTAGCGGGAACGACCGGTCAGTAGCGGTGGGTCCTCGACCCGCCGGGTGGAACGCCCGAGCATCGGGTCGGTGCCGACCGGGGCCTCGGCGGCGACCGAGGGTTCGGGACCCTCGGTTCGGGCCTGCGGACCCGCGGGAACGGACGTGTGACCGGCGACCTCGTTCATCTCCGGACCTTACCCCGGCGCCTCTCCGGGGGTCCCACTGGCGGACCGGCGGTGAGCGGACAGTTGGGCTCAGTCCGGGGGCAGCGCCGCGTGGGGCTGCCCCTCGCGGCGCCCGTTGTCGGTGACCCGGACGACCCGGGCGGTCTCCCAGAACTCCTCGATGCTGGCCGCGTTGCGGTAGCTCATCCCCGAGCGGAGACCCCCGAGGAGGGTGCCCACCACCTTCACCACCGTCCCCCGGTAGGGGACGGTGCCTTCGACCCCCTCAGGGGCCCGCTGCTCGAAGTACTCGTCGGCCAGATCGTGGCCGGCTCGGGTGGCCCGGGCCTCGATGGCTTCGAACGACGCCATGCCCCGAACCCGTTTGACCAGGCCACGGGACGAGGGCTCCACCTCACCCGGGCTCTCCTTGGTGCCGGCGAACAGGCTCCCGATCATCACCGAACTGGCCCCCGCCGCCAGGGCCTTGGCGATGTCGCCCGAGGCCCGGATCCCACCGTCCGCGATGATCGGCACCGGTTGACCGTCGGGGCCGATCACCCCGGCACAATCGGCGATGGCGGTGAGCTGGGGCACCCCGACCCCGGCCACCAGGCGGGTGGTGCACATCCCGCCCGGGCCGACCCCGACCTTCACCGCGTCGGCCCCGGCCGCGGCCAGATCCTCCGCCCCCTCGCGGGTGGCCACGTTGCCGGCCACGAGGTCGGTGTCGGGGAACGCCTTCTTGAGCCGACAGAGGGTTTCCAGCGCATGGTCGGCGTGACCGTGGGCGATGTCGAGGACCAGGGCGTCGACACCGGCCTCGACGAGGGCACCGGCACGGTCGAGGGCGTCGTGGTCGGTACCCACCGCGGCTCCCACCACCCCACCGCGAGGCGAACGAGCCGGCTCGAACCCCAGGCTGTCACCCAGGCGGGCCTTCACCTCAGCGACCATATTGGCCTGAACAGAGATATTGAGGAAGCGGTGGATGACGCCGATCCCGCCGAGACGGCCGAGGGCCACCGCCATGTCGGTCTCGCAGACGGTGTCCATGTTGGCGGCCACGATCGGAACGGCCAGGGTGATCGAGCGGCTGAACCGGGTGTCGAGACTGATATCGCCCCGTGATCGAATACGTGATCGCTGAGGGATCAGCAATACGTCGTCGAAGGTGAGGCCGAGCTGGATGAAATCAAGGTTCACTGGTGACGCTCCCGACCGCGGTGGTACAGCGCCGAGGTCCAGGCGACACCGTAGCCGCCGCCCCCGACTCGGCTGGAGCCGGAGACGGCAGCGCCCGGTTGGCTAATCGAGGGTGATCGGCTCGTCGTCGGGGTCGACCTTCTTGTCGGCACCGGACTCATCGGCGTCTTCGTCGACCACGATGCCCACATCGCGTAGGACTCGGTCCTGGACTTCCATGACCAGATCCGGATTCTGGACCAGGAACTTCTTGACGTTCTCCCGCCCCTGACCGATCTGTTCCCCCTCGTAGGTGTACCAGGCCCCGGATTTCTTGACGATGCCTCGATCAACCGCGATGTCGAGCAGTGATCCCTCGCGGCTGATGCCCTGGCCATACATGATGTCGAACTCGGCCTGGCGGAACGGCGGCGCCACCTTGTTCTTGACCACCTTCACCCGGGTCCGGTTACCGACCACCTCCGCACCGTCCTTCAGCGATTCGATCCGGCGGATGTCCAACCGCACCGAGCTGTAGAACTTGAGGGCCCGGCCGCCGGGGGTGGTCTCCGGGGAGCCGAACATGACCCCGATCTTCTCCCGGAGTTGGTTGATGAACACGCAGATGGTGTGCGTCTTGCTGAGGTTGGCGGTGATCTTCCGCAGAGCCTGCGACATGAGGCGGGCCTGAAGACCGACGTGGGAATCGCCCATCTCCCCCTCGATCTCGGCCCGGGGGGTGAGGGCGGCCACCGAGTCCACCACGATCACATCGATCGAACCGGAGCGGACCAGGATGTCGGCGATTTCCAGGGCCTGCTCACCGGTGTCGGGCTGCGAGATCAGGAGCTCGTTGACGTCGACCCCGATGTTGGCGGCGTAGGTGGGATCCATGGCGTGCTCGGCATCGATGTAGGCGCAGATCCCCCCGTTGCGTTGGGCCTCGGCCACCACGTGCATCGCCAGGGTGGACTTGCCGGATGACTCCGGCCCGTAGATCTCGACCACCCGGCCCCGAGGCAGGCCACCGACCCCGAGGGCGAGATCGAGAGCCAACGCGCCGGTGGGCACCGTCTCGACATCCATGTCGGATCGTTCGCCCATCTTCATCACGGAGCCCTTGCCGAACTGCTTCTCGATGTTGCTGAGGGCGATGTCGAGGGCTTTTTGCTTCTCCACGGAGGATCGTCTCCCTGTGTGCATGCCGCACACCACGAGGTGCACGAACGGGTTCGGTTCGAAACGGGGGGTGGTACCGCCGATGTACCGCCGACACTACGAGTGGGCTGTGACAGTTCGGGCTGAGAATCCGACCCACGGGTTTCGATCGCCTGATCTCAACCGGGATTGGCGGTCTGCTCGGGTCGGGAACGACAACACTGTAACTACGAACGCGTGTTCGTTCAACGCATCGGGGCAAACTCGTCGGGTCGCCTGGCTAGCGTGGGGGAATGGCCTGCACCACCCGCGTTCGGACCGTGATCGGCGTGCTCACGGTCCTCGCCGCCGCCGTCCCCCTCGGCGGGTGCGGCCTCGGCGCCGGCACCGATGAGACGACCCGGGCCGAGGAGCTGTCCCGCCTGGAGGGCCGCCCGCTGTCGGACGCCGAAGTCGACGAGATCATGACCCTGGCCGGCGTGCTGTGCGGTACCGATGGTGCGGTGCTCGACCGTATGTGGGCCCAGCTCGACGCCCAGCAGCTCGAGCTGCAGGACTACATCTTCGGCCAGGTCTGCCCCGAACGGGCCGACTTCTACCAGGCGAGCAAGATCGCCATCAACGACGCCCGGGTGACGACCACCACCGCTCCCCCCACCACCCTCGGCCGGACACCGACACCCCGCAGCGCCGACGCCCCCGCCGCCGGCGAGGAGCCGTCCGGCAACGCCGATGCCGACGACCAGCCACCGGGGATCACCGTGCCGTCCGACATCAGCCACGACTGAGCACACGAGGCGGACCGGGGCACCCGCCCCAACCCCTGCTGATGTCCGCCCGGCGGGTGGGTTCAGCCCTTGACCGGGGTCATCCAGCCGTGACGATCCTCGGCACGACCGAGCTGGATGTCGGTGAGGGCCTCACGGAGACGCAGGGTGGTGGCCCCCGGTTGGCCGTCGCCGAACACGACCCGGTGCTGGTCGGCGAAGACCATGGTCCCCACCGGGGCGATCACCGCCGCGGTCCCCGACAGGAATCCTTCCCCCTCGTTCGCCCAAGCCTCGAGCTCGTCGAGCCCGACGGGGCGCTCCTCGACCTCATAACCCAGATCAGCGGCGATGGTGATGACCGAGGCTCGGGTGACCCCGTGCAGGAACGACGTGTCGAGGTTACGGGTCACCAGGCGCTGATCGTCGGCCAGGAAGAAGTTGGATGCGCCGGTCTCGGTGATGTCGCCCCCGGTGGCGAACAGGACCTGATCGGCGGCGTGGTCCCGCTTGGCCTCCAGGGTCGGGCCGAGCGCCATCACATAGTTGGCCCCGCTCTTGACCATGCCGAACTGGGGCGTCGTCCGCGGGATCGACTGTTCCACATAGATCGTCAGGGGCCGGATGCCACCGGCGAAGTAGTCACCCACCGGGCAGTTGACGACGTACAGCAGACCGGTGTCGGGAGGTGACGCCGCCGCGCCGACGTTGAGCGTGGTTCCGATGAAGGTCGGGCGGATGTAGAGCGAACCGGGCGAGTCGGGGGTGAACGAGGCGTTGGCCTCCACCGCGTCAACGATCATGGTGCGGATCAGTTCGGCATCGGGCACGGCCACGTACAGCCGGGCGAGACTCTGGCGCATCCGCTCCACATGATCGTCGAGCCGGAAGAGGGCCAGGGTCCCGTCCACCTGGCGGTGCGCCTTCAGTCCCTCGAAACAGGTACTCGCGTAGTGCAGGGCGTGGGTGCCGGGGTGGAGGCTGAACGCCTCCAACGGCTGGGCTCCTCCGTCGTAGTGGTAGGCACCGCCCTCCAGGCGGGCCACCGTCATGGAGTCCCCGAACAAGGTGCCGAACGGGGCGGAGAAGGGATCAGCCGAAACGCTCACGCTCTAGTTCTACCGTTCCCACCGACCGCGCGAGCGGCTTTTGGGTCCGGATCGAGGCCACCGATGCCCCCAGCAGGCCGCATCCACCGCTCAGATGTGGGTCGACCGGCTCCCCGCCGAACGATCGTCGAACCCGGCGGATTCCGCACCCGCCGGGTCCCCCACCTCCGCCCGCCACCAGCGACACTCACCGTCAGACGATGACGTCGAGATGCCGCCGCAGCAGGTCGGCCAGGGTGATGGCCGAGAACTGCCGGATCCGTTCCCGATCACCGGGCAGGCGGACGGTGGTGGCCACCGAACCACCGGGGCCCGACGCGGCCAGGCACACCGTGCCCACCGGTTGGCCCTCGGCCTCGTCCGGCCCGGCCACACCGGTGGTGGCCAGACCGAGATCGGCCCCCAATCGGGCCCGGACCCCCTCGGCCATGGCCACCGCGGCGTCCTCGCTGATCACCGGCCCCTCGGGCACACCCAGGACGGCGAACTTGACGTCGGTGGCGTAGGCCACCACCCCACCCCGGAACACGGCACTGGCGCCCGGCACGGCGCAGAACCGGCCGGCCACGTAGCCGCCGGTGAGCGATTCGGCCACGGCCAGGGTCAGGCCTCGTTCGGCCAACTCGGCCAGGACCACCGACTCCATCGTGTCGTCGTCGACCCCGAACACGATGTCGCCGATGATGGCGCGGACCACGGCCTCCTCGGCGTCGAGGGCGGCCACCGCCTCGGCCGGGGTGGCCGCCTTGGTCGTGATCCGGACCTTCAGCCCCTCGACCCCGCTGGCCAGGAAGGCCAGGGTCACGTGACCCGCCCGGTCCAGCTCGTCGATCCGGTCGGCCAGCAGTTCGGCCAGGCCCGACTCGGACGTACCCCAGGTCCGCAGGACGCGACTCGCGATGACGGCCCGCTCCCCCGATCGGGCGATCAGATCGGGGATGACCGTCCCCGACACCATCTCCTGCATCTCGTACGGCACCCCGGGCACCGCGTAGATCACCTTGTGCTCCGGTTCGGCCCTGGTATCGGACCCGGCCGTGTCGTCCGGGCCGGGCACGGTGACCGGGCAGATCAGGCCGGGCGCGGTCCCCGGTTGTTGGGCCATCGTCGACGCCCCGACCGGAACCAACGCCTGGCGGAGATTGTTCTCGGGCATGGGTCGGCCGCGCGATCGGAACATGGTGGCGATCCGCTCGGCGATCGTCTCGTCCGGGACAAGGTCGACGCTCATCACGGTGGCGATCACGTCGCGGGTGACGTCGTCCTGGGTCGGCCCCAGGCCCCCACAGCAGATGACGGCATCGCTCCGGTCGAGGGCCTGGCGGATGACCGCCTCCATGCGGGCCGGGTTGTCGCCCACCTTGGTCTGGTAGTAGGAGTCGAGACCGGCCATGGCCAGCTGCTCCCCGATCCAGGAGGAGTTGGTGTCGACGATCTGGCCGAGCAATAGCTCGCTACCGATGGCCACCACTTCGACGATCACGACGGCGTCACCTCGAGGGCGGCGGCGGCCGGGATGGCCACATCGGTGGTCAACCGATCGATCTCACCCGGTGGCGCCCCGATGACGATCAGGGCATCCAGCGGGCCTTGGGACTGCAGCAGGATTCGCACCGCGACATCGTCGGTCTGACCACCCCGAACCGTCCAGCCCTCCAGGCCGGCGGGGGTGGGCAGGTCGGCCATGGTGAGCTCGTAGCCGGCGGCGAGTGCGGCCTCGATCCGCGGGGCCGACCCGGGGATGGCCGCCAGCTGGAGCAGGAAGGTCGGGTCGAGGAAGGATTGACGCCGGTAGTCCTCCCCGCCGATCCCGGCCACCCAGCCCGCCGGCCGCTCCCCCATCACCGTCGCCGCCGGCGCCGGGTTGTCACGCTCGAACGGCTCCATCGTGATCGGTTCGGGCGGACGGTCGACGAACCGGAGCCGGGCCTCGTCGAGGCAGGACGCGTCCACCGGTTGATCGGGCGCATCCAGGAACGCGGTGACCAGGCTCATCCCACAGTCGTCCCCGCTGACCCCGTGCGAGGCCATCGGCCCCACGACGACCTGGCCGGCGCTGAGCGTCTCGGCGGCCGCTTCGGCCCAGGCGACCGGGGTGACGGGATCGAACGCCCCGGCCAGGAGCAGGGTGGGGACGTCGCTCACCACCGCCTCGTTGGCTTCGGGCGGCGCCGGGTGGGAGCCGAACGCCTCACAGGTGTCGAAGGCCCCCGGGCCCACATTGGAGCCGTAGTCGAAGTCCTCCTGCAGCCTGTACGGGTCGGCGGGGACGTTGGCCTCGGTCTCGGCCCGATCGGCGAAGACGATCTCTTCGTTGCACTCCACCGCGTAGAACATCCCGTCGGCGAACAACGACTCGGTGCTCCGGGCCTGGGAGGCGAATTCCTCCAGACCGCTGGTGTCGCCGGCGTCGAGCTGGGTGAGCAGCGCCGGCAGATCGACGAACCAGGTCGGCGAGTACAGGGCCTGGGACACCAGCCCGACGAGGCTGTATCCATCGACGAAGACGGTGTCGGTTGCCCCAGTGAGGAAATCCATGACCTCGATCTCCACCGGGTCGGCCTCCAGCCGCCCGACCATGGCGGCCAGCCGCTCGATCAGGTCGCCCTGAGCCTGGCAGCCGGGCTCGGCGGCGCACGCGGCGGCAATCCGCTGCAGGGTCGCGATCTGGGCTTGGGGGGTCTCGACGGTGGAGTTTGCCTGGGGCGGGAACACCGAATCCAGCACCGCGGCTCGCACCGGCCCCCCGTGCTGGCGGAGCATCTCGAGACCGAGCCGGGTGCCGTACGAGATGCCGTACAGATTCCACTCCGGGTAGTCGAGAGCGACCCGGATCGCCTCGGTGTCGTGGGCGTTGGCCACCGAGTTGTACTGGGCCAGATCGATCCCGTCGTCGGTGA
Source organism: Acidimicrobiales bacterium (assembly GCA_047971245.1). Lineage (GTDB taxonomy): Bacteria > Actinomycetota > Acidimicrobiia > Acidimicrobiales > SZUA-35 > CADEDH01. The sequence goes on from JBKDZN010000243.1 coordinate 8,739, forward strand.
GGCGCTGGGCACAGAGCCCGAGTGCCTCCACGCTCCGGGCCTCGGCGTCGTCCGGACTGATGGCGGGGTCGTCCTCCAGCTCCCGGGTGACGGCGGTCAGTTCATCGCAGACCAGGGCCGGGGTGGTAAGGCCGACGCCGCGCTGGTCGAACACGATCACGTCGCGTTGTTCTCGCAACGGGGCGACCAACGTCGGGTAGCTGAACGGCAGGCTCTCCAGCGCCGCGCCACCGGGACCACCCTCCAGGTAGACGACCGGATCCGCGGCCGGGTCGTCACCGGTGGCGGGGAATACCGCCACCGCGAGAGCGATCCGACCGGTTCCGTCCGCCCAGGACATCGGCACCGAGACCGTGCCGCAACGGACGTCGTCCACCCCCACCAGGGGGCCGAAACCACAGGATCCCTCGACGAACGCGGCCCCGGTGACCGCCCCGTCCGCAGTGAGCTCGGCCAGTGGCGCGTCCGCCGCCCCGTCGGCGTCCGGGTCGGCACCGTCGTCGGTGGCAGCGTCGTCGGTGGCGGTGTCGTCGCCCTCGAACAGCCCACAACCGGCGACCGTGGCCATCCACAGGGCCGCGGCGAGGAACAGGATCAGGGGGCGTCTCATCATGGGGTCACCGTTGGCCGGTAGTGCGGACGGCATCCCGCCCGTCGATCAGGTACTGGGCCCCGCTGACCAGGGTGAAACCGACCGCCAGCCACAGCAGGAGATCGGCCACCCACGGGTGGGGGCCCAGGGGCGGGAACAAGGCGGCGGCCAGAGCGACCGCCTGGACGAGGGTCTTGTACTTGCCGGAACGACGGGCCGGTACCGACAGGCCCTGGCGCGCCCAGTAGGAGCGGTAGCCGACGAGACCGACCTCGCGGACCGCGATCAGGGTCACCGGGATCCACGAGAACCGGCCCACGATGACCAGGGCGTAGGCGACGAGCAGCACCACCAGCTTGTCGGCCAGGGGATCGAGGAACGCCCCCAACCGGGTCGGGGTCGCCCGGCGGGCCAGGGAACCGTCGATGGCGTCGGTGAAGCCGAGCACCAGGCCGAGGATGAAGGTCACCCACCACGGGTTGCGGTAGAGCACGAGGGCGGCCAGGATCGGCGCCACGAGCAGGCGGGTGACGGTGAGGGAATTGGCGGCCGCCGCCCACCGGGACGGTCCGAGCACGCTGAGACCGGGCACGGCGTTCACGCCCCGTCCCCGCGGCCGGAGCCGGCGGGACGGGCCTCCAGGTCGGGGCCGAGGGCCCCGGTCACCTCGACGGCGTGGATCCGGCCGACGGCGAGGTCGGCGGGAACGTTGACGATCCCGTCAATCTCGGGCGCTTCCCGCCACGACCGGGCCACCCCGGGCGCGTCCACCAGGACACTGATCCGTTGACCGATCAGCTCGTCGCGCCGTTCCGCCGTGATGCGGTCCTGGAGCTCACGCAGCTCGCGGAGACGTTCGGCCACCAGCGCGGCAGGGACGACGCCATCGAGGGCAGCCGCGTGGGTGCCCGCCTCGGGTGAGTAGGCGAAGAACCCACACCAGTCGAGCCGGGTCTCGGCCACGAAGCGGAGCAGGGCGTCGTGGTCGGACTCGGTTTCGCCCGGGTGGCCGACGATGAAGTTCGACCGGAACGCCGCGCCCGGTTCCCGGCTCCGGATGGTGTCGATCCGTTCGCCGAACCGCTCGGCCGAACCCCAGCGCCGCATCCGGCGCAGCAGGGGCCGGGACACGTGCTGGAGGGAGAGATCGAAGTACGGGACCCCGGTGCCACAAATGGTGTCGATGAGGCGATCGGTCAGCTCGGATGGGTAGAGGTAGAGCAGGCGGACCCGGTCGACCCGGGCCGACACCGCCTCCACCAGGTCCACGATCCGTTTGGTCCCCCGCCCCTGGTCGCGCCCGAACGAGGCGAGATCCTGGGCCACCAGAACCACCTCGGCCACCCCCAGGGCGTCGACCTCACCGAGGATCGCCTCGACCGAACGCGACCGCTGGGGACCGCGGAACGAGGGGATGGCGCAGAAGCCGCAGGCCCGATCGCAACCCTCGGCCACCTTGACGTACGCCCAGGGGGCGGCGGCGGGCGGGCGGGGCAGTTCCAGCAGATCCATCGACGGCGCCGGCCCGGCAGTGCCGACCCCGTCGACGGATCGGGTCGGGCCGAGGGTGACCGGCACCCCGAACGGGGCCACCGCGTCGACCTCGGGCAGGGCCTCGGCCAACTCGTCCCCGTACCGCTCGGCCAGACAACCGGTGACCACCAGCTCGGCCCCGGGTTTGCGGTCGCGGTCGAGGCCCAGGATCACATCGATCGATTCCTGGCGCGCCTCCTCGATGAAGGCACAGGTGTTCACCACTACCACATCGGCTTCGTCGGGGGTCGCGGCGGGTTGCAGACCGTCGGCCAGCAGGGTGCCGACCAGCTTGTCCGAGTCGACCTGGTTCTTCGGACAACCGAGGGTCTCGATGTGGAACAGTCGGGGCCGGACGGTCACCGGCTCTAGGCTATCGGTCACCCACCGGGCCACCCGCCGGGCCCGAACGATCCGCTCCGCCCGACCGGCCCGGTTCCGCGGCCAGAGCCAGCCGCTTCCGGTTGATCCGTCGCCATCCAACCAATCCGATGAGCGTCGCGGTCACCACCGCGGCCACGAGGGCGGTGGTCGGGAAGGTTCCGGCCGGTTCGGGTACGGTCCCGATCCGGAGCGGTTCGGTGGCCGTGGCCTGGTAGTTGAACCCGTAGCCGTCCTCGACATCGTGGCCGTCGGCCGACCGGTAGCGGTAGTCGACGCGATAGGCCCCGTCGTCGGTCAGCGGGGTGTCGAGCTGGTACCGCATGATCTGGCCGGAGTCGCCGGTGGTCCGGCCCGGGAACTCGACCCCGTCCCGGGTGACGACGATCACCGCGCCGGTCACCGGTTCGAGTACGGCCAGATCGACGAAATCGACGGTTCCACCCACGGTGGAGCCGGCGGCCGGGGAGCTCTGCAGGAGGTCGCCGTGGATGCCGAGGGCGCCGCTGCGACCGGCGGGGCCGACGACCAGACCGGCGGCGGCCACCATCGCCAGGGCACCCAGGACCACGATCCGGGCCGCGGCACGCACCCCGGTGCCGCCGGCCCGGACCCCGATGGTCACGACAGGATCGGCTCGTAGGCCAGGGGCAGGCCGGGGGCGTCCCACTGGCGGGACACCAGCCGACCCGAACCCGACAGGGTCACGAACGCCAGGGTGCGGTCGGGGCCGCCGAAGCAGATGTTCGTGGTCAACGGGTCGGGGAACGGCCGGTGGTAGTGGAGACCGTCCGGGGTCACCACGGTGATGCCCCCGTTGCCGATCGTGGCCACGCACACATTGCCGTAGGCGTCGACGGCCAGGGAGTCGAACAGCGGGCCGCCCTCGGGGTCGGCCAGGACCGTGCCGCGATGCTCCGGGCCGAAGTAGCCGGCGATCTCCCCGGGCCCGGACAGCTCCCACTGGTAGAGGCGTCCCTGGTGGGTCTCGGCCACGTACAGCATGTCCTCGTCGGGCGATAGGCCCACCCCGTTGGGGGCGTCGAGGGGGAACACCACCTCACGGATGTCGGATCCGTCGGCCTTGGCGTAGTACAACCCGCCCCGGTCCCGCTCCCGGGGCCGGTTCTTGCCGTGGTCGGTGAACCAGAAGCCACCGCTGGTGTCGAACACCAGGTCGTTCGGCCCGCGGAGCCGGTTGCCGTTGCAACCGTCGTACAGGGTCTCGACCGTGCCGGTGGCCACATCGACCCGCTGGATGCTGCCCCCGGTGTAGTCCGCGGGTTGCAGACCGGGACGGAGCAGGCCGTTGCGTTGGGACCACTCGAAGCCCCCGTTGTTGCAGACGTAGACCTTGCCGTCCGGTCCGACGGCGGCGCCGTTGGGGCCGCCCCCGCAGTCGGCGACCACCTCCACCTCCCCGTCGGCGGTCACCCGGGTCAGGGTGCCTCGGGCGATCTCCACCAGGATGATCGAGTTGTCGGGGTACCAGATCGGCCCTTCCGGGAACAGGAGTCCCGAGGCCCATTCGGTGGTGTCCATTGCCATGCGCGCGGCTTCCTTCCTCCACTGCCCCTCCGCCGATGGGGATAGTGTGCCAGCTCGCCCGGCCCGGGAGAAGCCCGGGCCCCGCGCGGCGGTCCCGGACCGGCCCCGGCCGCCACCCCCAGCCCGCGGGCCGCGCTTCACGCGAGCGCGGTCAGGCCCGGGGGCCGGGGGGCGGTTTGGCGTCGAGGATCTTGGCGGCCTCGGCGATGTCGGTGGCGGTGATGGTGCTAACCGCCATGGCATCGAGACCATCGAGCGAGCCGGCGGCTGCCAGGCGGACGGCCTGCCGGTTCATGGCCTGCTCCAGCAGGTTGCGGGCGTAGCGGCCGTTGCCGAACCCGGGGCTGCGGATGACCCGGCCGAACACGTTGGCCAGTTCACCGGCCGCGCCCGGGTCGATCAGGTAGTCGGCCTCGGCGGCCAACTTCTCGGTAATGGCCACCAGGTCGCCGGTGGCGTAATCGGGGAACGGGATCTCCCGGGCGAACCGGGACCGCAGGCCCGGGTTCGACTCCAGGAATTCGTGCATGAGCTGGGGGTAGCCGGCCACGATCACCACCAGCCGGTGGCGATGGTCCTCCATCCGCTTCAACAGGGTCTCGATGGCTTCGGCCCCGAAATCGTTGCCGAGGGTCCGTCGGGGCGAGAGGGCGTAGGCCTCATCGATGAACAGGACCCCGTCGAGGGCCCGGCGGACCACCCGGTTGGTCTTGGCCGCGGTGTGCCCCACGTACTGGCCGACCAGGCCGGACCGGTCCACCTCGACGAGGTGACCCCGCTGGAGCAGGCCCAACGATCCGTACATCTCGGCGAGCAGGCGGGCCACGGTGGTCTTACCGGTGCCCGGGTTGCCCACGAACACCAGGTGCTGACTGGGGGTGACGTCGGTGAGGCCGTGCTCCCGCCGTCGGGCCTGAAGCTGGAGGAAGGCGACGAGGGCGCCGACCTGCTCCTTCACCGAGTCCAGGCCGACCAGGGCGTCGAGTTCGGCCTGGATCTCGGGCATCGGCCGGGGTGAGCGGAGCACCGGCAGCCGGCCATCGAGATTGAGGGGGCCCGAGGCGGCCGTGGTCCTCGCCCGCCGCCCGGCCGAACGCAACGAGGTGCCGACGGTGGCAGCGATCTTGCGCGGGAACCCATCTCGCCCTTTGGCCATTGGTCGACCGTACCCGCCTCGGCGCCGGGTCGCTGGGTCGAGTCGGCCTCAGAGCTCGACAGTGCCTTCGGGGGTCCCGAGGGTGGCCGACACCCCGCCGGGATCGGCGGCCGACACCGGCAGCTCCACCCCGACCGCCTCGAACATCCGGGCGAGCCGCTCGGGGTCGGGGTGGCGCACCAGCAGCCGGTCGAGCCGGCAGTCGTGCGACAACGAGGCCGACGGGTGGGGGCTGTCCCGCCAGGCGATCAGGAAGGGGACGGCGCCACCACCGACCGGGTAGAGCGACTCGGTGAGCTGCCAGCTCAGCAGCACCCCGTCGGGCCGGTTGCGCCGCATCTCGTGGGGTACGCCGAGCTCGACCCCGGCCCGGCGCGCGGCTCCGGTGGCCATCACGATGTCGTCCACCCGGAGCGCGAAGGTGACCAGGCGATGCTCGTGGGGGGCGAGGTCGTCCACCCCGAACGGCCGCGGCCGGGCCGGATCGGGTTGGTCGGGATCGGGGGCGATGAGCTCGAGGTAGGTGGCGTCGTTCAGGCCGACGAGGGCGTTGCGGGTGCCGACGCCCGGGTGGGAGCCGCCGGGGCTCGGCGTCACCCCGGTCGCTTCGGTGAACCAGGCGACCAGCGGATCGAGTGCTCCGCCGGCCACGACGAGATGATCGATGGTGGCCATGGTCCCTGTGGTAGCCCGCGCCGGCGCCACCGGCAACGGCGACGGCGACGCGCCGGGCGCTCACGTCGATCCGGAACGGCTGGCCAACAGCCATACCGACACCAGCCATCCGGTCAGGAGGGCCGCCGCCTCGTAGCGATGCACCCGCCGCAGGGTGACCATGGCCACCCACGCCCCGGTGGCGACGATCACCATGACCGTGACCCCGACGGTGCGCAGCCCGGGGTCGGTGATGGGGCCCGGGGAGATGAGGGCCACGACACCGCCGACGGCCAAGCTGTTGAACATGTTGGAGCCGAGCAGGTTGCCCAGGATCAGCTCGGTCTCCCGCTTGCGGGCGGCCACCACGGCGGTGACCATCTCCGGGAGCGAGGTGCCCACCGCGACCAGGGTGAATCCGATGAACCCACCGGTCAAACCGGCCGCGACCGCGATCCCGTTGGACCCCCACACCAACAGCTGGGCCCCGGCAACGGTGCCGAGCAGGCCCACCCCGGTGCGGGCGCCGTCGTAGCGCATCGAACGCGGCTGGTCGTCGAGCACATGGCTCTCCCCACCCTCGTGGCCGCCGAGGATCATCCAGCTCAGGGCGACGACGAGACCGGCGAGCAGGCCGAGACCCTCCCAGCGGGTGAGACCTCCCACCGTGCACCAGGCGAAGGCGAGCACGGCCAGGAGCGACAGGGGCGCTTCCCGGCTGAGCACGCTGCGACTGACGATGAGGGGCACCACAAAGGCCGCCGACGCCAGAACCAGCGACAGGTTGGCGACATTGGAACCGATGATGTTCCCGACCCCGAGATCCCGGTTGCCGTCGAGCGCGGCCGCGCTGGACACCAGGAGCTCGGGGGCGCTGGTACCGAAGCCGACGATGACCGCACCCACCAGCACCGGCGACAGGCGGAGGGCGTGGGCGACCCCCACCGATCCCTCGATGAAGGCGTCTGCGGCCCGGGTCAGGAGCAAGAGACCGAGCACGATCTCGATGATCGCCACCACCATGCCGGGTTCGCTGAGCCAGGTCACCGCCGCAGGCTAGCGAGCCGGTGGGGTCCGGGAGCCGCGTCGTGCCGACGGGGACGGTGTGCCTCAGCGAGCCCGGTAGCCGGGCGGGGGCGCCAGGGCCGGATCGTCGTCCTCGCCGGCGAACCAGTCGTCGGCCGGGTCCCGGTCGTCTCCGCCGCCCCGGTCCACCGGGGTGTCGCCATCGGCCGCGTGGTACCCGTCGTCGGCACCGTCGAATCCGTCAGCACCGTCGAATCCATCGGCACCGTCGAACCCATCGGCACCGTCAGCACCGTCGAATCGGGGCTCGGTGACCGGGGGCAGCTCGATGTCGACCGGATCGGCCTCGGGATCCACCAGGGAGCCGGTGAGCTCGGCCCCGCTGCCGTCGGGCAGCTGGAGGTCGGCCAGCGTCTTGCGTCGTCGCCGCGGCGCCTCGACCACCGGCTGGGCCGCCGCCGGTCCGGGGCCGGTGGGGTCGGCCGGACCGGGGCTCGGGGCCTGGCGGGCCGTGCCCCGCGGCTCCGGATCCGCGGCCACCGGCCCACCGGCGGCGCCGGGCCAGTTCCCCGCGTCCAGGTCCTGGGACGTCATGAGCACGTCGCGGGGTTTGGATCCGAGTGACGGGCCGACCACACCCCGCTCCTCCAACAGGTCCATCAGCCGTCCGGCCCGGGCGAACCCGACCCGCAGCTTCCGCTGCAGCATCGAGGTGGAGCCGAGCTGGGAACGGACCACCAGCTCCATGGCCTGGAGCATGAGTTCGTCGTCTTCCTCATCGCCCGACGAGCCGCCGGGGATCAGGGCCGCAGCCCCCTGATCCTCCTCGCCGACCACCCGGCTGTCGTAGCTGACGTCGGGGGCCTGCTCGGTCCAGACGTCGACGATGGCCTCGACCTCCTCCTCAGTCACCCAGGCGCCCTGGAAGCGCAGGGGGCTCGAGGTGGTCCCGTCGTTGAGGAGACCGTCGCCCCGACCCACCAGCCGCTCGGCGCCGGGCTGGTCGAGGATGACCCGGCTGTCGGTGAGGCTCGACACCGCGAACGCCAGGCGAGCGGGGACATTGGCCTTGATCAACCCGGTGATCACATTGGTGGACGGCCGCTGGGTGGCGATCACCAGATGGATGCCGACGGCCCGGGCCTTCTGGGCGATCCGGCAGATCGACTCCTCGACGTCGCGGGCGGCCACCATCATGAGGTCGGCCAACTCGTCCAGGACGACCAGGATGTAGCTGAGCCGGGGGTAGGTGAACTCGTCGCTCCCCTCCCCGTCCGGATCACCCTCGAGGTCGAGGCCGGCCTGATGCTCGTCGACCATCCGGTTGTAGCCGTCGAGATCACGCACCCCGACCTCGCTCAACAGGTCGTAGCGGCGCTCCATCTCGCCCACGGCCCAGGCCAGCGCGTTGGCCGCCTTCTTCGGATCGGTGACCACTTCGGTGAGGAGGTGGGGCAGGCGTTCGTACTGGGTCAGCTCGACCCGTTTCGGGTCGACCAGGATGAGGCGGACCTGGTCGGGGGTCGACCGCATCAGGATCGAGGTGAGCATCGAGTTGAGGCAACTGGACTTGCCCGAGCCGGTCTGACCGGCCACCAGCAGGTGGGGCATCTTGGCCAGATTGACCATGACCGTCTTGCCGGTGATGTCGCGGCCGAGCACCACCTCCAGGGGGTGGGTGGCCCGGGACGCCTCCTCCGAGACCAGCAGGTCGCCGACGGTGATGATCTGACGGCGCACATTGGGGACCTCGACCCCGATCGCCTGCTTGCCGGGAATGGGCGCCAGGATCCGGACGTCCGGGGTGGCCATCGCGTAGGCGATGTCCTTGTGGAGGGCGGTCACCCGGGCCACCTTGACGCCGGGCCCGAGCTCGAGCTCGAAACGGCTGACCGTGGGGCCGACCACCACACCGATCAGGCGGGTCTCGACACCGTGCTCGGCCAGGGCGTGTTCGAGCTGCCGACCGGTGGCCTCCACCGAGGCCCGGTCGATCTCCTGGCTCTCGGTGCGGTCGAGGAGATCGAGGGTGGGGAGGTGCCAGTCACCGTGGGGGGGCTCCGGCGCCGCCATGAGCATCCCGTCCACCACCGAGGGCTCGGGAACGTCGATGACCGGCATGGCCACCGGCCCCCACCCGGCGGCTTCCGGGGCCGGGCGTCCGGCCCGATCGTCGTCGGGTTCGCCATCGAGGTCGTCGAACAGGCCGGGCGGTTCGTCGCCGTCGAGGTCCTCCATGGCCTCCACGTCGAACGGGGCGTCGGGCGGGGAGGACCGGCGGAGGTCAATGTAGGTCTGGCCGGTGTCGTCGTCGACCGAACCGGGCCGCTCCGACTCGAGGGGATCGGGCCGCGACCGCGCCGGGCCCGACCGACGGCCACCACGGCCGCCCGGCTCCTCCACATCGGCATCGACGTCGCCGATCCCGGCCCGGCGACGCAGGCGGGTCCACCGTGATTCCGGCCGATCGGCCGGGATCGGTTCCTGATCGAGGTCGCCGCCGAGGTCGCGGCGGAGGCCTCCGAACCGCTGGACCAGGCCGTCCACCGCGCTGCTGACCGAGATCGAGGTGAGCAACACCGCGGCCACCGCCATCAGGGTCAGGGTCACGATCACCTGGCCCCAGTGGCCGAGGTACCGATCGATCGTGCCCCCGATGGCCACCCCCAGCCAGCCACCGGCGGCGGCCAGATCGGCCGTGGGCGACTGCCAGTACGGCCGCCCCCCGGCCATGTCGAGCAGGGAGAACACCGCGGCCGCGACGCACAACCAGGCCGCCTGTTCCGGGGCGGTGAGGACGATCCGACGCTTCCGGGACCGGCCCGAACGCAACAACATCCACCCACCGGCCAGGCAGGCCAGGGGCAGGAGTACCCGCGCCCGGCCGACCATCATGCCGGTCACGTCGGCGAGGGCGCGCCCGAGCGGGCCGGCAGCGCCGGTGTAGAGGCTGATCGCCAGGATCAAACCAGCGGCCATGAGGAGCAGGGCCTGGACGTCGCGACGATCTTGGGCGCGCCGAGCTTTCGAAGTGCGTGTTGACTTCGATCGCGACGATCGTCCGCCCGTAGCCCCTCGACCGGAACGGGTAGAGTTCCGAGTAGCCACAGTTGGACCTGACACTAGCCGCACCGCGCGCCGTTGCGCGGGATGCCGGAACTCGGGCCCGGCAATCGGCGGTTTCCCTGTCGCCCGCCCGAGCCGGCGTCTAGCGTGCAGGCGGAAGTCATCGCCCCCATGAGGAGGAACCCCGTGTCCGATCCCCTTCTCGCCCAGCCCGGCGTCCTCACCGACCCGACGCCGTTCGCCGAATACCTGACCTTCGTCCTGCACGACGGGACCGCCGAGCACGGTACGCCCACGCCGGCCCAGGTCACCTCGGCGTTGACCATGCTGGACAACGCCACGAAGTCGATCTCGCAAAAGGACACCACGGCCGAGGTGAGCACCACCATCGGGTTCTCGGCCCGGGCCTGGCCCCGGTTGTTCCCCGATGCTCCCGTGCCGGCCGGCCTCGCTCCCTTCCCAGAGATGAAGGACGATGACCGGCACTTCCCCTCGACCGCCGGGGACATCTTCGTCATGGTGAAATCGAACCGGATCGACCTGAATCTGCAGGTCTCGAAGTATGTGATGACGGGTTTCGCCCCGATCGCGGAACTCGTCGACGACATCCAGGGCTACAAGTACCTCGACGACCGTGACCTCATCGATTTCGTCGACGGCACCGAGAATCCGGGTGGGCGGGAGCGGGCCGACGCCGTCCTCGCCGACGGCGGGCATTACGCCGGCGGCAGCTATCTGGTGGTTCAGCGGTATGTCGACCGGATGGCCGCCTGGGATGCGCTCACCACCGAACAGCAGGAAGGGGTCATCGGCCGCACCAAGATGGACGACATCGAGCTCGCCGACGACGAGAAGAAGCCGTTCGCCCACAATGTGAAGTCGAAGGTGACCATCGACGGTACCGAGGTCAAGATGTACCGCCAGAACCGGGCCTTCGGAACGGCGTTGAAGCACGGCACGATGTTCATCGGCTTCGCCGGTTCCGCCGACGTGGTGCTCACCTCGCTTCGCCAGATGATCATCGCCGACGACGCCGGGAACTACGATCACCTGCTCGACTTCGTGGACGCCGAGACCGGGGCCGCCTACTTCGTCCCTCCCGCCGCCTTCATCGCACGCGACTGAGTCCGTCGGCCGGCTCGGTTGACGAACCGTCAGCCAGTCGGGCCCTCGCATGATGGCGGTTTCATGCGAGGGCCCCTGGCCTGTCGCCCGGCAGCGGATGCCGCACGACCGAGCGCTCTTGGGAACCAGCTATGTGCGGGAGAGCGCTCGCGGACAGGAATGGGGAGGGATCATCAATGGGTCACCGGCCGGCATCGCTCGTTGACCAGATGCCGTAGCCGATCGGCATGATCGACGACCACCTTGAGCACCGCGTCGGCCATGTCGTCGACCACGGTCGGGCCGACGACGTCGAGCAGGCAGGGATCGGCCCCCAGCACCAGACCCCCTTCGGCCAGGGCCGCCGCCGCGGGGAATTCCGCCCGGCAGCAGGCCGACGACGGATCCGGGGTCAGGAGACGGTAGCCGACGGGGTCGGCGCCCAGAGGCTGCGGCGTCCACCGATCGAGCCGGAGGCCCTCGGCCAGGAGGCAATCGATGATCGCGTCCCGCAGGGCGGACGCGGCCCGATCGGGCAGGCCGAGCTCGTCGGGCTGCACCACGAGGGGGAACGAGCTGTACACATTGGTCGCTCCTTCCACCGGTCCGGGGATGGCCAGGCCGGGGATCCCGGCCAACCGGGCGGCCAGCCGGGCGCCGTTCACGGCGCGCACGGCGGCGGTGTCGTCCAACCGGGCCATGGCGAGGGCGGCCGCGGCGGCGTCGAGTTCGGACATGGCCATGGTCCAGTCCCCGGCCTCGACGAGGTCGCCCAGGTTGTCATCGACGATCGGAGCCCCATCGACCAGCAGGGCCCGACGGGCCACGGACGCAGCGTCGTCATCGGACGTGGCCACGATGCCGCCGCGTCCCAGGGCCGCGGTCGACCCCAGGCCCGGGAGGGCGGCGTAGCTCACGGTGCCCAACGACCCGACGGGCCGCCCACGGAACGTCGCCCCCCGGGCCTGGGACGCGTCCTCGAGGAGGGCAAGGCAGTGGCGTCGGCCGACGGCTTCGAGGGCCAGGTAGTCGGGGGTGGTGCCGTACCGGTCGACCACCAGCACGGCGCGGGTGCGGGCCGTCACCGCGGCGGCAACGGCCGCGGGATCGATCTGAAGGGTGGCCGGGTCGATGTCGACCGGGACGGCAACGGCACCGTTGGCGTCCATCAAAACCCGGGAGGCGGGCACGGCGTCGACCGGGCAGATGATCTCGTCGCCGGAACCCAGGCCCAGGGAACGGATGGCGAGTCGTGCCGCGGCGGTGGCCGACCGGCAGACCACGACGTGGTTCTGGCCGGTGGCCTCCCGCCATCGGCGCTCGAGCGTGGCGACCTGGCGTTGGCGAGGACCCGGCCGGATGCTGTCGCCAAGAGTCGACAGCACCTCGTGGTCGCTACCGCCGGCTGGCGAGGGCCAAACGGCAACGGTGCTCGAGCTTCGACGGGGGGATCCCCCGGCTAGAGCAAGATGGCTACCGCTGGTGGCGGCGGCATTTTTTGTGGTGGTGCCGGTAGGTGCGGCGGGCATCCCGATGGTCGATCCTCTGTAGCGGAACCGGTCCGCGCTCCTTCGATTCAATCCGCCCCCCAGCCAACCGTCCAGCACGATGCGCTGAACTGTGAATGACGCCATCGAGACGTCCCCGGGCA
>JBKDZN010000244.1:0-22088 GCA_047971245.1 Acidimicrobiales bacterium
CCTCGGTGGCCTTCGAGGACGGCGCCGGGGTCCGGGTGGGTGAGACCTTCGACACCGTGACCGCCCTGGCCCCGGGCCAGGCGGCCATCCTGGACCTGTCCCCGATCGACGACACCGCCACCCTGTGCACCGAGCCGACGATCACGGCATCGCCCACCCCCGACGCCGATCTCGCCCTGGCCGCCCTGACCACGGTGGAGGAATGCGACCTCGACGAGTTCTTCGGCAACTGGTACGAGGTGACGTTCACGGTCACCAACGACGATCTCGAGGATCATCTGGGCAGCTTCACGGTGGTCGCCCTCGACGCCGACGGCCTGCGGCTCGACCAGTCGAGCGGCACCATCGTGGACGTGGCCGCCGGCACGACCGGCCGGTCGCAGGCCACCGTGCCGTTCAGCTTCGACATCGACCGGCACGTCAGCACCGATTGCGCCATCGTGGCCGGCGATTGGCTCACCTGACCACCGGGCCCGCGCCGGGTATCAGCCCAGGAGGCGTGTGACGGCGTCGTCGTCCAAACCGGCCCGGCCGGCCGCCCGCCGCAGGTCGTCGACCGTGCCGGCGTCGACCGGGACGGCGTCGGCCCGTTGCCGGCGGGCCCGGTACTCGGGTTCGCCGGGGATGAGGACCTCGTCGAATCCGTCCCGGACGGCCGACGAACGCACATAGTCGGTGAAGGCCAGAGCCTCCTCCACCAGGTTGCCTCGACCACCGAGGGCGTCGGGGTCGATCACGATGGTGAGCATGCTGTTGAGCGCCGAGCCGTCCCGTTCGTGATGGGGGGAGATGGTGGTGCCGCCCAGCAGGGCCGCACCCAGCAGTTCGGCCATGATGGCCAGGCCCGATCCCTTGTGACGGCCGAAGGCGAGCAGGGCCCCTTCGCGGGGCCGGGCGAACAGGCCGGCCGGATCGGTGGTGGGCCTGCCCTCGCCGTCGACCACGCTCCCCTCGGGCACCGGCACCTGGGAGAGCATGGCCACCCGGGCCTTCCCCTGGGCGATGACGCTGGTGGCCATGTCGAGCAGGGCCACCGGTCGGGTACCGTCCGCCTCGACCGAGCCGGGGATGGCGATGCACACCGGGTTGGTGACGAACCGGGCCTCGTAGCCACCCCACGGGGCCACCGACGGGGCGTGGCCGGCCACATTGACGAAGTGGATCGACACCATCCCGGCCCGGGCGCACTGCTCGCCCCAATGGCCGATCCGGCCGATGTGGAAACTGTCCCGGAGGCCCATGATCGCCACCCCGAGCCGGCCGGCCCGTTCGATGGCCGCGTTGATGGCCTCGTACCCGGCCACCTGCCCGAAGGCCCGGTTGCCGTCGAACAGCAGGACCGCGCCGTCGTCGCGGGCCACCGAGGGGTGCCGGTTGACGAACAGGCGGCCACCCCTCACCGAGTCGACGTAGGCGGGCATCATGCCGACCCCGTGGGAGTCGTGACCCGACAGGTTGGCGGTCACGAGCTGGTCGGCGACCAGGGACGCCTCGGTGGGTTCGCTGCCCAGGGCGCCGCACACCTCCAGCACGTAGGTCCGGAGCTCGTCCGGGGTGTAGTCGGTGCTGGAGACAGGGGTCACGGCCATGATTGGGAACGTAGCGGAGGCGAACGGCCCCGGTCGACCGGCGGCCCGGCCCCGGCTAGAACGAACCGATGACCGATCGAGCCGGCCCCACCCCGTCCCCTCCCCCGCCCGGGTCCGACCCGGACCGACCCGATGCCGGCCGGATCGTGGTGATCACCGGCGCCGGCCGGGGGCTCGGGCTGGGCCTGGCCCGCCGTTTCGCGGCCCGGGGGGCCACCGTGGTGGGCACCGTCCGCTCCGGCCCCGACCCCGCGCTGGCCGCGGTGGCCCGGACCGCCACCCTCGTCGTCACCTCGGATGCCTCCATCGCCGCCCTGGCCGACGACCAGGCCGATCTGGACCGGATCGATGTGCTGATCAACAGTTCGGGGATCAACGCCACCGCCGCGGGAGCCGACCGGTCGCGGCGCGGGGTCACCGAGCTCAACCGGCCGGAGTTCCTGGCCGTCATGGACGTCAACGCGGCCGGACCGCTGCTGGTCACCCGGGCCCTGCTCCCAGGGCTGGAGCGAGGCCACGACCCGCTGGTGGTGAACATCTCCTCCCAGCTCGGCTCGTTGGTGTTCGCGGCCGGCTCAGGCGCCGATGTCGCCTACAACGCATCGAAGGCGGCCCTCAACATGATCACGGTCCGCCAGGCCGCGGAGCTGGCCGACCGGGGGATCCGGGTGATGGCGGTCCACCCCGGCTGGGTCCGTACCGACATGGGCGGCTCGGCCGCGTCCCTGACCGTGGAGGACGCCGCGGCCTCCATCGCCGACACCGTCGGCCGGTTCGGCCCGGACGACACCGGCCGGTTCGTCCGGTGGGACGGCACGCCTCATCCGTGGTGAGGCCGACCGGCCGCGATCCCTGGTGAGGCCGACCGGCCGCGGTAGCTCTGGTGGGGGCCCGCCCGGTGTGATGAACTCCGGGGATGGCCACGTTCGAGCACGACGGTGCGACCATCCACTACGAAGAGCACGGCGCCGGGTTCCCGGTGTTGCTGATCGCTCCCGGGGGGATGCGGTCGGCCATCCCGCTGTGGGACAACGCCCCGTGGAACCCGATCACCGAGCTGAGCGGCAACCATCGGGTCATCGCCATGGACCAGCGCAACGCCGGGGCGTCGACCGGACCGGTCCGGGCCGACGACGGCTGGGACACCTACACCGGTGATCAGCTCGCCCTACTCGACCATCTGGGGATCGACGAGTTCGCCGTGATGGGGATGTGCATCGGGGGCGCCTACATCATGAACCTGCTGTGCCACGCCCCGGACCGAGTGGTGGCCGGGGTCATGCTCCAGCCGATCGGTCTGGAGGATAACCGGGAGGCGTTCAACGACATGTTCGACGCCTGGGCCGACGCCATCCGTGGCGACCACCCGGACATGACCGACGACGACTGGGCCCGCTTCCGGTCGAACATGTACGGGGGTGACGCCCCCCTGTTCACCGCCGCGGCGGAGGACGTGGCCAAGGTGGAGACGCCCCTGCTGGTCCTGATGGGCGACGATCACTACCACCCGAGCTCGGCGTCCCGCCTGGTGGCCGACATGGCCCCCAGCGCCACCCTCATCGAGGATTGGAAGGAGGGCGACGCCCGCCGCGACGCCATGGCCGCGGTGGACGGGTTCCTGGCCGCCCAGACGGAGTAGGTTCCGGTCGGGTCGCACCGGCACCGACGTCGGATCACCCCGGAGGAGCAGCGTATGGCCGTGCGTGTCACCGACGACGCGGTGTGGCGGAACTGGTCGGGCCGGCAGGCCACCATGGACGCCACCCTGCACCATGTGCGCAGTGAGGAGGACGCGGCCGCGCTGGCGGCGTCGGCCGCGTCCTCAGGTTCGACGGTCCGGGTGGCCGGCAGTGGCCACAGCCACGCTCCCCTGGTGCCGACCGACGGGGTCGTCGCCGACCTCAGCGGGCTGAGCGGGGTGATCAGCACCGACCCGGACGCCGGGGTGGCGTGGGTGTGGGCGGGCACCCCGATCCATGCCCTCGGCCGGCCCCTGCACGACGCCGGCCTGGCCCTGGCCAACCAGGGCGACATCGACCGGCAGGCCATCGGCGGAGCAGTGGCCACCGGTACCCACGGCACGGGGGTCGGCCTCGGCAACCTGTCTTCGGTGGTGGTCGGGGCCCGGATCGCCACTGCCTCGGGGCAACTCGTCGACTGCTCGGCGGGCGGGGACGGGACCGTGCCCGGCCACCCGGATCTCCGCGATCACGATTTGTGGGAGGCGGCCCGGCTGAACCTCGGGGCGTTGGGCGTCGTGACCCGGCTCGGGCTGCGGGTCCGCCCGGCCTACCGGTTGGCCGAGCGGAGGACGCTGACCACGCTCGACGGGGCACTGGCCGAGATCGGTACGGCCCCGGCGTCGACCCGGCACTACGAGTTCTTCTGGTATCCGCACCGCGACCGGGCGGCGGTCAAGATGATCGACGAGACCGACGAGCCGCCCGTGTACCCCATCGGACCGGAGGGATCCCGGGTGGGCTGGAACTACGAGGTGCTGCCCAGCCACCGGGCGTGGATCCACACCGAGATCGAGTACGCGGTGGACGCGGCCGACGGCCCGGCGTGCATGGCCGCCCTGCGCGACCTGGTGCGGGGACGGTTTCCCGATCTCCGCTGGCCGCTCGAGTACCGGTTCGTGGCCGCCGACGAGGTGTGGCTGTCCCCGGCGCAGGGTCGCCCGACGGTGACGATCTCCCTCCATCAGGACATCGGCACCGACGACCGGGAGCTGTTCGAACCGGCCGAGGAGATCCTGGTCGCCCACGGTGGCCGGCCCCACTGGGGCAAGGTCAACACCATGGACGGCCGCACCCTGGCCGAACGGTACCCCCACTGGGCCGACTGGTGGCGGGTGCGGGACGCGATCGACCCGGCCGGCGTGTTCCTCAACGACTACCTGCGCGGGATCCGCCCGGGCTGATCACCGCCCGGTCAGGGCCGCAGTTCCAGATGGCCCGGTCCGGACCCGGCCGGGCCGGGCCGGGTGGATCCGATCCTGGCCGCGGTGTGGCCGGTGGCGGTCAGCTCGGCCAGCACCCCGGCGGTGGCGACCGGGTCGACCCCGAACACCAGCCCACCCGAGGGCTGGGCGTCGGCCAGGACGAGCTGGTCGAACTGGTCGAGCGGGCCCGGATCGCAGAACTCGACCGCCGCGGCCAGGTTCCGGTGGGTGCCGCCCGGGATGAGACCCCGGCGACCGAGCTCGAGGGCCCCCGGCAGGACGGGGACGGCGGCCCGGTCCACCACGGCCACCACCCGTGACTCGACCGCCATCCGCCCCAGGTGGCCGACGAGGCCGAAGCCGGTCACGTCGGTGGCCCCCGTCGCCCCGGCGGCCACCGCGATCCGCGAGGCGACGGCGTTCAGTCGCACCATCGACGCCACCGCCGCGGCCACCACGGTGTCGGGGGCGGCGTCGGCCTTAATGGCGGTGGTGACGATGCCGATCCCCAGCGGTTTGGTGAGGATCAGGTCCTGGTCCGGCCGGAGGCCGGCGTTGGTGAGCATCAGGTGCGGGTCGACCATCCCGGTGACGGCCAACCCGTACTTGGGTTCCGGATCGTCCACCGTGTGACCTCCGGCGATGACGAACCCGGCCGCCGCCGCGATCGCTTCACCTCCGGCCAGGACCTCGCTGAGCAGGGACGTGGGCAGCTCGTCGACGTTCCAGCCCACCAGATTGAGGGCGAACAGGGGCCGGCCGCCCATGGCGTACACGTCGGATACGGCGTTGGCGGCCGCCACCCGGCCCCAGGTGGCGGCGTCGTCGACGACGGGGGTGATGAAGTCGGCCGTCGCCACCAGGGCGCGCTCGTCGTCGAGGCGCCACACCGCGGCGTCGTCACCGGTGTGGGCGCCGACCAGCAGATCAGCGGGCGCTCGATTGTCCAGACGGCGCACCACGTGCGCCAGCTCGCTCGGGGCGAGCTTGCAGCTTCAACCGGCGCCGTGGCTGAACTGGGTCAGCCGCGGGGAGGGGCGGGCCCGGGGGGTGTCGGCCGGGCCCGGGCCGGTGGGGTCATCAGCCACCGGCCCAGGCTACCGGGGGTGTGGCGGGCTCTCGGCATCCCCGGGCCGTGGTCGGTCGACCAGCGGCCGGGGAGTGACGGGTAGGGTTCCCCGGGGCCACCCGGCTCCCCACCCCTTCCAGCACCCGTCGGACAACCAGGAGGCAACGGGATCATGGCCGAGCGCCCCGAACGCGACTTCCGCCGGAGCACGTTGGCGTTCCTCCTCCTGGCCCTCACCGCCCTCCAGTTCGGGTATCCGATCACCCTGCACGGCCGGGTCTGGAGCGGGGTCTACATGGCCGCGTACGGGGCCCTCGGCATCTTCGGTATCCGGGTCATCGAGGAGGGCGAGGACGAGGACGTGCCCCGCAGCCCGTTCATCGGTTTGGCCGTCCTGATGGGGGCGGCGGCGGCATGGTTCACCGCCAACCAGCACGATGTCGTGGCCCAGACCCTGATGCTGCTGTCGGTCGGGCTGTTCCAGCTCGCCCTGGTGGTCACCCTGGCCCGGTACATCCTGCGTTCGCATCGGGCCGGCCGCGGATCGTCCCTGATCATGGCCGCGGTGTCGGCCTACCTGTTGTTGGGCGGCGTCTTCGGGGTGGTGGCCAACCTGCTGGAGACGGCATCCCCGGGCAGCTATGTCGACAACACAGCCCCCGAACGACCGCTCGTGTGGCAGGGTTTGCTCTACCACAGCTACGTGAACCTGACCACGCTCGGCTACGGCGACATCCTGCCGGTCAATCCGTGGGCCCGGTCGTTGGCCACCCTGGAGGCGGTGGTGGGCGTCCTGTTCCTGGCCATCGTCATCGCCCGCCTGGTCGGTTCCCCGAGCGAGCGGGATTCCGAGGCCGGGTAGACCACGGCGGCCACCACCTCGCCGTCGGACACCCATCGGCCGATCAGAGCAGGGAGGGGGTTGTCGACCAGGATCTCGATGGTGCAGCTCGTGCCGGTTCCGGTCGGGAGGATCCTGGCGTCGCCGAAACCAAGCCAGCGGCCGGTGACCGGGAACCACGCCTTGTACACCGCCTCCTTCAGGCAGAACAGCAGCCGGTCGGGATGGCCCACCCCGGCGACCCCGACCGGTCCCGCCGACGGCCCCACGGGCGGGGCGGCGGCGAGCAGGGGGTCGAGCCAGAGGCGTTCCTCCGGGCGGGCGACCCGGTCGAGGACCCCACGGGGCAGGGGTTGATCGGGTTCGGCGTCGAGGCCGATGACCGGGATCAGCGCGGCCCGGGCCACGACGGCGGCTGCGTACCCGGCCGCCGGGGAGCCGTCGCCGTTGTTGGCGCCGAGCCCGGTGTGGGTGATCGCCCCGACCACGCCGAGGGGCCAGCACGGCTCACCCTTGGGGCCCCGACCGACCGGGCCCGGTTCGAGCCCGAGCCGGGCCAGCGCCGTTCGGGCGCACCGGCGGCCGTTCACGAAGTCGCGAGCCCGGGACGGTGCCACCCGGCCGAGGGCGGCGGCCTCCTCCGGCCACAGCCCGGACCGGTCGGGTGCGGCGGAGCGGACACCGGCCACGGCGACACCGGCCGGGATGATACGGGCGATCCCCGGGCCCGCGTCCTTCGGCCCGGACCGATCGGGGGTGGGCTCGACCGATCCCCCGGGCGGGCCGGTGGGGGTCACGCGGTGCCGACGGCCCGGTCCACCATCATGCTGGTGACCCCGAAGCACCGGTTCGGGTTGCGGAAGTGGTGGCGCAGGTGGTGGGCGACGAGACGGCGGCCGCGGGCGGTGCGGGGACGGTAGCGGGAGTGGGCCATGAGGTGAACGGTCTCGTAACGGGCCAGCAGCACCGCGGCGGTGGCCGCAGCGGTCAGGGCGGGACCGTCGATCGGTCCGGCGAGGGCCCGCACCCCACCGTCGATCGACCAGGGACCGAGCGGGACGACGTCGGCGATGGTGACCACCGACGTGGCCACGACCAGGTAGGTCAGCACGGCGACAGCGGCCCCGGCCACCACCAGGACGGCGGCACCCCACCGGTCGAGGGCCAGCAGGTCGAGCCGGTCCGGTTCCTCATGGTGCGCCTCGTGGGCCCGCCCGAGCCGAAGCCACTGTTGCCGGCGGCTGCGGGACGGGGCGTGGAACAGGTGACGGTGGATCACCCACTCCACCGGGCCGGCCAGGGCAACGGTGACGACCACGGCCACCAGGTCGGCCACCGACCACGAGCCGACGAGCAACCGGGCGAGGCCGAACACGACGATCCCTGCGGTGAGCGCCCGGGCCGACGGCAGGGCGGCCGCGCCCGCGATCAGGTCCGCTCCGGTCCGGATCGTGGCCGTGGAGGCTGGAGCTATGGGGGCATCCACCCACCCAGCCTAGAAAATTTCGGCGATCCAGGGCGCGTCGGGGGTGGACAGCAGGGCGTGGAGGGCGGCGACGGCCTCGGGCCGACCGATGATACGACCACCGGCGGCGAGCTGGCGGGCGGTGCCGGAACCGAGGTAGAGGGCACCGAAATCGGCGATGTCGAGGGTGAGGTCGGCCGCCGCGGCGGTCGCCTCGGCGACGCCGGCACCCCCGGAGGTCTCGATCCGGTAGCGGCCGCCGTGTCCGGCGAAACCGTCGGTGAGCTCGACCACGATCACGCCGTCCTGGCCGTAGGTCCGGGCTGCGGTCAGGGCGGGCACGTCGAGGGGCCGCAGCCACAGGGTGTCCTGGTGGCACTGGTCGATCCGGCGGAATCGGTCGGCGGCCACGAAGACGGGGTCGTCGACCGGGCACCGCGACCAGGTCACGTTGGGGAACAGGTCGATGGTGGTGACATGGGCCCACAGGGCCCGTCGGGCGTCGTCGTCGACCGCCACCAGCTCGACCACCTGCACCGTCCCGTCGGCCACCATCCTGCCGTCCCAGCACGGACCCTGGCGGTAGACGATGTAGCCGGTGACCACCCCGTCCCGTTCGCTGACCACGGTGCGCCGGGTACTGGTTCCCAGCCGCTGGTGGGGCCGATCGCTGAAGTGGCGGACCTCCCACCAGTCACCGGTCCGGCTCAGCATCCCGGCCCGGGTTCGGCGGACCTGGTCGTACACCCGGGGCAGGACCGTGCGGGCCTCGTCCTCACCGATGCGGCGGAGGCGGTACCCCTCCGGGGCGGGGGGAAGCTGGACGATCTCGGTGGAGAAGCTGACACTGGTGTCGTAGGCGGCGGGGCCGTAGCCGAACCGGCGGTAGATCCGCTCGTCGGACGCCCAGAGCCCGGCGACCGGGCGGTCGAGCTCCCGCATCTGCTCCAGGTGCCGACCCATGAGCGCAGTGAGGATCCCCCGTCGCCGGTGGGTGGCGGCGACCGTGACCTCGGTGGTGCCACCGAGGGCGACGGTGGCAGCACGGGGGCCGGTGAGCTCGAAGAAGTAGGTACCGAAGGTGGCCACGATGGTGGCCCCGTCGATGGCCACCAGGCTGGTCTCGGTGGGCATGAGCTCGGCCTGGCGCCGGAGGGCGGCGTCGTCCAGCGGGTCCTGGCCGAAACCGAAGCTCACGGCGCGATGGAACTCGATCACCTCGTCCGGCGCGACACTGCGGATCTCGACCACCCGGCGAGTGTAAGGGACCGTCGGCCCGGCCCGGGGCGGAGGGTGACGTTCACCACCTCGACGCCGACGTGATACCGGCCGGTCACACGATCAGTTCGACCCGTTCGGTACGCCGGGCCGGGACCCGGGGACCGGGCAGGATCACCCCGGTGAGGTTGAGGGGATCGGCGCCGCTGACCGTGATCGCCACCGGCGCCGGGGCGGACCGACGGAGCCGGCCGAGCTGGTCGGCCGCGTCGGGGAGGGCGAACTGCTCGCCACTGAACCCCTTGACGAACCGACCCCCTCGGACGAGGCCCCGATCCTCCAGGCGCCGCAACGCCCACTGGAGATCACGCCAGGGGACGGCGATCCGTTCCATCCGGACCAGGTCGTAGAACAGGACGCCCCAGCGGGTGAGGAGCTGGTCGACCACGGCTTCGATCAGATCGTCGTGGGCTTCGGCGGCCGCGTCGGCGGAGAGAAGACCATCGGCCGGGACGAGACCATCGGCCACCAACGACCAACGACCCGCGGCCCGCAACGGGCGGGAGGCTCCGCCCCGCAGCCGCGACAGCCGGGGCCGTCCTGGCGGGCCGGGACGGTGACGGGAACGGCCGCGCTCCCCGTCCACCAGACCCCGCACGGCGGCGAACCCGTCCGCGGTGATCAGGCCGCGGGCCACCCCGTCCCACAGGCCCCGTTCGATGTCGGTGACCAGGCGGCCGGTGTCGGCGGCCAGATCGGTGGCGAACCGGGCGCCGTGGCGGCCCAACGCCTCCACGATCTCGGCCAGCACGCCCCGGTCGGGCACCGGGGGTTCGGCCCCGCCACGGGCCGCGTCGAGCAACCAGGCGAGGTGCTGGCGGTGGACCAGGGAGACCGGGGTCGCCTTCGACGGCTGACCGGTGCGGCGTTCGGCCCCGTCGGGGTCGGCCCCGGGGAGCGACAACCGCAGCCACTGGAGCTCACCGGCGTGGCACAGCCGGTCGACCCAGGCCGGCTGGTAGTGGTCGATCCGGGCGGCCAGCAGGTCGGGCTCCCACGCCGCCACCGCGGCCTCCCAGCCCTGGAGCTGGTCGATCACCGTGCCCACCCCGCCAGGCCCGGCCAACTGGGTGCCCGGGGCGACATGCTGCCAGCGGGCCAGGAACCGCACGAACGCCTCCGGTGTGGCCGGCTCCACCCGGCTCCGGCGGCTGGCTCGGGACCGCCGGTGCATCCGGGCCAGCACCCGCCGGGCCGCCCACTCCACCGACCGGTTGCCGGGCGGGCCCGGCGGCGGGGACCGGAACCGACCCTGGATGACCGACCCTTCGGTCTCCAGGGTGGCCAGGCCCACCTCCACCAGGGTGGGGGTGAACCCGGTGCGCTCCACCAGCTCGGCCGCGGTCATCGGCGACCACAGTTCGAGATGCCCCCGGATCGCGTCGGCGGCCACCCGTTCCGGGGTGGCCCCATCGGCCGGTACCGCCGCGCCCGGGGCGAGACGGCCGACGTCGGCCGCCCGTTCGGTGGCGACCCAGCGGGGCCCGTTCAGATCGACCGTGGTGGCCCGGCCCCGGGCGGTGAGCTCGTCGTAGAGGGCCCGCCACGGCTCGTGGGGGGCCAGCACGACGGTGTCGCGGAGCAGGTCGTGGAGCTCATCGGTGGTGACGGGGGCCGGGGCCAGTTCGGCGGCTACCTCGGCCACCGCGCCGGGGTCGAGCAGGCCCCGGCCGGCCGGGTCGACGGGCACCCCGCGCCGCAGGGGCACGGCCAGGGTGCGGCGTTCACCCGCCTCGCCGTCGTCGAGGAAGGCGTAGGGCCGGGCGGTGAGGATCTCGTGGGCCAGCAGCGACGGTTCAGTGGAGTCCACGGTGTGGAATCGGACCGCCCCGGCCTCGACCTGTTCCCACAGGGCGATCAGGCCGTCGACGTCGAGGCCCTCGGTGAGGGTGTCGTGGATGGTCTGGGTGACCAGCACATGATCGGGAACCGTGATCGGCCCGGTCACGTTCTCCTGGCAGGCGGCGGCGTCGGGGAACACCGCGGCGAGCAGATCGTCGCTCTCCATCCGTTGGATGGGTGGCGGGTTGCGTTTCCCGTTGCGCATCCGCAGCACCACCAGGGACCGGTTCAGGTTCCAACGCCAACGCGATTGGAACGCCGGCTGGTCGAGCACGGCCTGGGTCAGGGTGTGGCGGATCGTTCCCGACCGCAGGAATCGGGGGACGTCATGGAGGGGGAACGAGTGGTGGGGTCCGAGGGAGATGACCACGGCGTCGTCACTGGCCGCGGCCTGGAGCTCGAAGTTGAACCCGACACAGAACCGTTTCCGGAGGGCGTAGCCCATGGCCCGGTTGATCCGGCCCCCGAGGGGGGAATGGATCACCAGCTGCATCCCGTCGGCGTCGTCGAAGAACCGTTCGATGACGAGATCCGTCCCGGTGGGCATGACCCCCAAGGTGAGCTTGGCCGCGGCCAGGTAGGAGACGATCAGGGCGGCTGCGCCGGTGGGGATACCGGCGGACTCGGTGAGGAGCCGGACCGCGCCCGCCGGGTCGTCGGCCACCAGGTACCCGTCGACGTCGGCCCGCAGGCGGGATACCTCCTCGGACAGTTCGACGGTGCGGGCCGGCGCCTCGCCGGTCCAGAACGGGACGGTGGGGGCGGCCCCGCCGGCGTCGATCACCCGCACCTCGCCCCCGGCCACCTGACGGATCCGCCACGAATGGGTGCCGAGCAGAAAGATGTCGCCCGCCGACGATTCGATCGCCCAGTCCTCGGTGACGGTGCCGATGAAGGTCTCCTCCGGTTCGGCGATCACCCGCATGTCGTAGATCTCCGGGATCGCTCCCCCGGAGGTGAGGGCCACATAGCGGGCACCCCGCCGGCCTCGCAGCTCGCCGTTTATGCCGTCGTGGTGGACCCAGGCCGCCCGGCGGCCCCGGCCGGTGACGATCCCGTCGGCCACCAGTTCCACCACCTGATCGAACGCGGCCCGCTCCAATCCGGCGTACGGCCAGGCCCGGGTCACCAGGCGGTACAGGCCGTCCACCGTCCATTCGGCCGCGCCGGCCTCGGCCACGATCTGCTGGGCGAGGATGTCGAGCGGGGCCACCGGCGGCTCCACCCGATCGAGCCGACCGGCCCGGACGGCACGGAGCAGGGCGGTGCATTCCACCAACTCGTCACGGGTGAGGGGGAACAGCCGGCCCCGCGGGGTGCCGTGACGGGTGTGGTTGGAGCGGCCCACCCGCTGCAGGAAGGTGGCGATGGAACGAGGCGAGCCGATCTGACACACCAGTTCCACCGGCCCCACGTCGATCCCCAGCTCGAGGGAGGCGGTGGCCACCAGGGCCCGCAGCTCGCCGGCCCGCAACCGCCGTTCGACCCGGCGGCGGCGGTCCTTGCTGAGGCTGCCGTGGTGGGCGGCCACGGCCTCCGGCCCCAACCGTTCGCCGAGCTGGTGGGCCAACCGCTCGGCCAGGCGGCGGGTGTTGACGAACACCAGGGTGGTGTGATGCCCGCCGACCAGGGCGGCCACCCGATCGAGCACCTGGTCCATCTGGGCGTGCGACACGACGGCTTCCAGCTCGGCGTCGGGAAGTTCGACGGCCAGGTCGAGGGCGCGCTGGTGGCCGGTGTCGACCACCACACAGTCCGGCTCACCGTCGGCGGTGGCGCGGGTCCCGACCAGCAGGCGGGCGATGGTGGAGATGGGCCGCTGGGTGGCCGACAACCCGACCCGGGCCACCGGTGCCGCGGCCACATGGGCCAGACGTTCGAGGGTGACCGCCAGATGCGAACCCCGCTTGTCGCGGGCCAAGGCGTGGATCTCGTCGACGATCACGGTGTCGACCGTTTCCAGGTTGGACCGGCTCCGGGCCGCGGTGACGAGTAGGTAGAGGGACTCGGGGGTGGTGACCATGAAGGTGGGCGGCCGGCGGATCATGGCCTGCCGCTCACCGGGTGGGGTGTCGCCGGTGCGGACCCCGACGGTGAGCGGCGGCACGGCCAGGCCGAGGGCTTCGGCCTCGGCGGCGATCTCGGCCAGGGGCCGTTCCAGGTTCTCGGCCACATCGACCGCTAGCGCCTTGAGGGGCGACACGTACACCACCCGAGTGCCGGCGGTGGCCTCGTTGCGGGCCGCGGCCAGATAGAGCCGGTTGATGGCCATGCCGAACCCGGCCAGGGTCTTGCCGGAGCCGGTGGGGGCCGCGATCAGGGTGTGGCGCCGGGCGGCGATGGCCGGCCACCCCTCCACCTGGGGTGGTGTGGGCCCCCCGGGGAACCGGCGCCGGAACCACCGGGCCACCGCGGGATGGAAGCCCACCCCGGGCACCAGATCATGATCGAGGAGCAGTTCCCGGCCGGCCACCGGATCGCGGGGTGGCACCGGATCGCACTCGAACAGGCGGGCCTGATCGGGTGGAGCGGGACGAGTGATCGCCTCCATACATCCTGACGGTAACCGCGCCCGGTGACATCCAGCTTCGGACCCACGGCCGGGCCGCCGGCACGGTGCCGGTCACGATCGCCTCAACCCGCCCACCGACCACGTCCGATGTGTCAAGCTGGAAGACCTACCGACAGCACCGCTGAGAGGGGTTTCGCGATGCAGGTGATGGAGATACTGGCCCAGAAGGGCACCGAGGTGGCGACCATCGGTCCGGACGAGCCGATCGGCGCCGCCGTCGATCGGCTGGGGGAGATGCGCATCGGGGCCCTGGTGGTCACCGCGGATGGCGCCCACATCGACGGGATCCTGTCGGAACGCGACATCGTCCGGGCCCTGGCGTCGGGCCGTCCCGACCTCATGAACCAGCCGACGCGATCCATCATGACCGCCGAGGTGATCACCTGTGACCTCCACGACCGGGTCGAGGAGCTGATGCAGCTGATGACGGCCCGCCGGATCCGCCACCTGCCGGTGGCTCCCGGCGGCACCCTGGGCGGCATCGTCAGCATCGGCGACGTGGTGAAGTCACGGCTGGCCGAGCTGGAGCAGGAAGCCCAGGCCCTGGAGAACTACATCCGCCACGGCCGGTGAGCGGCCCCCGGCTGGTCGCCTTCCTGAGGGGGATCAATGTCGGCCGGCGCCGGGTGGCCGGTGACCGGCTGGCCGCAGTCGCTCGTGGGGCCGGCCTGCTCGATCCCGCCTCCTACCAGGCAAGCGGGAACCTGCTGGTCACCCTGCCCGACGGACTCGACCCCGGCGAGGCTGCCGCTCGTCTCTCCGATGCCCTGACCGGCGAGCTCGGCTTCGAGGTGGGGGTGACGATGCGATCCCGGGCCGAACTGTCCGCCCTGGTCGACGGGATGCCGTTCAGCGCCGATGCGATCGCCGCGGCCACCGGCGCACCCCAGGTGATCCTGGCCTTCGCCCCCCTCGACGACACGGCCCGGGCGGCCATCGTCGAACGCAGCAGCGGCACCGACCCTCTGGTGGCCACGGACGCGGCCGTGCACTGGCTGCCGACCGAGGGCGTGTCCGGCTCGGGCCTGACCACGGCCGAGCTCGATCGCACGCTCGGCATGACCACGACCCGCACCGTCGGCACCATCTCACGTCTGGTGGCCAAGCTGCCCGAGGGTTGACGGCGGCCGGGTCCGCCCTGCTCGCCCCGCCCGGGAACCCGTGACCGCCCCCCGGCGGTCAGGTCGCCCACCGTCACCGGGGCGTGACAGACTCGCAGCATGAAGCTCGGACTCGCGATCGGTTACTCCGGGGCGTCGCTCTCGATCCCCATCGAACGGATTCAACTGGCCGAACAGCTCGGCTACGACTCGGTGTGGACGGCTGAGGCGTACGGCTCCGACGCCATCACCCCGTTGGCCTGGATCGCGGCCAAGACCTCACGGATCCGGCTGGGCACCGGGATCATGCAGCTGGCCGGCCGGGCGCCGGCCATGGCCGCCATGCAGGCCCAGACGGTCGACGCCCTGGCCGGCGGGGGGCGGGTGATCGCCGGGCTCGGCGTGTCCGGTCCCCAGATCGTGGAGGGCTGGTACGGCCAACCGTGGGGCCGGCCCTACTGGCGGCTGCGGGAGTACATCCAGATCATGCGGCAGGTGAACCGGCGGGAGAAGCCGGTGGAGCTGGCCGGCCGTGAGTACCAGCTGCCCTACACCGGTGAGGGCTCCACCGGTCTCGGCAAGCCGCTCACCTCGATCCTCCACACCAACCCCGACCTGCCGATCTGGCTGGGCTCCGGCTCGGAGGCCACGGTCAAGCTCACCGCCGAACTGTGCGACGGTTGGCTGCCCATGCACTTCGTCCCCGGCCGGATGGAGCACTACCGGCCGTGGATCGAGGAGGGGTTCCGCCGCTCCGGGGGAACCCGGTCGTGGGACACCCTGGAGATCATGGGCCGCGGTCCGGTGGTGATCACCGACGACATCCCGGCTGCCCTGGCCAAGGTGAAGCCGGGCATCGCCCTCTACGCCGGTGGGATGGGCCATCGTGACGTGAACTTCCACAACGAGCACATGAGGGCGCGCGGCTACACGGAGGTGGCCGAACGGGTCCAGGAGTTGTACCTCGCCGGGCGGAAGCGGGAGGCGATCGACGCCATCCCCGACGAGTACGTGGACGAAGCGGGCCTGTACGGCTCACCGGCCCGGATCGAGCAGCGGTGGGCCGCCTGGGCCGACTCCGGTATCACCGCCTTTACCGTGACCTCCGACGACATCTCAGCCATCCGCCTCATGGCCGACCTCGCCCGCTCCTAAGCTGGCGAGGTCGACAACCGAGGGAGCAGCACGGGACGGGCGAGCTCAAGTCCCTCATTGTCGCGATTTTGACTATCCGAATCAGGCATATTATCCCTTGTCAGCTCACTTGTAGGGGATTGGGTGAACGTTTCCGACACGAATTGGGGCACGATGGGGTCCGTGGTGAACCAGACAGCAGCAGCCGGTATCGCCGACACGTACGACCGTGGCCGTCCGACCTATCACCCGTCGCTGGTTCGGCGCGTGGTCGATCGGTACGGGAGCGGGACGGTCGTCGAGCTGGGTGCCGGTACCGGTATCTTCACCCGTCAGGTGATGGAGCTCGGCACGTCGCTGATCGCCGTCGAACCGGTGCTGGCGATGCGCACCGCCCTGCTCGAGGCACTGCCCGATGCCGACGTTCGGGTGGGCGCGGCCGAGAACATCCCCCTCGACGACGGCACCGTCGACACCGTGATCGCCGCCCAGGCGTTCCACTGGTTCGACCACCGGGCCGCCCTCGACGAGATCCATCGGGTGCTGAAGACCGGAGGGCATCTCGTCACCGTCTGGAACGTCCGGGACGAGACGGTCCCCTGGGTCGCGGCGGTGGCCAAGATGGTGGACCGCTACGCCGGTGACACCCCCCGCTACCGGGACATGGCCTGGCGTCGGGCCATCAACTCCGACGCCAGATTCGGCTCGATCGACGAGTGGCGGATGGCGAATCCGATCGTCGTCGGTCCCGACGTGGTGGTGAACCGGGTGCTCTCCACCAGCTTCATCGCCGCCCTGTCGGAGGACAAGCAGGCCGAGGTGGCCCGGGAGACCCGTGAGATCGTGGCCGATCTCGGCGACGAGTTCGAGTTCCCCTACGTATCCCAGCTCCAGGCCTGGCGGGCACTCGGGGTGGACCCGGAGGCTGATCCTGACGAAGGATGATGGGATGACCGATCCCGAGTCCGCGGCAGCCCCCATCTCCCGATTCCCCGTCCCGAAGCTGGATGAGCTTCCCGACGACATCCGGACCATGATCGAGACGGTGCAGGAGAAGTCGGGATTCGTTCCCAACGTCTTCCTGGCGCTCGCCAACCGCCCCGACGAGTTCCGGGCGTTCTTCGCCCATCACGACGCCCTGATGGACCGCTCCGACGGCCTGTCGAAGGCAGAGCGGGAACTGATCGTGGTGGCCACCAGCGCCCGCAACTCCTGCCTGTACTGTGTCGTCGCCCACGGGGCGATCCTGCGGATCAGGTCCAAGCGACCGTTCCTGGCCGACCAGGTGGCCACCAATCCGTGGAAGGCCGATCTGTCCGAGCGGGAACGCCACATCGTCGACTTCGCCCTGCGCATGGTGGACGACTCGGCCTCGATCACCGACGCCGACCTCGAGGCCATGCGCCGGCATGGTTTCAGCGACGACGAGATCTGGGACATCGGCGCCATCACCGCGTTCTTCGCCCAGTCCAACCGGTTGGCCAACCTGACCTCGATGCGCCCCAACGACGAGTTCTACACCATGGGTCGGTGAAGGATCCCTCGCAACACGTGCGCCGTCCCATCGAACGGAACCCCACGACTCATCGGTCCGAGCTGCGTCGCCAACAGCTGCTCCAAGAAGCCGTCGCCGGCCGCGCCGGCGCCCTGTGGAGCCCTAGCCGGTGAGGGCTCCACAGTCGACGCCAACGGCGTGCGTCTCTACCGAGACTGACCGACCTCGTCGTGTGCCCTCCAGAACACGCGCGTGGAAGTTCTCAAGGAGATCGCCCCGAAGTCCCGAGAGGCGGAGGATGGCCCCGAACCCGTCCGATAAGCGGAACACCAGCTCTCCAGATCCGGACCCCTGCAGGGAATGGCGCGAGTCGGAACTCGGACCTGATGGCTACTTGTGTCTCGACTGCCTGGGGAATGATGTGATCCCCCGTTCAGGGCGGATCGCTGATGCGGACGAAGGAGTCTGCCTCTACTGCGGCCACAAGTCGCAGGGCGGCGCGAGGTCTGTACATGCCGTGCTCGAGTTCATCTACTACTCACTCCGATGCGAGTATTCACCTCATTATCACGAGTCGGAGACCGACATCCATATGGCCGATGACCCACGCGAGATGGTCGGCGGCAGCTCCATCTCGACCAAAGACCTTCTTCACGAGCTCGGCGAGCACATCGGCGACGACCTGCTCAACCAATTGGAACGGTCGATCTCGCACTCGTGGGTCCATTCCGATGGGCCGTCCCCTCAAGCCGGGGAGCGGATGGCGAAGTCGTGGAGGCACTTCGCCGACACAGTTCGGACCGGGCCACGACTACTACGCCGCGACAACGTCTCGTCGAACTCCGACGCGTCCTCGTTGGAGGATGTCCTCCAGTACCTGGACGTGGCCACCAGCCATCTGCAGGACGAGCTTGTCAAGAACTTCGAAACCGGGGAGATCGTCTACCGGGCCCGCGACGAAGCGGGCCTGACTTCCGCTGAAGATCTTGGATCGCCTCCACCGCAGCAGGCCGGCCCGCAGCGAATGTCGGCATGTGGCGTATCCGCCTTCTATGCCGCTGCGGACGCACCGACGGCTATCGCCGAAATCGGCGCAGACACCTCGAACGTGTCGGTCGGCAAGTGGACAACGACCAAGCCGATGGTCGTGTTCGACATCGGCCAGCCGGTCGATCTGCCATCGATTTTCGCCTACACCGGCAGAGAAAAGCGTCAGTACAGCCAGTTCTTCAACAGCGTTCGGCCGGTGCTGACTCACCCAGCAGACCAAAATCTAGGTGAAGCAAACTTCTACCTTCCAACCCAGATCTTCGCCGAGCACCTTCGCTACCACCTCATCACGAGGCACCCGCAGCGCGTCGACGCAGTCCGCTACCCGTCAGCGAAATCGGACGATGGTCTCAACTGGTGCTTCTTCGGGCGACCCGACCAGAAAGGCGGAGGGATGGAGTTCCTTGGGCTTGTTGACATCTAACCCACATCATGCGCTCAGCCCCCGTATTCCCCAATACCAAGGCTCTCGCCCGCCATGCGGCGTGAACTCAGCCATCGCGGTGACCAACCGGGATGAGAGAATATTGCGGCTAACCCGCTGCCCAGTGCCGACGCGCTGAACCCTCTCATCGACACCACCACGAACCGCGGGCTAGTGCTTCTTCGAGCCCTTGCCCCCCTTGGCGGCCTTCTTCTTGCCCTTCTTCCCACCCTTGCCCTTGGCCGCCTTGCCCCCCTTGGCGGCGTTCTTCTTGCCCTTCTTCCCGGCCTTGCCCTTGGCCGCCTTGCCTTCCTTGCCGCCCTTGGCCGGGTTCTCCCCGGCGTCCTCGGTCGCCGTGGCGTCGGCCGCGGCCGGCTCGGCGGCCGTGGGCCTCGAGTCGTCGGCCACGGACCCGTTGGAGCCCGCGGTGCCGGCGCCCGAGCCGTTGGTGTCCGGGCCGGAGGGGACGGCCACAGCCTCCTCGGCCACGGCCTCCTCAACCACAGCCTCGGCCGCCGGGGTGGCGGTCAGGTCGGCCCCTACCACCTCGACCTCGGCGACGGGTTCGGCTGGCTGGGCGGCCGTGGTCGGGTTGGCGTCCACCGGCTCGGCGGCCACCGCCGACGGGGTGTGGGTGCCCGGTGACCCGGTCGTGGTGTCGCGACCGGCGGCCTGACGCGCCGGCGCTTTTCGGGCCGGGGCTTTCTTGGCCGCCGCGCGCTTGGGGGCCGCCTTCCGGGCCGGAGCCTTTTTGGCGGCCGCCTTCCGGGCCGCGGTGGTGCGCGTGGCCGTCCGTTTGGCGGGAGCCTTCCGGGCGGTCGCACCAGACGCGGCCTTCTTGGCCGCCGTCTTTCGGGTCGCCGTCTTTCGGGCCGCCGTCTTTCGTGTGGTCGTGCTGCGGGTATCCGCTTTGCGAGCGGCGGAGGCACCGGTGACCGCCCCCTCGGCGTCGGCGGCCGGCCAGGTGACCCCGGTGGGGGCGTCCACGTCGCCGACCACCCGGTGGCGCGCCGCCTGGAGATGGCGGGCCGAATCACGCTCCTCGGCGATGTACCCGCCGAGGAGCGCCCCGGAGGCCGGGTCCAGTGTCTTGTCGCTGAGCATCGGGTCGAAGAGGTCGAGGTCACTGAGGGGGAGCCCGAACTCGAGCAAACGGAACTTCTCAGCGTCGCTTCGGTCGGATCCGGCTACGTCGACGGCGGTCGTATCGGGCTCATCCGGTTGCCGCACCTCGAAGCCCAGGGCGTGGATCCGGTCGGAGAAGGCCGCCGCGTGCTCGCCTTCCCGGGTGCCGATCATGCGGAGGGTCGCGGAGAGCTCCTGATCGGCCGTGGTGTCCGCCCACGCCAGGAAGACCGGGGCGGCCTGCCCCTCTCCGACCGCGATGGCGTTCAACAACCCGAGAAACGACGGCACCTGCTGAGTCATGTCCCAACGGTACCCCCAGGGCTCGGGTGCCGCGTCGCCATCCGAAGCGGCGCTCCCCGTCGTCGCCGCGCCGCGCTCCCACGGCGTTCCGGCCCTGTCCCCGCCGAGGGTTCCCCACGCGCCGGACCGTTCCCGGCAAGCCGCCGGTCGGGGGGAATAGGCTGGCGCTCATGCAGCACCCGACCACCTTCACAGAGGTCATGGACCTCGACCCGCGCGGCCCCGACACCTGGGTCGGCCGCAGCCCCCAGTACCGGTGGGGTCGGATCTACGGCGGGCAGGTGGTCGCCCAGGCCCTCTGGTCGGCGGCCCAGACCGTGGACCAATCCTTCGTGGCCCATTCGCTGCACGCCTACTTCATCCGGGGCGGCTCCCTGGAGGAGCCGGTCCGGTACGAGGTGGATCGGCTGCGGAACGGCCGGAGCTTCTGTACCCGGGCGGTGGTGGCCCGCCAGTCCTCCGGTGCCATCCTCAACCTGTCGTGCTCGTTCCAGAAGCCCGAGGTCGACGCCGAGATCCAGACCGCCCGCATGTCGTTGGCCCCGGAACCCACCGACGTGAGCATCCAGCCCGACGACTGGCCGTGGATCATGGAACGCCGACCCCTGATCTCGTATCCGGGTGCCGGGCAGTCGATGGGCTGGGTCAAGATCGTCGACCCGCTCCCCGACGATCCCCTCCTCCACGCCTGCGGCCTCGCCTTCACCTCCGATTCGATCCAGTTCTCCGCCGCCCGGAGCATCCATCCGCTCCAGGTCCCGCAGGACCAGCACAACGAGCGGTTCATGGGGGCCAGCCTCGATCACGCCATGTGGTTCCACCGCCCCGCTCGGGCCGACGAGTGGCACCTCTACGAGTGGGACTGCCACGGGCTGCGCGGCGCCCGGGGCATGACGGTGGGCAACCTGTTCACCCATGACGGCACCCAGATCGCCACCGTGGCCCAGGAGGTCCTGCTGCGCGAGAAGAAGGCCGATTCCGCCGGGGCGACCGCGGCCGACCGCGACGGCTCCACCAGCCGTACCGAGCCGACCGGCACCGGCGCCTGAGCCTTGGTCCGGTCCGGGGCTCGACCGGACCCGGCGGTCCGCCATACCCTCGGCGCCGTGACCATCCCGACCCCGTCCCCGACCCCTCCCACCGGGGAACCCCAGCCGGTGTCCACCGACCTTCCGGCGGTGTGGACCGCAGTGGGGGAGCTCTACCACCGGTACCTGACCGGACTGGTCCTGGCGCTCGTGACCCGGCAGGGCACGGACCGGGCGGCCGAGGTCCTGTTCCGCACCTTCCGATCCCAGCACCTGGAGTTGTTCCTCCCCGGGCTGGCCAAGCTGGGCCTGACGGATCTGCCGCCGGCGGTGGCCTGCGCCCAGTACCACGTGCTGTCGAACGCCCTCGGCGGGGTCGGTGTGGTGTGGATTCCCGAGTCCGACAACAGGTCGTGGGTGCGATACACCCCACCCCGCTGGATCTTCGACGGCACCGCCGTGTGCGGGATCCCCACCGAGGTGGCCCGGGCCATGCTGCACGGCTGGCACGGCCACAACGGCCAGTCGCTGGGCAACGACCGTCTCGGGTTCGTGTGCACGATGCAGACCACCGACGGCCAGCCCGGCCTCGAGGGCTACTACGTCGAGGAGGACCACCCCCTCGACGAGGCCGACCGGGTCCGGTTCCGGCCCGGTGAGCGGCCCCCGAACCCACCGGTCGACCTGCCGCTCCCCTCCTGGCCGGCCGATCGTCTGGCCAAGGTCGACCGCAACTACGCCACCGCGTACATCCGCACGATCCTGCCCGTCATGGCCTCCGTGCTCGGCCCGGGTGACGCCGCCGCCGTGGGCCGCCAGGCGGCCCGCC
>JBKDZN010000245.1:0-2462 GCA_047971245.1 Acidimicrobiales bacterium
TTCCTCTCCGGACGTCCGCCACGCCCCGAGCACCCTGCGGCGGCGCCTGGTGCGGGCCTCCACTGCGGTGGTGTCGTCGACCGCGATCGCGGCGGCGACGATGGTCGGCACCGCCCTACCGGCGGCGGCCCAGACCTTCACCGCCGACGGCAGCTTCGTCGTGCCCGGACCGGCCGGGGCCACGGTCACCCTCCTGGTCGAGGCCATCGGGGCCGGTGGTGGCGCCTCGTACGAGCCGGGTGGGTTCGGCGGCCGGGTCACCACCAGGATCCGGGCCACGGCCGGTCACAGCCTGAGCGTGGTGATCGGCCAGCACGGGGCCGGTGCGCCCGAGTCCTTCGGCGGCGCCGGCGGTGGCGGCAGCTCCGCCGTGCTCGACGGACTGACCCTGCTGGTTGAGGCGGGCGGCGGTGGCGGCCACGGCTACAGCGAGCGGGCCGGGAGCGCCGGGTTGCCCGGGGGAGCCGGCGACGACGGTGGCCCCCTCTACACCCTGTGCGACGATCTGGGCAGTGGGGGTGGGGGCAACACCACCGGCACCGGCGACGGTGGCACGGCCGGGGTCATGGGGAGCTCGTGCCCGGTCAGCACGTCGGGATCGGCCGGGGCATCATCCACGTCCGGTGGTGGTGGAGGAGACGGCGCCGGCAGCGGTTCGACGGTCCACCCGGGCGGGGCCGGCTTCTCCCCGGGGGGTGACGGCGGCG
This sequence comes from Acidimicrobiales bacterium, assembly GCA_047971245.1. Taxonomy (GTDB): domain Bacteria; phylum Actinomycetota; class Acidimicrobiia; order Acidimicrobiales; family SZUA-35; genus CADEDH01. Next base: position 708 of record JBKDZN010000245.1, read on the forward strand.
GCGTCGGCGTCGACATCGTGGCCGGCGGCGGCGGGGGCGGTGGCTACGGGGGTGGTGGCGGCGGCGGAACCGCGCCCGGCGACACGGTCGCCGGGGCCGGCGGCGGCGGGGGCAGCACGGTGCACGCGTCGTACGTCATCGGTACCCCGACCTTCGCCGCGGTGTCCTCGGGGCCGGGGGCCGGCGGCACCGTCGGGGTCGCCAATGGTGATGGCGTCGACGGCCAGGTCACCATCACGGCGATCGGTCCGGCGGTGCTCACCGAGGCGTCGGTGCCGACCGTGACACCGACGTCGGCCACCGTGCACAGCACGGTCAACGCCAACGGTGTTCCTTCGGGCGTCACCATCGAGTACAGCACCAGCCCGACCCTGGCGTCGGCGCTGGGGCAGGCCACCCTGTCACCCGCATCGGTCACCGGCTCGGCCGACACGGCGGTGTCGGGCGAGATCACCGGCCTGACCGCCAACACGACCTACTACTACCGGACGACCGCCGACGACGGCGACCTCACGACCGTGGGCGAGATCGCCTCGTTCACCACCAGTGTCGGCGCCCCCGGGGCGCCCACCGACGTGGCGGCTGTGGCCGGTGACGGATCCGCCACCATCAGCTGGAACCCCCCGGCCGACGACGGCGGATCCCCGATCACCAGCTACACCGTCACCGCCGAGCCGGGTGGGGCGACGTGCGCGTTGGACGCCCCGGCCACCTCGTGCGTGATCACCGGGCTGACCAACGGCACGGCCTACACGTTCTCCGTGGTGGCCACCAACGGTGCCGGCTCCGGGGCGGCGTCAGTGGCATCCGCGGCGGCCACCCCGATGGCGCCCACGACCTCGACCACCTCCACGACCGCCCCACCCACCGGTCCCGCCGAGCCCCAGCTCCCGGCCACGGGCGGTCGGTCGGCTGGCCTGCTCCTGGTCGGGCTCATCGCTCTGATCGGCGGTACGGCCCTGTTCGGAGGGTCCCGACTGCGCTGGCGGTAGCCGGCTCCCCGGTTCCGACCGGGGGTCGACCGGCCGGGCCGGTCAGCCGCTCGTCGGCGGCCGGGTCAGCCGCCGACGCTCACCGGTTCCGGTGCAGCCACCGCGACGGTGGAGGTGATCGTCTCGCCGTTGCGGGCGCCCCGTTGTTCGAAGACCCGGTAGATGGCCATGGAGATCAGCACCACGACGCCCATCACGGCGATGGCCTGACGCCGCCCGAGGACCTCGGCCAGCACGCCGAGGGGGCCCGCCGCGATCCCGAACCCGGCGAACGACAACATCAGCAGGGACTGCACCCGGCCCTGAACGGCGTCGGTGGCCCGGGTGAGGGCCAGGGTGTTGGACAGCGACTGGAACATGGCGGTGGCACCACCCACCACCATCAGGACCCCGAACGCCACCAGGAAGTTGGGGGCGAAGGCCAGGGCGAGGACGGCGGCGCCGAACAGGTAACCGGCCGCGTCCATCAGACCCTGGGCCCGTGGCCCGTCGGCCAGCTTGGCGGTGGGGATGGCGGTGGCCACCGCACCGATGGCGGCCGCCATCATGGCCAGACCGACGAAGGTCTCGGTCTGGCCGAAGGTGTCCATCACCAACGACGGGAGGAAGGCCACGTAGTTGAACCCGAACATGATGACGAAGAACGACACCACCACCAGCCGGCGCAGCTTGGGTTCGGCCTTCACGTAGCGGATGCTGTCGGCGATCTCCACCAGCGGGTTGCCCCGGCGCGGTCGGGGGTTGCCCTCGGCGTCGGTGGTCG
>JBKDZN010000246.1:0-10053 GCA_047971245.1 Acidimicrobiales bacterium
TCCGGGCCCGGGCCCGACGCCAGGCCGACCTGTACACCGACGCCGTCGCCGGGGCCGAGCGCCTCGACGACATCGACCTCGACCGGGTCGGGACCGCGGTCGAGGCGCTCGGCCCCCTCCCGGAGTGGGAGTGACCCGACCCGATCCCCCCGTGACCCACCGACCCCAGCCCGAGGAGCCGACCATGACCACCGTCCCCGACCCTCCGGCCCATGACCTCACCTACGGCCGCTACCTCCGCCTCGAGGAGCTGTTGTCACTGCAGACACCCCAGTCGACGCCGGTCGAGCCCGACGAGCTGCTCTTCATCTTCATCCACCAGGTGTACGAGCTGTGGTTCAAGGAGGTCCTCCACGAGCTCGACCAGTTGGTGGAACTGCTCGACACCGACCAGCCCGACCTCAGCGGTCACCAGCTGAAACGGGTACTGAAGATCTTCAAGACCCTGGTCGCCCAGCTCGACGTGTTGGAGACCATGACCCCGCTCGAGTTCGACTCGTTCCGTTCGTTCCTCGCCTCGTCGAGCGGATTCCAGTCGGTCCAGTTCCGGGAGCTCGAATTCCTGCTCGGGCTCAAGTCACCGCTCCACCTGGAACGCCTGGCCGGCGAACCCAGCGGACCGAGACTGGTTCGCCGCTACCGGTCACCGTCCCTGTGGGACGCGTTCATGGGGTACCTGGCCCGGCTCGGCTACCCCGTCCCCGTCGAGATCCTCGACCGCGACGTCACCCTGCCCACCCCGTCCTCCCCCGAGGTCCAGGACGTGCTGGTCACCGTCTACCGGGAGGACCGGGGACCGGCCCGGCTCTGCGAATCGCTCACCGACCTCGACGAAGGCCTGCAGGAATGGCGCTACCGGCACGTGATGATGGTCCAGCGCACCATCGGCACCAAGCGGGGTACCGGTGGCTCCGAGGGCGTCGAATACCTGCGGTCAACCCTGTTCCGACCGGCCTTCCCCGATCTGTGGACCGTCCGCTCCCGATTCTGACCCGGACGCCACCCCCACCGACCGCTCGATCAGGGTGAGGTCATCGGCGGGACCGCCGAACCACTTGTGCCGGGCGTAGCGCACCGCTTCGATCAGGGCCGTGATCGACAGGGCCGTACCGAAGGCGTACAGGAACGCCGTGGTGTGGTCGTCCTTGAACCGGTCCCCGAAGTAGTACCCGAGCGACCCGGCGTACGCCGCCCACAGCAGGGCGGCCACCGCGTCCCACCGGAAGAACCAGGCCAGATACGGCTGCCCGGTGAGGCCACAGGAGAACGTGAGGGCGGTGCGACCACCCGGGATGAACCGGGCGGTGATCAGCAACAGCCCGCCCCGTCGGCGGATCTGGTCACCCGCCCGCCGGAGCCGGTCCGGGCCCTTCTCCCCCCGGAACAGCCAGCGCGACACCGTCGGCCCGAACCGGCTGCCCAACCAGTAGGCGATCCCATCACCCAGGAAGGCGCCCGCAGCCCCGATCAGGATCACCAGACCGATGCTCAACTCACCCTGACCGGCCGCCAGGCCACCCAGAATCACCGTCGTCTCGCTGGGCACCACCGGGAAGAAGGAATCGATCGTGGCGATGAGAAAGATCACCAGGTAGAACCAGGGGCTACCTGAGAACGAGTCGAGCCAGGTCAACACGTTGTCGAGCACGTCCAACATCAGGATCACGCTAGTCCGCACGACCGGGGCTGCCGGGGCAGGATCACCAATGCGGGTGAGTGGTCACCCCACCATCGACCACCAGGTCGACCCCGGTCACCCAGCCGGCCAGCGGCGAGCACAGGAACAAGCAGGCCGAGGCCACATCGTCGGGGGTGCCCAACCGGCCGAGTGGGGCCGCCCGCCGCCAACGGGCCACCCCGTCGGGCCAGTCCTCGGCCAAACCCGGACGGTCGATCAGCCCCGGTGACACCGTGTTGACCCGGATCCCGTGCGGTCCCAGCTCCAACGCAGCCGCCCGGGCGTGCATGATCAACCCCGCCTTGGCCACCGCATAATGGGCGTGGCCCCGGGCCGGGGTGGCCCCCTCGATCGAGGCGATGTGCACGATGCTCCCGCCCCCGGACGCCCGCATGGCGGACCCAGCCCCCTCGGGCGCCCGCATGGCGGACGCGGTGCGCTGGGTGAGGCGGTGGACGGCGGTGAGGTTGGTCTCGATCATGGCCGCGAACTCGGCGTCGCTCATCGAGTCGAGCACGGCCAGGTCCTGGCGACCGGCGTTGTTGATCAGCGCGTCGATGCGCCCGAACCGGTCGAGGGCCGCGTCCACCAGGGCATCGGGCCCCTCGGCGGGGCCGGTTTCGGTCAGGTCGGCGGCCACCGCCGACCAGCGTTCCCGGGCGGCGTCGGGGGCGGTCGGGGCCGTGGTCCGGTACCCGGCCACCACCGCGGCGCCGGCCCGGTGGAACGCCCGGGCGATCCCGGCCCCGATACCGCCTCCGGCGCCGGTGACCACGGCGACCGTGCCGGTCAGATCGATCATCGGACCTCGTCGTCGGTCGGGGGTCCGCCGGGGAGGGACCCGCCGGCCATCATGACACCGATGGTCTCACGGTTGACCTCGTCGGGCCGGACGATGCCCACGATCCGTCCCCGGAACAGGACCGCGATCCGATCGGCCAGGGCGAAGATCTCGTCGAGTTCGGCCGAGACCAGCAGCACCGCCGACCCCTGATCACGGGCGGCCACCAGCTGGGAGTGGATGAACTCGATCGAACCCACGTCGACCCCCCGGGTGGGCTGGGACGCCACCACCAGATCGGTGTGTTCCCTCAGCTCCCGGGCCACGCTCACCGTCTGCTTGTTCCCGCCCGACAACGAGCGCACCGGGGCGTGGATGCCGGTGGGGCGGATGTCGAACCGGTCGACGAGTTCGGTGGCCTGGGCGTCGATCGCCCCCGGGTTGCGGGTGCCGTGCCGGGCGAACGGGGCCTCGAAGTAGTCGGTGAGCACCAGATTGTCGGCGATCGAATACACCCCGACCAGGCCGTCCTTCTCCCGGTCCTCGGGGATGTAGGACAGGCCGAGGGCCCGGGTCGCCCGGGGATCGGCGGTGACCGCTCGACCCGAAATGGTCACCCGGCCGCCGGTCGCCGGTCGGATACCGGTGATGGCCTCCACCAGCTCCCGCTGACCGTTGCCCTCGACCCCGGCGATCCCGAGGATCTCGCCCGACCGGACCTGGAACCCGGCCCCGTCGACCATGATGTGCCGGCTCCCGGCCACCACCAGGTCGTCGACGTCGAGGACGACGGCCCCGGGGGAAGCCGGGGCCTTGTCGACCTGGAGGACGACGGCGCGGCCCACCATCAGCTCGGCCAGGCCGGCGGTGGTGGCCTCCGTGGTGGGCAGCGACCCGACCGACCTGCCGCGGCGCAGCACCGTGACCCGGTCGGTCACGGCCAGGATCTCCCGCAACTTGTGGGTGATCAGGATGACCCCGACCCCGGCCGAGGCGAGGTCGCGCAGGATGACCAGCAGCTCATCGGTTTCCTGCGGGGTCAGGACAGCGGTCGGTTCGTCGAGGATCAGCAGCTCGCAGCCACGGTTCAGTGCCTTGAGGATCTCGACCCGCTGCTGGAAGCCGACCGGCAGCTCCTCGACCACATCGTCGGGCCGGACCGCCAGGCCGTACTGTTCGGAAATGTCACACACCCGCTGTTCGGCCCGGCGACGGTCGAACAGGCCGCCCCGGACCGGCTCGTGACCGAGGGCGATGTTCTCCGCCACGGTGAGCGGCCCCACCAGCTGGAAGTGCTGGTGGACCATGCCGATCCCCAGCGCAATGGCGTCACCCGGGCGGGCCGGGGTGATCGGCTCCCCCCGGAACCGCATCTCCCCACCGTCGGGCTGGTGGATGCCGAACAGCATCTTGACCAGGGTCGACTTCCCGGCCCCGTTCTCACCGAGCAGGCCGAGGATCTCGCCCTCCCGGAGCACCAGATCGACCTGGTCGTTGGCCACCAACGAGCCGAACCGCTTGGTCAGGCCCCGGACCTCGAGCAGTGGTGCGGCGGCGCTCATTCGGGATGGGAGGGCGGGCCGGCCGCGGCGGGGGGCCGGGCCCGGACCCCGGCCACGGCCAGGACGACGATGGTGAGCACGAAGGGGATCATCCCGATGAACTGGGGCGGGATGTCGAACGTCCCCCGGAACTGGAGCTGGGCCTGGATGCCGTTGAACAGGCCGAGCAGCAGGGCGGCGGCCAACACCCCACCCGGACGCCAGCGGCCGAAGATCATGACGGCAAGGGCGATGAATCCCCGCCCCCCGCTCATCCCCCGGTTGAATGCCCCCGCCGATTGGAGCAGGGCCATACCGGCCAGACCGGCCAGGGCACCGGCCAGAGCCAGGTTGACGTACCGCAACCGCAGGACCCGGACCCCCACATAGTCCGCCGCGCTCGGGTGTTCACCGATTGCCCGGGTCCGCAGACCCCAACGGGTGTGGAACAGGGCCACGTGGACCACCAGGACCATGGCCAGGGCCACATAGGTGAGCGGCCCCTGGTCGAACAGGGCCCGCCCGATGAGGGGCAGGTCCTCCAAGCCGGGGATGGACAGGGTGGGGATGTTCGGCATCGTCCGACCCGATACGTACAGGAAGCTCGTCAGCCCGGCGGCGAACATGTTGAGGATCGTGCCGGCGATGATCTGGTCCATGCGCAGGGCGTTGGCCGTCCAGGCCAGGAACAGGCCGGACAGGGAGGTGGCGATGATGGCCGCGGCCAGGCCCACCCACAGGCTCTCGGTGTAGGAGGCGGCCATGAACCCGCTGAACGCCCCGAGGAGGAGCTGGCCCTCGATCCCGATGTTGACGATGCCGGAGCGTTCGCCGATCAGCCCGCACAGGGCCCCGAGGATGAGGGGGGTGGCCTCCCGTACCGAACGGGCGACCACGGCGGTGGTCTGGGTCGAATCCCACAGGTAGGCGGCCACCAGGGCCACCACGACGACGGCGATCCCGATGACCAGCCGGGGCTCGATCGGCCACCGGGCCCCGGGGCTTCCCGCCGGCGCGGTGGCGGCGCCCACGGCACGGGGCGGGGCGTCGGGGTCGGTGCCGGTCCCGATCAGATCGTCGCTCATGCCGACCCCCATCCGGTGGCCAGGGCGGTGGTGTCGTCTTCCTCGCCCCGGGAGCGGATGAGCCAGCCCACCACGCTCGGGGCGGCCACGAAGAACAGGATGAACGCCTGGATGACGCTGATGATCTCGGGCTGCACGTCGGTGCGGGACTGCATCAGGGTGGACCCGGCGTCCATCGCCCCGATGAGCACCGCGGCCGGGATCACCGCCAGCGGGTTGGTCCGGGCCAGCAGGGCGATGGTGATCCCGTCGAAACCGAGACCGGCGTTGAATCCCGGTTCGAACCGGCCGTTGACGCCGAGGGTCTGGACCGCACCACCCAGGCCGGCCAGAAAGGCCGAGATGGCCATGGCGAGGATCATGATCCGGGCCACGCTGATCCCCGCGTAGGTGGCGGCGTGGCTGTTCGCGCCCACGGTCCGGATCTCGAAACCGAGGGTGGAGCGACCGATCAGCCACCACACGGCAATGGCCACCGCGGCGGCAACCAGGAACCCGGTGGGCAGGCCACCGATCCGGGGCAGGTCGGCCGAGGGCAGGATGAGCGGGGATCGGGCGATGGCGCCCCCGTCGGGGTCGGTCCACGGGCCCGACGGGCTCACCAACCAGTCGGTCAGGTTGGCGGCCACGAAGTTCAGCATGATCGTGGTGATCACCTCGTGGGTCCCCCGTGTCGCCTTGAGCAGACCGGCCAGGGCGCCGAGGGTGGAGGCGGCCAGGCCTCCGAGGATCAGGGCGAACGGGATGTGGATGAGGGCGGGCAGATCGAACCGGTACCCGACCCAGCCGGCCACGGCCGCGCCCACCAGGAGCTGCCCCTGACCGCCGATGTTGAACAGGCCGGCTTTGAAGGCGAACGCGACGGCCAGGCCACCGAGAATGAGGGGGGTGGCCTTCTCCAGGGTGCGGCGCAGGGCGCTCACACTCCCCAGAGACCCGTCAAACATGGCCTTGTAGGCGGTGAACGGGCTGTCGCCGGTGGCGACCAGGATCAGGACCGCGCCCAGCACCAGGCCCAGCGCCACCGCGATCAGCGGTACCAGCGCCGGCCTCAGTCGTTCAGCCCACATGGTCACGTCCCTCGATCACCGGAATCGTGTCCCGGTTCCCGGTCGGAGCCGGGAACCGGGACACAGCCATCGGTCGGGTCAGCCCGGGGTGTAGCCGGTGTCGACCTCGCCGGCGAGGACCTGCGGGGTCAGCTCATCGATCTCGGTCTTGACCTCGTCGGGGACGATGGAATCGAAGTCGTGGTACGGGGCGAGACCGACGGCGCCGATGAAGTTCCCACTGGGGGCCTCGTCGGTGCTCCAGGCGTCGCCGATGTCGATCACGCCCTGGGTGATGAGCTTCATGGCGCTGGTCACCAGGCACGGGTGGGCTTCGGGCACGGTCTCCCACTGGTCGGAGTCGACACCGATGCAGTAGGCGTCCCCGTTCTCGCGGGCCACCTCGGCCAGGGCGCCGTTGCCGGTCTTGCCGCCGGCCCCGAACACCACGTCGGCCCCGTTGTCGATGGCCTGGCGGGCGGTCGTGGCTCCCCAGTCGGGATCATCGAACGCCGTGTCCATCCCACCGGGATGGTAGGTGGTGATCACCTCGGCGTCGGGATTGGTGTAGGCCACCCCGCTCTCGAACCCGGTCCCGAAGGCGACGACCGGGGGAACGAGGTTGGTGCCCAACACCTGGGCGACCACGTCCGACTCGGTCATCAGACCGGCGAGGGCGCCGGCCAGGAATCCGGCCTGGTCCTCGGGGAACACGAGGCCGGCGACATTGTCGATGGTTTCGGACTGGAACTGGTCGACCCCGATGAAGAGGGTGTCCGGGTTCTCCGCGGCCGCGGCGTTCGTGGCCTCGGCCAGGGCGAACCCGACGGTGACCAGGATGTCGTAGTCCTGCTCGACGAAGGTGTTGATGTTGGCCGCGTAGTCGGTCGAGTCGGTGGTCTCGATGTAGTCGACCTGGGCGTCGAGATCGGAGCCGAGGCCCTGGACACCCTCCAACGCCGCCTGGTTGAACGACGTGTCGTCCACCTTGCCGACGTCGGTGACCAGACCGATGCAGACCACGTCCGCGGCCGCGCAGTCGGCGTCGCCCCCGGTGGCCACCGTGGTGGTCGACTCGTCGGAGCCGCCGTCCTCGGCGGTGGTCGTGTCGGAACCGTCGGCCTCGGTGGTCGAGCTGTCGTCGGAACACGCTCCGGCCACCAGACCCACTGCTGCCAGCAAGCTGAGCAGCACCAACAGGTTTTTGCGCATGACATCCTCCCGGAGGAACACGGATCGCTGGAGCCTAACCCACGGCTCCGCGGGCGGCGCGACCGCCACTCACCCGCAACACAGCGGTCACAACACCACCCATCATGTGCCACCGGCACGACCGGCCGACGCCCACGACGGTCACATCCGTCGGGCCAGGCCGGCGGCCCGTTGCCCGGCGTCGGCCATCACCTCGTGCCGGTCGACGGTGGTGATCTCACCGTCGACGACCACGGCCCGGCCGCCCACCCACACATCGGTGACCGCCTGGGCACAGCCGGAGAAGACCAGTTGGGTGAGCAACCGGTCCTCCACGAACGGGCAGAAGGACGGATGATCGAGATCGAGGCGGATCAGGTCGGCCCAGGCGCCGGCCCGCAGCACCCCGACATCGTCGAGGCCGACCGCGGCGGCACCGTCCGCGGTGGCCAGGCGGAGGGCGACCTCGGCCGGCATGGCGCGGGGGTCATGCGCTGTTCCCCGGGCCAGGAGCGGGGTGAGCCGCAGCTCCTCCCAGAGATCCAGGTTGTCGTTGGACGCCGGGCCGTCGGTCCCGATTCCCACCGTGATGCCCGCCTCGCGCATGGCCGCCACCCGGGCGATCCCCGAACCCAGCTTGAGGTTCGACTGGGGGCAGTGGGCCACCGCGGCCCGGGTACCACCCAGCAGGGCCAGGTCGGCGTCGTCGAGCCAGACCCCGTGGGCCAGCAGGGTGGGGCCGTCGAACACCCCGGCCTCGGCCAGCAGGGTGGTGGCCGAGGTGCCCCACCGTTCCAGGATCAGTTCCCGCTCCTGACGGGTCTCCTCCAGGTGGATGTGGACGAAGCTGCCGGCGGCCCGGGCCCGGGCCGCGATCTCGCCGCACAGCCGGGGGGACAGGGCGTAGCGGGTACGGGGGGCGGAGCCGCCGTTGATCCCCTCGTGCGGTGGGTTGTCGGCGTGGGGGACGGGGTCGAGGGCGCCGCCGCGACGGGCCAGGTCGGCGTCGTCGGACAGTCCGGCGATCACCCCCGGGGTGATGACCAGGCGGGCGCCGGTCTCCCGGGCGGCCGCCACCACCATCTCCTCGTGGCGGTACATCTCACAGCTCGTGGTCACCCCGGCGAGCAGCATCTCCATCGAGCCGAGCCGCATCCCGGCCCGGCTGTCCTCCGGGCTCATCCGGGATTCGAGCGGCCAGACGGCGTCGGTCAGCCACTGCTGCAGGGTGAGACCGTCACCAGCCGATCGCACCAGGGTCATCGGGGTATGGGCGTGGGTGTTGACCAGGCCCGGCATGAGCAGGCCGCCCACCCGGCGTGGGGCGGGGCCGACACCGAGCTCGTCCCGGGTGCCCACGGCAGCGATCCGGCCGTCGCCACCGATCTCCACCACGCCACCGGGGATGACCGGGCGGGTGTCGTCGCCGGTGACGACCATGTCGGCCTCGAGGCGTACCGCCGCCGGGCCGGTCACGGGTCGCCCCTCACCGAGCGGTCCCGTCGCCGACCCCGGCCCCGCCGTGAGCGGTGGCGTCGATGCGGTCACCCTGATCGAAGCGGATCACCGCGTCCTCGGTGACCAGGGCGGTGATCAGCTCCACCGGGGTGACGTCGAAGGCCGGGTTGAGGGCCGCGGTGTCGGGCGGGGCGGTGGCCCGACCCGCCGCGGTGATCACCTCGGCCCGGCCCCGGTCCTCGATGTCGATGGCGGTGCCGTCGGGGGTGGCCGGATCGACCGTGGAGGTGGGGGCGACCACGATGAACGGCACCCCGGCCCGGGCCGCGCCCAGGGCGAGGCTGTAGCTGCCGATCTTGTTGGCCGTGTCACCGTTGGCGGCGATCCGGTCGGCACCGATGAGCACCACATCGGCGGCGCCGCGGGCCAGCAGGAACGGACCGGCCGAGTCGACCAGGAGGCGATGAGGGGCGCCCATCCGGTCGAGCTCCCAGGTGGTGAGCCGGGCCCCCTGGAGCAGGGGCCGGGTCTCCAGGGGCAGGGCCTCCACCAGGCGACCGCGCTCGTGGAGGGTCTGGACGACGGCCAGGGCGGTGCCCCGCTCGACCGCGGCCAGCCCGCCGGTGTTGCAGATCGTCATGACCGTGACCGGCCGGTCACCGACCAGGGTCGCGATCAGGTCGGCCCCCCGCTCGCCCATCGCCAGCGAGGCGGCCAGCTCCTCGTCGCGGACGCGGTGCGCCGCGGCCAGCACCCGATCGGGTTCGGTCCGGGCCACCTCGGCCACCCGGTCGACCATTCGGGCCAGATTGACCGCGGTGGGCCGGGCGTCCCGCAGCGACGCCACGGCCGCCTCGAACCCGGCCCGGTCGCCGTCGGGAGGGTGGGCGGCGCTGGCCAGCACCACCCCGTAGGCGCCGGCCACGCCGAGCGCCGGGGCGCCCCGGACCGACAGCCGCTGGATGGCCGCGACCAGTTCGGCCACGGTCCCGATCCGGAGGGTGACCGTGTCGTGGGGCAGCCGGGTCTGATCGACCAGTTCGACGGCGCCGTCCACCCAATCCAAGCTACGCATCACACCCTTTTCCACCGGCGGTCGGGCCGGCCCGACCACTCGGGGCCCCTGAGCGGTCGGGAGCACGCAGGGTAGCACCGGCGGTCGGGGCCGCTGTCGACCCCACGCCGGGGCCGGGCACCGGTTCGGGGCCGCCGGGACCGGATCAGGGGGCCGACGGTGGCCGACTCACGCGGCGGGGACGAGACGTACCCG
>JBKDZN010000247.1:0-12928 GCA_047971245.1 Acidimicrobiales bacterium
CATCGGGCAGGCGCGGACCGGTCCGTCTGGAGGGTGACCGCCGAGTTGCGGACCCACGACGGTACCCTCTCACTGAGATCCGTTCTCAAAAAGGGGGGCCATGCGAATTACCGGCGATCGAGGCGGGTGCATCGGGTCCGGCCAGTGCGTCAGATGGGCGCCTGAGCTGTTCGATCAAGACGAGGAGCTCGGCCAGATCGTCGTGTTGCGTGATGCGATACCCGAGGAAGGCCCGGACGCCGAACGGCTGGCTGAGGCTCTCCGGAACGCCGTTCGCGCCTGCCCCTCCGGCGCCCTGACTGTAGACGCCGACGGATGACCCTCCACACACGCATGAAGCGGCCGAGACACCATGCCGCGCACCGGATGCGCGCCCGGGGTTGGGGTTCAGAGGGTGCCGGTCTCGTAGTCGTCGGTGGTGGCGCCATTCGCCACCGCCAGCGCGCTCACGGCCTCGACCGTCGGCTCAGCAAGGAGATCACGCACCGTCACTTCGACGCCAAGCCGGTCCCGCAGCAATGTCGCCAGCCGCAAGGCCCCCAAGCTGTCGCCGCCGAGGCTGAAGAAGCTGCTGCCACGGTCGGCCACAGGTGCATCGAGGACCTCCGACCACAGGGCGGCCACAGCCTCCTCAACCGGCCCTGATGGCGGTTGTCCCCGGCCCGTTCGGTCCTCATCGACTCCGACGGCGGTGGCCATCAGGGCCGCCCGATCGATCTTGCCGTTCGCTGTCAGCGGCAGACGCTCGACCACGGTGATGCGACCAGGGATCGCATAGGCCGGAAGCCGCTTCGCCAGGAGCTGGCGCACGGCACCCGGCCCGATCTCGGCCTCGGCGTCGACCTCGATGGTGGCGTGCAGCGTTCGCCGGTTGCGCTCACCCGGCGCAACGACGACCGCACGCGTCACCAGTGGCAGAGACTCCAGGGCGCTCTCGACCTCGCCGAGCTCCAGGCGATGACCACCAACTTTGACCTGATGATCGGTTCGCCCCAGGAACTCCAGCGTCCCGTCAGGCCAGTACCGACCCAAATCCCCGGTCCGGTACCACCGGTCACTTGCATCGGCGACGAAGCGCTCGGCAGTGCGGTCGGGGTCGTGTCGATAGCCTCGAGCAACGCCCCGGCCGCCGATCCAGAGCTCCCCCGGAACCCAGTCGGGAGCGTCCCGCCCGGCCTCGTCGACAACCCGATAGTGCTGAGCGCCAAGGGGCCGGCCGTAGGGAATCGACGTCCAGTCGGCTGGCACTTCGTCGACCTCGCACCAGTTCGACCAGATCGCCGCCTCCGTCGCGCCACCAAGCGCCACCAACCGCCCGGGGGAACCCCCGCCGCCGACCGTGGCCTGGCGGAGCCGCTCCGGCAGATCCAGCCCGACCCAATCACCCGAGACAAGGGCCAGCCGAATCGTCTCGGCCCGGCGAGACGTCCCGGCCTGAAGCAGCAGGAGGTCGAGCAGCGCCGGCACCGTGTTCCACACGGTGACGCCGTTGGCGGCAACGAGATCGAGCCAGCGCCCCGGGTCGCGACGATCGTCCTCGCTCGGCACGACGAGCACCCCACCGGCGCCCAACACCCCGAACAGGTCGAACACCGACAGGTCGAAGTCCAATGCCGACAGGCCGAGCACCCGGTCGGACGTGCCAACACCGAACCGGTCGAGAACATCAAGACAGGTGTTTGCCGCCGCGTCGTGGGTCACTTCGACACCCTTCGGCGCCCCTGTGGACCCTGAGGTGAAGATCACATAGGCCAATGACTCTGGGTCCACCGGCACGGCGCCCGCGGCAGGCTCATACTGAGCGGTGTCGTCGGGGGTGACGAGGAGAGCCCCCAGCGAGTCGGTGCCCGGCTGTGCCACAAGGTGGCTGACCCCTGCGACCTCGTGCATGGCCGCTCGACGGGCGTGCGGTTGGTCGACGCCGGCCGGCGCGTAGGTGGCCCCGGCGCACAGCACCCCAATTGTGGCCGCCACCTGGTCGACACTCTTTGGGAGCGTGACAGCCACAATATCACCGGGTTTGACCCCGGCGGCCTGGAGCGCCGTCGCCCACCGCAAGGCCTCGATCACCAGCTCACCGCGAGTGAGTCGACAAGGGCCGGACTCTGCTTCGGCGACCAGCGCCGGTGCGGCCGGGTCCGTCTCGGCCTGGTGGAGCAGGGCGGCATGGAGCGTTGCCGGCGCATCACCCGGACCGGTGTCAGACACCCGATCCCGAATCACGCGCTGGGCCGGTGGCAGGACTCGGGGCGGCTCGGTACCCCATCCCCCATCGGCGAACTGTGTGAGCAGGTCGAGGTACGCCTCGTACATGACGTCGAGAACGCCGTCCCGCAGCAACTCGTCTGCCGCGTCCCAGGTGATCTGCAAGCCGTCGTTGGCCGGGAGCACCTGGTTGTCGAGGCACACCTGGGGTGACTGGGAAATACCCCACACCGGTTGGGGGAACCCGGACGAGCGGTCCATCGACACCCCATCACCGATGCCGATCGCACTGGTGAAGACCACCGGCATGGGCTGCAGGGCGCCTTGGGCCTGGGCCAGCCGCCGCAGGAGCCAGGAGGGGGCGATCTCACGGTGGTCGAGGTCTTCGCCAAGGCGCCGGCGCAGAGCCAGGGTGGCATCGGTGAGCGTCGTTCCTCGCTCCCGCCGGTAGTCAGCCAACGACAAGGTCGTGAAGTCGCCGACCACCCGCTCGACGTGGGGTGGACCGGACGACGGTCGAACAACGTGAGCGTGATGGTGATCGCCGCCGAGTCCGGCATGGCGGTGCGCCCGCTCGGGGCGCCTACCGGGTCTGGTATCCCTGAAGCGGTGGTCCTGAGCCACCAGGAGGCGACGTCATGACTGACAGTAGCGTCAAGGACGCGTACCGAATTGAGCTGCGGGTCGACGTCGATCCCCTTGATCGCCTGGCGGCCGTCGTTGCCTGGGCCGGCGCGCGGCCATACGTGGTCTATGAGGGCCACGGGCCAACCAGGATCGCCATCGGCGCCGCCGCCTGGCTGACGCTGTCAGCCGACGGGCTCCGAACGTCCTGGCATGGCGGGATCGCGACGCCACAGGTCAGCGAGCTGCCGATCGTGTTGGGCTCGTGCCCGATCCCTGACTGGCGAGCCTATGGGTGGGCGACCTTCGAGCTGGCGCTGTATCTGGCCGGTGTCCCGACCGAGGTCGGGGCCGACGAGCCCCTGCTGCACCTAGTCGTCCCGGAGGTCGAGATCCGCTGCGACGCCGACGGTGCCGTGATCCGCGCCGTCGACCTAGCCCAGGCCGAAGCGCTGGCCAAGGTGCTCAACACTGACTGCCCGGCCCCACCGGCCCCAATCCGGGCCGATGTCGATCTCCTTGCCGGTGCCGACGACTACCTCCAAGCCGTCGGGCAAGCGGTGTCCGAGATCAACTCCACCGGGCTCGAAAAGGTGATCCTGTCGCGGCCGGTCCCGGTGCCGGCCACCAGCGATCTGGAGTCCGTCTACCAGCAGGGCCGCAGGCGCGTGCCCGCCGCTCGGTCGTACCTCCTCCAGCTGGCCGGCTGGCGCCTCGCGGGGTTCAGCCCCGAGACCGTGGTCGAAGTGAACGCCGATGGCCTGGTCCGCACCCAACCGCTGGCCGGGACACGGGCCGCCGGGCTCGGAGCCGAGCGGGACGCCGCCAACCGGACCGTACTCCTCTCTGACCTGAAGGAGATCGCCGAACACGCCATGAGCGTCTACCACGCCGTCGGCGAGGTTGGGGCGGTGTGCGACCAGGGCTCCGTCAACGTGTCGACGTTCATGGACGTCCTGGTGCGCGGACCGGTGCAACACCTCGCCTCCGAGGTCACCGGCCAGCTCCGAGCCGACAGGAGCGCCTGGGATGCCTTTGCCTCGCTCTTCCCGGCCGTCACGGCATCAGGGATCCCCAAGGCGGCAGCCTACGACGCCATCCGTCGCCTCGAGCGGGCGCCCCGTGGCCTGTACTCGGGGGCGGTCCTCACCGCTGCTGCCGACGGGTCGCTCGATGCCGCCCTGGTGCTCCGCACGATCCTGGCCCGTGGAGACCAGGCCTGGTTGCGGGCCGGAGCCGGCATCGTATCGGCCTCCGACCCGAGCCGGGAGCTGGAGGAGACCCGAGAGAAGCTGATGAGCGTCGCCCCCTTCGTGGTCACTCCAGCCTGCTAGCCCCGGTGGCATCGCGCCGACCGGTTTGAGCTCAGGTCGGCGTCAGGTGGTCCCGTAGCAGGTCCTGATACAGACCCGGCTCCTGCGACAGCTCGGCATGGGTACCCTGCTGCCGGACGACACCGTCGTCGATCACGAGCACCTGCTCCGCTTCGGCGACGGTGTCGAGGTTGTGGGCGACCACCACCACGGCCCCGGTGGTGGCCAGCTTGCGGGCCGCGGCCGGGACGAGCCCCGCGTTCGCCGGATCGAGCGCCGACGTCGCCTCGTCCATCAGGGTCAAGGAGCTGGCCTTGAGTAAGGCCCTGGCGATGTACACCCGTTGCCGCTGCCCCCCCGACAGGAGGCTCCCACCAGGACCGACGGGACTGTTCAAGGCGGCGGGGAGATCGGCAACCGCGTCGGCCAGGCCGGCGCCGCGCACCGCAGCGTCGACCTCCTCCGGAGTCGCATCGGGGCGCCCCAGGAGGATGTTCTCGCCGATCGACCGGTCGAGCAGATGGTCGTCCTGGAGTACCGTGGCCACATACTCGTACAGCTCGTCGCTGGGAAAGGTCCGCAGGTCGGCGCCGTCGAGGATGATCGTGCCGGCGTCGGGGTCCCAGAATCGTGCCAGTAGGCGGACGATGGTGGTCTTGCCTGCGCCCGAGGGGCCAACGAGTGCCGTCACGCCCCGCCGGGGCACCTCCATCGACACCTGAGTCAGCACCGGCGTGCCGTCATAGCCGAACGACACGTTGTCGAGCTTGGCCAGGGGGGTCTCGTCGCCAATAGGTCCGGCGGGTTCGCCGCTGGTATCGGCCGCCTTAGGCTCCTGGGGGAGCGGTGGCGCGTCGACCAAACCGGCGAACCGTTCGAGGGCCCCGGCTTGCATCCGCAGACCCGCCGACAGCTCCGCTCCCGTCGCCGCCACCCCGGCGAGGCGCACCACTACGACGACGACCCCGACGAAGGCGCCGATCTCTGGCTCGTCCACCGCCAGCAGCACGACGGCGACGCCGATGAGGATGGCCAGCAGGGCGTTGAGGGTGAACCCGAACAGCACCAGTCCGGGGATGACGGTGCCGGCCGAGCGGCGGGAGGTCCGTCTCACCTCGTCGAGTGCCTGGCCGAGATCATCGTCGTCTGGTCGGGCGTCAGTGCGGATGATCGGCTGTCGATCGGCGTACTCGAGCACCCGCGACGTGGCCTCCGTGGCCGTGCGGTGCCGCCGTTCGTCAACGGTTCCAGCCAGGCGTGCACTGTAGCGAGCGACGAACCACGCAACCGCACAGGCCACGAGTACGGCGATGCTGTAGCGCCAGTCGAGCACAGCCAGGGTGACGGCGGCGGCCGGCGGCGTCACCGCCGCGGTGATGGCGGGTCGCAGCAGTAGCGCCGGGAACGACATCAGCTGGGGAACGCCCCCGGTCGCGGTTGCGACGGCCTCGGCCTGGCGGGCCGGGGTGAACCACCCGAGGGGCAGCTCCGCCAGGTGGTCGCCGAGCCGGAGGTGCAGGGTCCGAGCCGTCGAAGCACCGATGTGGAACGCCCGTTGCTGGGCGAGCCACTGTACGACGAGAAATGCGACGGCCGACGCGGACAGGGCGACGAGCCAGCCAACCGGCGTCGTCCTGTTGTCGAGGACAGCGGCGATGGCGATGCCGGCGAACCCGAGCGTCACGCCTTGGAGCACGGCGGCCGCCGTCAGCCAGGTCACTAGCTGGCGTAGTCGCTTGGCGTCGGCATCGGGCAGGAGGCGGTACAAGGTTTGGAGCATCAGGTGTCCTTTCCACTCGTGGCGCTCGCTTCGGCGTCGGCCAGCGCCCGATACGGCGCGCAGCTCGTCATGAGGTCGTCGTGGACGCTGTCGCCAACGAGATGGCCTCCATCAAGCACGAGGATGCGATCGGCAGCGGCGGCGACCGCGAGCCGGTGGGTCACGAGCACGACGAGGCGCTCAGCGGCCTGGCCCCGCAATGTGGCCAGGAGGGTCTTCCGAGTGGTGGGGTCAACGGCCGAAAGGGTCTCGTCGAGCACCAGCACTTCCGGCTCCCGGACCAGGGCCCGAGCGAGCGAGACCCGCTGGCGCTGGCCGCCAGACAACTCCGCTTCATCACCGAGCACCGTGTCGTAGCCGTTCGGCAGGGCCGTGACGTCGTCGTGCACGGCCGCGGCGCGTGCCGCCGCCTCGACCTGCGCCCCGCTGACCGATCGCCCGCCCGTGAGCAGGTCGGTGACCGTTGCCCGTCGTAGCTCGGTGTCTTGGAAGACGAAGCTCACCCGGTCGTACAGATCAGCCTCGGCCATCTCCCGCAGGTCGACCCCGTTGAGGACGAGGCGGCCCTCGGTCGGGTCGAAGAACCGCCCCAGCAGCCCGACCAGCGTGGTCTTGCCGCTGCCGGACGAGCCGACGACCGCAATCAGGCCGCGCTCGGGCAACTCGACCGACAGCAACGACAAGGCCTGCCGCTCATTGTCGTAGCTGTGGCCGAGCCCGTCCGCCACAAGGCCACCCCCTGGCGCGCCTGGCTCTGCCCCGCCCCAGGTGAGGCCGGGCTGTGATAGGGCCTCGTCGATCGCGCCCAAAGCGGCTAGGCCGGACCTGACCGCCTGCAGTCGGGGGCCGACCACGGCGACGGGGGCGCCGATAGCCGGCGCCAGCAGTACGACAGCAACGATCGTGGCCGGGTCAAGCGCTTCTGCGCCAACGGCGATGGCACCGACCAGAACGAAGACGGCGGTGGTGAGGCCGGGGACGACGACGAGCCACGACGCCGTCGTCATTGTTGCCGTGCTCTGGACCCACGCGCCGAAGAAGTCGTGAAAGGCCGTCGTGGCCTCGGTGAACCTCGACCGCGCGCCGCCAGGACCGCCGTAGACCTTCGCCGTCGGCAGGCCGTGCACGTAGTCGACCGCAGCGGCGTTGATCCGCTCCTGAGCCGTCCCGTACTCGGCGAACTTCTTACCTGAATCCCGCAGCGCACGCAGGTACCACCACAAGCCGAGGGCGGGCGGGATCATCGCCGGAAGGACCAGCCGCCAGTCGATCACCGCCAACGCCACCAGCCCCGCCACTGGGGTCACGACGAAGGCTGTGAGGTCAAGCAGGGTGTGGGCCACGAGATAGTGGGTGGCCTCGGTGTCATCCTGCACCACCTTCTTGATCCGACCGGCCCCGAGGCCGGTGACGTCGGGAAGCGGCGCCCGGCGGATGACGTCGGCGAGCCGCCGCTGGAGCGACCAAGCGAGATCGGCGTCGGCCCGGTGGGCCAACCAGCTGGCCGCGACGGCGGCCAGCCCGCTGCCGACGGTGCCGATCACCGCCGCCACCGCTACCGAGGCAGCCGGCAGGTCACCATCCTCGACCCAGGCCCTGACGAAGGCGACCAGGGCGAGCAGGGGTAGGAGGCCGAGGGCAGCGGCCATGGCCTGTAGCCCCATGGCCAGGATCAGCTGGCCCCGCACAGGGCGGAGCAGTGCATGTCCGGTCATCTCAGCCGTCCTCCGTCAAGGATGAGCACCCGGTCGGCACGCGATGCCACCGGATCTTGGTGGGTGATGAACAGCACGGTGAGACCGGTGTCGCGCCGCAGCGTGTCGAGCACGTCCAGCACCTGGTCAACGGTCGAATGGTCCAGCGCGGCGGTCGTCTCGTCGCAGACGAGTACGGTCGGTGCCGCCGCCAGGGCCCGAGCCAGCAGCACCCGGTGCCGCTGGCCACCGCTCAGTTCGTCGGGCGTGCGGTCGAGCACGTCGGGGGCCAGCCCGAACCGATCGAGCAGGTCGAGTGAGGCGGCGTCGCCGGGGGCCTTCGCACCCTCCGGCTGTGCGCCGGTGCGCCGTCGGGCCGCGGCGGCCGCTCGGGCCAGGCTTCGCCGGATCGTCTCCCGGGGGTGCAGGGCGGTTCGGGCGTCCTGGCCGACGTAGGCGACGAAGGGATGCCCGTGGCCGGCGCGAACGTGGGCTTCCCACGGCACGGCAACGCCGGCCATTGACAGCTGGCCGGCGTCAGGCGGCGTGAGCCCGGCCAGCGCCCTGGCCAGCGACGTCTTGCCCGACCCCGAGACGCCCCGCAGCGCCACCAGCTCACCCCGCTCGATTAGGAGCGACTGGTTGCGGAGCACCGCCGTCGCCCCCCGCACGATCGTGAGGCCCTCAGCACTGAGCGCCACGGTCCGTTCCGGTGTTGTCTCCGGGCCTGGCTCGGCCTCCGATTCCCGGTCAGGCTCGGGGGCTGGGTCCTGCACCGGTGACGGAGCGCCGTTGTCGGTCTTGGAAGCAGAGGGGCAGTAGTCGAACTTGACCGGGCTCACGTGACCCTCCGCCAGGTGCAGGACGCTGTCGCAGTGGTGGGCGATGAGGTCAACGTCGTGGGTGACGACCAGCACGGCTGGGTGCCAGGGCAGTTCGGTCACGGCGTCGACGACCCGCCTCGCCGTGTCGGCGTCAAGCCCGCTCGTCGGCTCGTCGAGCAGCATCACCTGGGGCCGGGTCACCAGCACCCAGGCCAGCAGCGCTCGCTGAGCCTGCCCGCCGGAGAGTCGGCTGGGACGGCGATCGAGGAGGTCGTGATCCAACGCTGCGGTCGTTGCCGCTTCTCGCACCCGGTCACGGCGTGCCCGACGCCGCTCGCCGGGGTTGGCGACACCGGCAGCCGTGATCAGCTGGGCTCCGACGCTGCGGCGAGGGTCGAGCGCAGCCCCCGGATCTTGGGGAAGGTAGCTCATCACCCGGCCTCGCACCTGGCGCCCGCCGGCGCGGGTGAACGGGTCGCAGCCCATGACGTCGACGCTCCCCTCGGTGCGGCGTAGGCCGGGCCCCAAATGCCCGAGCAGGGCGTGGAGCAGGGTGGTCTTCCCCGAACCCGACTCGCCCGTGACCGCGGCCACTGTTCCTTCGGGAACGGTCAGGTCGACACCGTCGAGCACAGAATGGCCGTCCGGTCGCATCACGGACAACGACGTCACGCACAGTGCGAGGCCTGCCGCTGTCCCCGCCGGTGTCGGCGAGGTCAGCGCGGTCGGTGCTGGGGCGGCTGGCGTCACGATGCTCCGCCGGTTGCGCCACTGGCCGGCAACGCCGCCGCATCGTCGAGGAGAGCCGAGATCCCCAGCGCCAACAGCATCAGGAGGGCGGCCGGGACGAGCACGGGCAACGGGTTGGCCGAGATCCCGGTCAGGTTCTCGCGCACCATCCGACCCCAGTTGGCGGAAGGAGTGCCGGCACCGAGGCCGAGGAACCCGGCGGTGCCGGCGAGCTGCATGGCGGCCAGGAACCGGATCCCGGCGTCGGCATAGGCGACCGGTGCCAGCCCCGGCAGGATGTCGAAGCGGACGCGGTGGAGGAGCCCGTCGCCCCGTGCCTCAGCCTCGCGGGCGTAGTCGGTGGCAGCGAGCTGCACCACCCGCTGATGGCTCACGCGCACGGCGAAGGGGGAGCTGACCAGGGCCATGGCGACGAAGACGCCGACATCGCCGTCGGGGGCAGCAGCGGCGAACAGCAGGAGCAGCAGCAGGGCCGGAAACGACGCCAGGGCGTCGACGATCCGGAGCACGACCTGGCCGACTCTCCGCCTGCGGGTCACGCCAGACCAGGACCCGATCCCGATACCGATGCAGCTGCCGAGTAGTGTTGCGGCGACGGCCTGCAGCACGAGGACGCGCCCGCCGGCCAAGACACGGGTCAGCACGTCCCGACCGAGCACGTCGGTCCCGAGCACCAGCTCTGACGAGGCGGACTCGAACGGCCCCCTTACCGGGGAGGTGACGCTCCCCGGGAGCAGCCACGGCCCGGCCAGGGCGATGAGCACGATGACTCCAGCGACCGAGCCGGCGACCCAACGAGCGATCTTCACTGGTCTGACCCCGCGATGAGACGAGCGATGACGTCGCCGATCAGGAAAATCGTCAACGTGGCTCCGCCCAGGACCAATGCGAGGCCTTGGACCAGTGGCACGTCACGTCTGGCCACGGCCTGGGTGAGCTCCTGACCCAGGCCGGGCACGTTGAACAGCGTTTCGACGACTACGGCCCCGCCGAGCATGCCGGCCAACACAATGGACAGGGCCTGGATGCCGGGGCCCAGGGCGTTGCCGACCACGATGCGGACGTAGCGGAGCCCGCGCACCCCGTTCAGCCTGGCGAGCTCGGCAAACGGTGCCTCGGTTGCTTGGGCGACAGAAGCCCGCAGGAGCCGCATGGCAACGGCGAAGCCGCCGAGCACCAGGGCCAGCACCGGGAGCGCGGCAAGATCGGGGTGGGCCCAGAGCGACTCGCCGATGGGGATGATGGCCACGGCCGGGAGTACAGGCCACCAGGTGGTAAAAGCCACGAGGAGGCCGGTGGCCAGGAGGAAGTCGGGCACGGCGATGAACCCGACCGCCGATGAGCTGAGGATCCGGTCGAGCCACCCGCCGGGGTTGATCCCAGCGACAGCACCGAGCCCGCCGGCCAGGAGCGTGAGCGCTATAGCGGCCGGCACGAACACGGCCGAGCCTGCCTCCAACCTGCTGATGAGGATCTCCGAGACCGGTCGATCCGAAACGAGAGAGGTGCCGAGGTCACCGCGCAGCGCCGCACCTAGCCATGCGAGATAGCGCTGCGGTGCTGGGCGGTCCAGCCCGAGTTGAGTGCGGACCTCGGCCCGTTCCGCACCGGTCGCCTGGGGGCCGGACACGATGCCGACCGCATCACCAGGAAGGACCTCGGTGGCCACGAACACGACGACCGTGAGCAGGGCGAGGGTCGCCACCGCAGCGACGACCCTCGCTCCTATCCAGCGGCCAACACCAAGGTGGTTGCCCGAGCTCGCCATCAGCCCAGCTATCCGATCGTTGCCTGAGAGAGATCGGGGAACTGCAGTTCCCGTATTCCCGACACGTTGTCGCTGGCCGCGCTGATCGAGGGAACGTAGACCGGTGCGATCTGATCGCCCTCGGCCCAAAGGAGGAGCTGAGCCTCGTGGGAGGCAGCCAAGCGATCTTCGGCGGTGGCCCCGCTGCGGGCGGTGAGGACGAGCGCATCGACCTCGGGGAACGCGCCGGGCCGGTGGTTCGGCTCGAACAGCGCCGGTGGGGTGTACCCGGCCCGGAACGGCATGGCCAGGTAGGCGTCGAAGTCGGCGAACAACTGCCCCGGTTGGAGTTCGTTGAGTGTTGCGTCGACCCCGATGGCCTGCAGGTCCTCCACGATCAGGGTGCCGGTCTCGACCATCCCGGGCAGCTCAGGGCCGACCGTGAGCTCGATGCTCATACCTTCGGCACCTGCCTCCTCGAGGAGGGCACGGGCACGGTCGAGATCCTGGGAGCGCTGGTCGAGGTTCGGGTTGTACGAAGGGAACCCGAGGCCAGGAACGTCGTTGCCGATGAAGGCACGCCCGAAGTAGACGATGTCGACGATCCGCTCACGGTCGACAGCGAGCCGGAACGCCTCCCGGACCCGGGCGTCGTCGAAGGGCGGCTCGTTGACGTTCATCGTGAACTGCATGTACGAGGCGAAGGGCGGATCGCTGGCCGTGACAGTGATGCCATTGGCGTCCTGGAGCGACTCCGCCTGTCCCGGCGTGATCCCGTTCACATAGTCGACCTGGCCTTGCTCGAGGGCGTTGACCCGGGCCGTGGCGTCGGCGATGGAGACCAGCTCGATCGCTTCGAGCGAAGGAGCGTCACCGTAGAAGTCGGGGTTCCGCTCAAGGAGGGTCGACCGGCCTGGCTCGAAGGCGGCCAAGGTGAACGGGCCGGTGGATGGCGTGTCGACCGTGAACTCGGTGGTCCCATCCTGGATGGCCAACAGGCTCTGGCAGATCAGCTCTCGGCCATCGGCAATCGGGGCCAGGGTGGGCACGACGACGGTTGTGTCATCGGGGGTTGTCGCCGACTCCAGGTCGAAGCTCCTGGTCACGAGCTGGGTGAAGGGCAGGCCCTCCAGCAGGACCGGGGCTCGCAGTGAATAGAGGACGTCGGCGCTGGTTAGCGCGGTGCCGTCGGTGAAGCTGACGTCGTCACGGACGGCTAGGGTGTAGGTTGACAGGTCGTCTGAGAACTCGATGTCTGCGATGACCCCGTAGGAAATGCCGTCTGGGGCGTCAGGGTCGATCTCGCACAGGGGCGCATGGACGAGGCTGGCCCGAACGTAGTCGAGCGCCGTCGGGCCCTGGAGGTAGTTGAGGGTCTCGGTCGAGGCACCGAAGAAGGCAGCGCGCAATGTGCCATCCGCGGCGGATTCGTCATCGCCAGACGTGGTGTCGGAGTCGCCGTCTTCCTCGTCCTCAGCGGTGTCGTCTGCGCTCTCTTCGGCCGTGGCCGTCGAAGCGTCAGCCTCCTCGTCATCGCGGCTCGAGCAGGCGGCCGCGAGCACAGCGAGAGCCGCCAGTAGTGCGAGCAGCTTTGCCCGCCTGATGTTCGGTACCACGAGTTCCCTCGATTCCGTAGGGCCGGGAGGTCCCAGCATCGCGTTGATCGAGAATAGTAGTTGTTCCTATTCAGAACGCGCCCAGCGGCGATCCCGGTGTTTCGTCGATGACCGGGGTCACTAGTTCGACCGACGGTGGAGCTCCGCCGCGAAGAAGTGCGCAGCGGCCTTCAAGATGTCATTGGCCTTCGCAGCTCGGCGTTCTCCCGTTTGAGCCGCTTCAGTTCGGCCAGCTCCTCGATGGTCGCGCCGGGCCGACGGTCTCGCCCCGTGCCGGGAGGCCGGGTTCCGGGTGGTCGCCCTCACCCCCCGGGCCGACGCCGCGCCCATCGACCGGCTCCGTCTCGGTGCCGACGAACCGGTGGCCGTGCTACT
>JBKDZN010000248.1:0-9279 GCA_047971245.1 Acidimicrobiales bacterium
CCGGCGCCGCCGCCCCCCGCCCCCCGGCCCGCCCCTCCGCCCCTCGCCCCGGCCCCGCCCCCCACCCCCCCCCGACCGCCCCCCCCCCCCCCGCCCCGCCCCCGTTCCGCCAGGCCGGCGCCCACCGCGATCGCCATCTCCGGGGCCTTCTCGGGGCTGAGCGCGCCCAGGTACACAGCCAGCGGACGGTCGAGGTCGAGACCGAGCTCCTCACGGGCCCGGTGCCGATCGTCGACCGAACGCCGGGGGAACTCGGCCGGGTCGACACCACGGGGAATAGCCCGGATCCGACCCGGCGGCACCCGGTAGAGACGGGAGATCCGCCGGCCCGTCTCCGGGGTGAGGGCGACGACGGCGTCCACCCGGGCCAGCAGTATCCGGCTTTGGAGGCGGCGCCGGCGTGTGGTCGACCAGTGGAAGGGATCGCCGATGTTCCGGTAGATCAACCGCGGTCGCGTCCCCGCCGTGGCCAGGACGCAGGCGGGAAGGGCGGTCGAGCCGTGAGCCACCACGACATGGGCGCGTCCGGCCTGGTGCCGCAGGGCGGCCAGGGTGGCCGGGCCCAGGCGGGTCGGGCCGAGCGGCTCCACCTCGATCCCGGGCGCCGGGTCGGGGCACAGGGCCCGGGTGGCGACCCGCAACCCCCGGTCGCCGAGGGCGGCTTCGAGTCGGACGGCGAACCGCTCCGCCCCCCGCGCCGCCGTGCTCGTCACCACCTGGAGCACATCGAGGTCGCGTCGCCCGATCATCGGATCCGCCCCGGTTCCGAGTCGATCATGGTCGGTCCCACCTGCCTCTCACCCCGTGCCGGGGGTGTTGCCCGCCGCCAGCTTAGAACCTGTGCCCCTGGGCGCAGGCGCTCAGCCGCGTTCGGCTCGTCGGCCGAGGCCTCATCGCTCGGGCCTGGTCGCCCGGGTCTCGCCACGCCGGGCCCGGCCGGTGGGTGGGGTCAGGACCCGTCGGCGCGGGCCAGATCGGCGATGAGGGCGTGGTCATAGGGGGTTCGGATCCCGACCAGGACCGAGGTGACGGCGGGGTGGCCGAACGCGGTGCTCCATCCCGCGGGAGGTTCGTCGCCGTCGGTTCCGGCCTCCACGAACACGGTGACCTCGAACCCGCCGGGCCGCCGGGCCCGGGGATCGTCGGCCACCCGGTCGACCAGATCCGCGAGACCGGGGCCGGCCCGCAGGTTGACCCCGTCGGCATGATCGAGGGCGACCTCCACCGTGGCCGGGCCCCCGGCCCCGATGATGACCGGCGGTCGGGCCTCGTCACCGACCAGGCGATCCAGACCGTGGTAGCCCAGCTCGGCTTCGCCCGGGTCGGCCGGCCGGTAGGACGTCTCGCCCCGCCAGGCCGCATTGTAGGTGGCCACCGTATCGGCCAGCCGGCGGCGGCGGCCGGGGCCGTCGAGCAGGGTGATCCCGATGGCCTCGTGCTCGCGGGCGAAGGCCGAGCCCGGGGCGGACCCGGCGCCGAGGCCGGTCACCGCCCGCCCGCCGGAGAGGGACTGGAGGGTGGCCATGGCCACCACGAGCCGGGCGGGGTGACGGTTCATCATGTTGGCCACCAGCGGGCCGAGCCGGACCCGCTCGGTGGCCGTTGCGATCGCGCCGAGAACGGCGAACGGCTCCCGGGACCAGCCCCGCCCCAGCATCGAGCCGGTGAGATGATCGAAGGTCCACACACCGGCCAACCCGGCGTCCTCGGCGGCCACCGCGGCCGACACCATGGCCCGGGCGTCCGCCCCGAACGGGCTGAGTACCAGTTCGACCCGGGGGCCGCTCACGGGCCCTCGTTCCGGATCCGCTCCACCTCGATCATGGCGTCGCGGAGCCGTTCGATCCACTCTGACTGGTGATCACCGACCTGCCGTACGCACCAGGCCATGGCCTCCGAGCGGCTGCGGGCGACGCCGGCGTCGATGAGGGTGTCGAGGACCTGGCGAACGTCGAAACGGAGCCGGGTCATCACCGGGACGGCCACGTTGGAGAACCGCACGGTCACCGGGCCGCACTCCGCCCCCCACGACACGACCCGCCGCCAGCGCTGTTGGCCCACATCCGCGTTAGCCAAGCGCTGGGACCGGGTCTGTTCCCGGAACTGCTCGATGCGGGCGACATGATCGCCGGACCCGGCCGATCCGGGCGTTGTCGACCCCGCCGGTCCCGGATCGTCGGACCCGGGGTCGGCGAGGCGGCCGGTGACCACGATCTCGTCCCGATCGCAGCGGACGTCGATCGGCGCGTCGAACCACTGGTCGGGGATCTGGTCCGTGAACCAGGACGCGGCCTGGTCGGCCGGGCATGGCGGTCGTTCAGCCATCTCGTTGCTCACTTTCGGGAGATCGGTGGCGCGGGAAGCGATGGGGGCCCTCGTGGGTTCCATGAGAGAATCCGTTACGCTTACTCGTATGAATGATTACATGTAATCTCGTCGACGCCAACCGTCAATGCTGTGCCACGACCGCACGCCCCACCCGACGTTCCGACCCTGCCGTCATCGACGTTCCGGGCCGCACACCCACCGACACGCCCTGATCAACACCAGGCCTGCTCCACGAGCCAAGAACCGACCGGACTGTCCCGGTCGAGAAAGGTCACTTCCTGATGACCGACCACTTCCGCAACCACACCGACCCCACCGGTCCTTCTGACGACGACGGGGTTGTGGTCTCGGCCGGTCCCGACCGGACCACCGAGACCCTGCCGATCCTGCCGCTGCCCGATGGGGTGATCCTCCCCGACATGGTGGTGACGGTGTCGATCCAGTCCGACGAGGCCCGTCAGGCGGTCGACGTCGGGACCGACCGGCTGCTGCTGGTCCCGCGCCGGACCGAGGGCTCGGGCACCTTCGCCCGCGTCGGCGTCATCGGCACGATCGAGAACCGGGGGAAACTACCGGACGGAACGCCCGCGCTCACGGTCCGGGCTCATCAGCGGGCCCGCGTCGGCACCGGGGTGATGGGCACCACGCCGGGGTTGTGGGTCGAGGCCGAACCGGTCGTCGAGCCCGAACCCAACCCGGAGCAGATCGAGCTGGCGGCCGAGTACCGGGCCGCGGCCACCACCCTGCTCCAGCGGATCGGCGGTCGGGGCATGAGCGCCGCCCTGCGCGAGATCGAGACCCCGTCCGCCCTGGCCGACTCGATCGGCTACTGGCCGGACCTTGATCTCGAACAGCGGATCAGCCTGCTGGAGACCGTCGATGTGACCGAGCGCCTGGTGCTGGCCATCACCGGGGTGAAGGAGGCCCTGGCCGAGGTCGAGATGCGTGAGCGCATCAACCGGGAGGTGACCGACGATCTGGAGAAGACCCAGCGGGAGGCCATCCTGCGGCGCCAGATGGCGGCCATCCGGTCCGAGCTCGACGGCACCGACGACGACGTGATCGGCGGGTACCGCACCCGGCTGGACGAGGTGCGTGACGATCTGACCGATGCCGCGGTCACGGCCATCGAACGTGAGATCAACCGTCTGGAGCGGTCCGGTGGCGAATCGATGGAGGCCAACTGGATCCGGACATGGCTCGACACGGTGTTCGAACTGCCCTGGGGGGTGCGCGTCGCTGCCCAGCCCGAGCTCGCATCGGCCCGCACCATCCTCGAGGCCGACCACACCGGTCTGGAAGAGGTCAAGGACCGTCTGATCGAGTACCTGGCCGTGCGCAAGCTGCGCAGTGAACGGACCGTCGACGATCGCGACGACCTCTCCCCCACCGACCGCCGCCGTGGCGGTGCCATCCTCGCCCTGGTGGGCCCGCCCGGGGTGGGCAAGACCTCGCTCGGTGAGTCCGTGGCCCGGGCGCTGGACCGTCCGTTCGTCCGGCTGTCACTGGGCGGCATCCGCGACGAGGCCGAGATCCGGGGGCACCGCCGCACCTATGTCGGCTCCCGCCCGGGTCGGGTCGTGCGGGCCATGGTCGAGGCCGGAGCCATGAACCCGGTCGTCCTGCTGGACGAGATCGACAAGTTGGGCAACGGCTGGCAGGGTGACCCGTCGGCCGCCCTGCTCGAGGTCCTCGATCCGGCGCAGAACGGGACCTTCCGCGACCATTACCTCGAGTTCGAGCTCGACCTGTCCGACGTGGTGTTCATCGCCACGGCCAATGTGCTCGACACGATTCCCGGACCCCTGCGGGACCGCCTGGAGATCATCGCGCTCGATGGGTACACCGCATCGGAGAAGGCCACGATCGCCCGGCGGCACCTCCTGCCCCGGCTGTTGAGCCGCAATGGGGTCGAGGCGTCCGAGGTGGTGATCGGCGACGAGGTGATCGACACCATCGCCGCCGACTACACCCGGGAGGCCGGGGTCCGGCAGCTGGAACGGCTGCTCGACAAGCTCGTCCGCAAGGCGGTCACCCGGATCGCCGAGGGGACCGACGCCCCGATCGTCATCGAGACCGGCGAGCTCCGGAAACTCCTCGGTCGGCCGATCCCATCGGAGGATCCCGCCGGTCGGATCGATCGGCCCGGTATCGCCACCGGTCTGGCCGTGACCGGCGCCGGCGGTGACGTCCTGTTCGTCGAGACGGCCCTCGTGGCCGGGGAGGGAGAGCCCCTGCTCACCGGACAACTCGGTGACGTCATGAAGGAATCGGCCTCGATCGCCCGCTCGGTGGTGGCCGCCAACGGACCCGCCCTCGGGGTGGACTTGCCCGCCGACCGGCGCCTCCACGTCCACTTCCCGGCGGGCGCGGTGCCCAAGGACGGGCCCTCCGCCGGCATCACCATGACGACCGCACTGGTCAGCCTGCTGTCGGGTCGCAAGGTGCGGGCGGAGGTGGCCATGACCGGGGAGGTCACCCTCCAGGGTCGGGTGCTCCCCATCGGCGGGGTCAAGCAGAAGTTGCTGGCCGCCCGCCGGGCCGGGATCACCGAGGTCCTGCTGCCCAAGGCCAACGAGGGTGATCTGGAGGACGTGCCGGCCGAGGTGACCGAGGCGTTGACCGTGCATCTGGTCGACGATGTCGCCGAGGTCCTGGATCTGGCCCTCGAGCCGGCCCCTCAGACGGCGCCGACGGTGATCTGACCGCGGATCGGCCCTCGGCCCCGGACACGTTCCGGCATCGGGGGTTCGTCGCGCCCGCCCTCAGGCCGCGGCGGCCACCGCCGCCACCGCCGCGGTCAGGGCCGCGAGGGCCCGATCGAGCTGGTCGTCGTCGAGGGCGAGCGACAGGGCGTAGTAGCCCCGCGGGGCCAGGTAGACCCCGTGGGCCAGCAACTCGTGGTAGACCAGCTCGGCCAGTACCGGATCGGCCGTGGTGACGCGCCTCGACGGGGTGGTGACAGGACCGGCCGTGGCGTGGACGGAGGCGAGGGAGCCCATCCCCGTCACCGACAGGGGCAGGCCGCTCGCGGCCAGGACCTCGGCCACCCGGGCCCGGAACCGCTCCCCCCGGTCGAAATGACGGTCGAGGGTGGCCGCGTCGAGGAGCTCGGCGGCGGCCACCCCGGCCGCCATCGTCACCACATTGTTGTTGAACGTACCCCCGTGGCTCAGGGCCCCGGGCCGGGCGGGGTCGAAGGCGGCCATCACGTCGGCCCGGCCGCCGAAGGCGCCGAAGGTCATCCCGCCGGCCAGGTACTTGCCCAGGGTGGTCAGATCGGGTGTGACCCCGATGCGCGCCTGGGCCCCACCCCAACCCATTCGGGAGGTCATCACCTCATCGAAGATCAGCAGGGCCCCCGCCCGCTCGGTGGCCTCCCGCAGACCGGCCAGGAACTCCGGTTCCGCCGGGATGCAGCCGGCCGCCCCCATCATCGGCTCCACCAGCACCGCGGCCACGTCCCCGGTGATCGCCCGGGCGGCGTCGGGGTCGTTGAACGCCACCCGGGTGAAGGCGAAGGGGGCGAGCAGCGGCCCGCCTCCCGACCCGAAGTACAGCAGGCCGCCGTGGTACGCATGGTCCATGACCACGATCCGGTCGCGGCCGGTGTGGTGCCGGGCCAGTTGCACCGCCATGAGATTGGCCTCGGTGCCCGAGTTGGTGAACCGGACCTGCTCGATGGAGGGGAACCGATCGACCACGGTTTCGGCCAGGCGGATCTCGTCTAGGTGGACACCGCCGTACGCCCAGCCCCGTTCCAGGGCGGCGTTGACCGCGGCGGCGATCGGGCCGGGGTCGTGGCCGAGCAGGCCGGCCGAGTAGTCGCCCAGGAGGTCGATGCAGGTGTGGCCGTCCACATCGGTGAGCTCGCCGCCGGCGGCGGAAACGACCCGGAACGGGAAGGGTGCGACATCCAGCACCGATCGGGTCGACCCGCCGGGAAGGACCACTCCGGCCCGACGGAAGGCCTCGGCCGAGCGGGGGCGGATCCGGGCGTAGCGTTCCCGGGCGTCCTCGAGTGCGGGCAGCCAGGGGGACGGCCGGGGAGACAGCGAGGTGTCGGCCATGGGCCCGGATCGTACCCCCAGGCCTCCATACGCCAAGAATTCAGAATAGTTTGGATAAACCTGTAGGCGTACCTATCATCCAGGCCATGATGCGACGCCTCCTGCTGTTCTCCCCGGTGCCGGCCCCGGTCGGCTCGGCACCTCGGCCGGAGACGCGGCGACGGCGCGTCGCCGCGTCCGCCCTGGTGGCCGGGCTGGTGATCACCGGCTGTGGTTCGAGCGACGACGGTGCCACGGTGCGCGATCTGGGTGCCGAGGACGGTTCCAGTGAAACAGCGTCCGGTTCGGGAACGGCTTCGGGAACGGGTTCGGGCACCGCCTCCGGTCTGGCCGCCGACCCGGGAGCCGCCGCCACCTCGGACGATCCCCTGCTCGTGACCGCGGTCGAGGAGTATCACGGCTACGCCGTGGCCCAGGTGGCCGAGGCCCAGGCGGCCACCCTGGTCATGACCGACGCCATCCGGGCGGGCGACCTCGAAGCGGCCAGGTCGGCGTATGCCGCGTCCCGGGTGCCGTGGGAGCGGATCGAGCCGATCGCGGGTCTGGTCCCCGAGCTCGACGGCACGCTCGATGGTCGGGTCGACGACTTCACCGGGCCGGATGACCCGGCGTTCACCGGCTGGCACCGGATCGAGTACCTGTTGTGGGAGCAGGGTGACGTGGCGGCGGCGGTGCCCTTCGCCGATCAGCTCGACGCCGATCTGGCCACCCTGGCCGAGACCGTGCCCACCCTGGAACTGACCGCGGGGATGCTCACCGTCGGCGCCCAGGAGCTCATCGAGGAGGTGGCCGCCCCCGACGGCAAGCTGTCCGGCGAGGAGGACCGCTACTCCGGAACCGACCTGTACGACATGAAGGCCAACACCGAGGGGTCGGAGGCCCTCATCGGGTTCCTGACGCCGGCGTTGACCGCCGCCGATCCCGATCTGCTGGACGAGATCGAGGACTCGTTCGAGGAGGTCGACGGTCAGATGGCCGAATTCGGCTCCTACGAGGCCGGCTTCGCCTCCTACGACGAGGTGACCGAGGAACAGCGGTCTGCCATGTCGGCCTCGTTCGGCGAGCTCGCCGAGGAGCTGGCCGAGGTGAACGCGGCCCTGGGGCTCTCGTGACTGGCGACGGAGCGACACCGGACCCGGCCGATGAGCCGGGCTCCCCGCGCCCGGGCCGGTCGCGCCGTCGCTTTCTCGGTCTGGCCGGCGCGGCCGTGCTGGCCGGTGCGGCCGGGGTCGGTGTGGTGGCGGCCCGGCCGGGCGACGGGGACGAGGCGGGGGGTGGAGCCGATCCCGGCACCACCGACGAGGTTCGGGTGGAGCCGGTGGTACTCCCCTACCGGGGTGACCACCAGGCCGCGGTCAACGCCCCCCTCGCTCCGGCCGCCATCGTGGTCGGCCTCGATGTCCGGGCCGGGAACGCAGACGACCTGGCCGCCACCCTGACCGCGTTGGGGGACGCAGCCGAGGCGGTCATGAGCGGGGAACCGTCCCCGACCCGACCGGGTGGGGCGGCACCGATCGACAACGGGCTGCTCGGTCCGGAGCCCGGTCCCAACGGGGTCGGGGTCATCATCGGCTACGGGGCCGGCCTGTTCGACGAACGGTTCGGCTTGGCCGACCGACGGCCGTCGGAGCTGCGGACCATGCCCCGGTTCCCCAACGACCGGCTGGTCACCGAGGCGCGGAGCAACGGTGACCTGTCGCTGGTCGTCACCGGCGACACCGCCGAGGCGGCCATCAGCGCCCTGCGCCGGATCCTGCGGGCGACGCGGGGCGATCTGGTGCCCCGCTGGATGCAGGAGGGGTTCAACCGGATCGATCCGACCGCGGGACCCGGCCGGGCACCCGGGCGCAACCTGCTGGGGTTCAAGGACGGTACCGCCAACCTGGATGGGGCCGACGCGACGGTGATGGACGCGCACGTGTGGGTGCAGCCCGACGACGGCGAACCGCTCTGGACGGTCGGCGGCACCTACCAGGCGATCCGGCTCATCCGGATGATGGTCGAGTTCTGGGACCGGACCCGCTTGTCGGAGCAGGAAGCCGTCTTCGGCCGCGAACGGGACTCGGGAGCCCCGATCGGCGGCACCGAAGAGACCGAGGTGCCGGTCTTCACCGATGGCACGCTCAACAGCCACATCGCCCGGGCCAACCCCCGGACCCCGGGCAGCGAACGCCACCTGATGCTCCGGCGCGGCTTCAACTACTCGGCCGGCCTCGACGAGAACGACCAGCTGGACGAGGGCCTGATCTTCACCTGCTACCAACGGAGCCTTGACGACGGCTTCATCGCCGTCCAGCGCGCCCTCGACGGTGAGCCGTTGGAGGAGTACATCCGGCCCACCGGCGGCGGCCTGTTCTTCGTCCCGCCCCCGCCGGACCCGGGCGAGGCGTTCGGGGCCGCCCTGTTCGACCCCGGCCGGGCCGAACCGGCGTCGACCTGATCCGGGGCCACGTCAACCCGGAGCCCGGCGCACGCCGGCCGCGGACACCCGTTTCGGAGTCGATCCGGGTCCCGAACTAGAGTTTGGTTCCGGCTTCAGGCAAGGGGGTTGCCGTGTTCACCATCACACCGCTCGACGGCGTCACGTTCGGGGCCGTCGTCACCGACATCGACATCCGCAACCTGGACGACGCGGCCTGGTCGGCGCTCTACGACGCCTGGATCGAGCACGCCCTGCTGATCTTCCCCGGTCAGTTCATCAGCACCGACGAGCAGAACGAGTTCGCCCAGCGGTTCGGCGATCTCGAGTTCCCCGCCACCCCGATCTCGAACATCGACCGGAAGGGGACCATCCACTCGGCCGGTGACGACGACGTGGTCAAATCACTGCGGGGCAACGAGGGCTGGCATCACGACAGCACCTACATGCCCCTGCAGGCCA
>JBKDZN010000249.1:0-59045 GCA_047971245.1 Acidimicrobiales bacterium
CGGCGAAGACCAGCAGGCCGTTGCGGAAGATGCTGATGATCTGCTCGAAGCCGGCGGTGGACCGCTCGATCGACTCCTCGTTGTCGAGCACCTCGGTGTCGTCCGGCACCACCTGCTGGGCAGCCGCGATCATGTCGGCGGCCTCGACGCCGGGAGCCCGGGTCAGGGCGATCGAGTCGACCAGGCCCTCCTTGTGGTAGAGGGTCTGGGCGGTGGGGAAGTCGAACAGCACCATGTAGGTGCCCGCCGAGACGGGAAGATCGGCGATGGTGGCCACGGTGAACTCCCGGTTGCCGTCGGGAGTGGCGATGGTCACCTGGTCGCCGACGCCGACACCGGCGATGCCGGCGCTGGTCGAGTCGAGGGCCACCTGGTCGGGGCCGTTTGGGATCGCCCCGTCCACGATCTCGACCCCGCCGGCCTCCCCTTCGACCCAGGAGAAGGTGAGCACCGGTGGCCCGTTGGGCGCGATCCGGTTGCCGTCGGCGTCGAGCACCGCGAACGGCTCGGTGGCCCCCGGATCCTCGTAACCGACCGACGGGATGGCCAGGCCGACTTCGGGCAGGGCCTCCAACTCGGCGGTGAGGGTGTCGGAAAGGGTGCGGGCGTCGGAACCGAACTCGGGTTCGGCCGCGGTCACCGTGGCGTCGGTGCCCTCCAGGACGTCGGAGAACAGATCGTCGAACACGGCGGTGACACTGTCGGCGAGCACGAAGGATCCGGCCACGAAGGCCACCCCGAGCGTGATCGCCGCGGTGGTCAGGGCGAGCCGGCCGAGACTGGCCCGCACGCCCCGGAGGGCGAGTTTGAGCATCGTCATGGGTCAGCCCCCCAGGGACTTGATGTGGTTGAACACCCCGTCGGGGGTGGGGTCGTACATCTCGTCGACGATGCGGCCGTCACTCAGGAAGAGGACCTGATCGGAATGGGAGGCCGAGAACGGGTCGTGGGTGACCATCACGATGGTCTGGCCCAGGTCGTCGACGGCGCGCCGCATGAAGTCGAGGATCTCGGCCGAGGTCTTCGAGTCGAGGTTGCCGGTGGGTTCGTCGGCGAAGATGATGGCCGGCCGGCTGACCAGGGCCCGGGCCACCGCCACTCGCTGCTGCTGGCCGCCGGACAGCTCGTTGGGGCGGTGGGTCAGCCGTTCGGCGAGGCCGGTCGCCCCGACCACCTGGTCGAGCCAGGCCTGGTCGACCTGGTCACCGGCCAGATCCACCGGCAGGGTGATGTTCTCCAAGGCGTTCAGGGTGGGAATCAGGTTGAAGGCCTGGAACACGAACCCGATCTTCTCCCGGCGGATCAGGGTCAGGTGCTTGTCGCTCAGACCCGACAGGGGCACGTTCTCGATGAACGTCTCACCCGCGGTGAGCCGGTCGAGGCCGGCCATGCACTGCATCAGGGTCGACTTGCCCGAACCCGAAGGGCCCATGATCGAGGTGAACCGGCCCGGTTCGAAGCTGACGGTCACGTCGCGAAGGGCATGGACCTCGGTATCGCCCGAGCCGTAGACCTTGGTCGCCCCGATCGAATGGGCGACCGCGGTGCCGGTCGTGGCCGGTGCCGGAGCCGGGGGTGCTGGTGTGGCTCCGGCTTCGGGACTGGGCGGGACGGTGGTCATTTCGGCTCCTCGGGTTGCGGATTCGCCCGGTAGTCGGAATCCAGTGGCCGGACCAGGGTGTGGGCCCGGTGCGCGACGGTCCGCGGTGACCGGTCAGGGTGCGCAGGGACGGCACATCGGGGACGGTACTCAGCGGTGACGCCGACCGCAGCTGCCTCCCGACCGCTGGCGCGGGGCAGGTGGGTGGGGCGATCAGCTCTCACGCTAGCCGTCAGGCGGTGACAGCTTGCGTCAGGGTGACCCGGGGTGCCCATCCAAGGACGCGCTTCGCCCGATCGTTGGAGTACCGCAGCGGCCGGAGCATGGCGTCGACCCGGGCGGGGGAACCGAACCAGGGGAGGCGGGCCCGCCCGCCCAGGAGGTACCGATCGGTGGCGTCGACCGCCAACGCGAACGCCTTCAGCGCCGCGTAGGGGACGGGGACACTGTGGCCCTCCACCAGGCCACCGTCACGCAGGGCCCGTTCGAAACGCTGCTGGGTGGGGGGATCGTCGCTCACGATGTTGAGGGTCTCCCCGACCGCCTCGGGGACGACGGCGGCGGCCACCATGGCCCGGGCGCAGTCGTCCACATGGATCAGCTTCATGCGGACCCGGGGCCCGGCCGACACCGGGACGGGACCGAGGGACAGGACCCGTCCACCGTCCCACCACCGGTCGGGCCCGTAGACGGCGCCCGGCCTGAGCACGGTGAGTTCGGCTCCCTCGGTGGCGGCCGCCCACTCCCGGGCCAGTCGTTCCTGCTCGATCTTGGTCACCGTGTAGTCGTCGTACCGTTGGGGGTCCGAGGCCACCGGTGAGGACTCGTCGAGGACGGAGCGGGAGGCGATGCTGGCGTAGTCGTACACCGAGAACGTGCTGATGAGGGTGAGGCGGCGGACCCCAGCGGCGTCCATGGCGCCGAGCAGCCGTTCGGTGCCGACCACCGTGACCGCGAACTGGTCGGCGAAATCGGCGAAGGAGGCGGCGAGGTGGATCACGGCGTCGCAGCCGGCGAGCTCGTCCTGCCACGGGGCCGGGTTGCGGACGTCACCGGCCACCACCCGGAGGCGGCGCCGGTGGCTCGGCGGGGCCGGGGTCGACCCGTTGGCCGGCGGGTCGGGGGCGAATCGGGCGGCGTCGGTGGCCCGGCGGACCAGTGCCACCACCTCGTGGCCGTCCGCCAGCGCCTCACGGACCACGGCCCGGCCGATGAACCCTCCGGCACCGGTCACGAAGAGTCTCATGCGGTCTGCTCCTGGCTCGGGCCGCCGGTCCGACCGGGGTCGTGGTCCGGGCCGCCGCCGGCGGGGAGGTCGGCGGTGACCGCGGCCACCAGCCGGCCGGTGGTCAGGATCTGGTCGCGGCTGATCGGGCTGGGGGCATCGTCGATCCGGGCCCGGTAGACGGCGTCGATCATGCGGTCGATCCCGTGGTACGGCGTGTGCTGCATCACATTTTAGCGCAGCAGTTTAGGTCCGGCGGCGACGAGCCGGGCCCCGTTGACCATGTGGTCGACGATCGGGCCGAGGGGCGAGGTGCCCCGGTTGCTCGACACCCGCAGATACGCCCGGTACAGGTCGGTGTCGGCACTGCCCCGGGTGCCGCGCACGGTCAGGCTGAGCCCCGGGGGTTCGACCCGGGCGTCGAAGCGGAGCAGGCCGACGGCGTCGCCCAGCTCCACCCCGGCCTCGAGCTGGTCGAACCCGACCACGGGGTTGCCGCTGCGGTTCCACCAGCGTGACCACGCCGGGCCGGGTTCGCAGAAGCCGACCTGGTCGAGGGCCAGGTAGGCCAGGTGGGGGAGGAAGTCGCCGATCCCGCCCCCGGGAAGGCCGAGGGTGGCGCTGGGCAGGTTGGGATCGGCGAACTTGCCGCCGCTGGCGATGTCGAGATGGACCGCCACCTCGACCCCGACCACCGTGCCCAGGGCACCCGAGGCGACCAGGTCGCGGATGGCCATCACCGGGTCGTTCCACCGGAGGTTCTGCGACTCCACCAGGCGCCGGCCGAGCCGGTCGGCGTGATCGAGCAGGGCGGTGGTCTCCCCCAGGTCGAGGGCCATCGGCTTCTCGCACACCACGTCGGCCCCGTGATCGAGGGCGTCGCGCACCAGCGCCGGATGGGTGTGGGGCGGTGTCAACACGTGAACCACGTCCGGCCGGGTGGTGTCGAGCATCCGGCGATGGTCGGTGAACGCCGCCCCGCCGTAGCGTTCGGCGGCGTAGCGGGCGGTGACCGGTGAGGTGTCGCACACCGCAACCAGGGCGGCCCGTTCGTTCGCCCGGAGGCACCGGAGATGCTCGTGGGCAATCACGCCGCACCCGATGACGGCGGCGGTAGCGGTGGATGAGCCGACGGTCACGACGTCCCTTCTCGGTCGGGTCGTCCGACCGGTTCAGCAGGTCGACGAGGATATCGGTCGCGTTCGCGCCAGCCATGACGATTGATCCGCTCGACCCCGGGCTGCTGGGACATCCACTCAGATCGCAGCCACCAGGATGCCCCGTTGGCGCCTGGGTGGGCTCGCGACCCACGGGTAGGGTGACCAGTGGATCTATGGACGACTCCGACACGATTTCGACGCCTTCGGCCTCCCTGCCCGACACCCCGCCGCTTCCCGAGACGAAGCCGGTGGTCTACCTGCTCACCCACTACCCCCGGGTGGCCGGCACCTTCCTCCAGCGCGAGATCCTGGGCGTCGAGGGACCCGAGATCCGGGTCGAACCGGTGTCGCTCAATCCGGTCGCGCCCGCTGATGTGGTCACACCGATCGACGAGATCGAGCATGGGCGCACCTGGTACGTGAAGGCCCAGCCCCGGGCGTGGATGGTGCGGACGTTGGCGGCCACGGTACGACGCCACCCCCGGGCCGTCCTCGGAACCCTGGGCACGGCGATCCGGCTCGGGGGCACCGACGTGCGGCGTCTGGCCTTCCGCGGCCTCCAGATGGTGGAGGCCATGCTGGTGTACGAGCGGGCCCGGCAGGTCGGGGCCCGCCACATCCACGCCCAGTTCGGTCGGGTGCCGGCCACCGTCGCCCTGCTCGCCGCCGAGCTCGGCCGCCGGAGCGGCGACCCCGAATGGGGGTTCAGCTACACGGTGCACGGGTTCCACGACTTCGTCGACGACCAGGAACTTCGCCTCGACCGCAAGACCGCCGAGGCGAAGTTCGTGGTCGGCATCAGCGATTTCACCCGCTCCCAACTGATGCGGACCTCCTCGGTGGAGGACTGGGACCGGATCCATGTGGTCCGATGCGGGATCGACCTCGACGCCTTCACCTACCGCGACCCGCGGCCCCTGCCGGCCCGGCCGGTGATCATGCTGGTGGGGCGCCTGTCGGCCGAGAAGGGTGTGGAGGTCCTGCTCGACGCCCTGGCCCGCCTGACCGCGGCCGGCCGCGACCTCGAGCTGCGGATCGTCGGCGACGGGCCCGACCGGCCCGGGCTCGAGAAGCGGGTGTCGGAACTGGGCCTCGGCGACCGGGTCGACTTCCTCGGTGAGCTGCCCCCGGCCGAGGTGAGCGAACGGTTGGCCGACGCCGACGTGTTCTGCCTCCCTTCCTTCGCCGAGGGTCTGCCGGTGGCGATCATGGAGGCGATGGCCCGCGGGGTCCCCGTGGTCGCCACCTCCATCGCCGGGATCCCGGAACTGGTCGTCGACGGTGTCACCGGTGCCCTCAGCCCGGCCGGCAGCGTCGACGGTCTCGTGGTCGCCCTGCAACGGCTGCTCACCGACGACCGGACCCGGCTCGGTCTGGCCCGCCGGGCCCGTGACCGGGTGGGTGCCTACCACGACGAGCAGGTCACCCTGCCGGCGATGCGGTGGCTGCTGGTCGAGGCCACCCGTTCCTCGTCGGGGGCGGAACCGGCGGGAGGCACTTCGTGACCGACGCCCTGGCCCGGCTGCGGGCCGCCGTCGGGGGCCGGATGCGGACCCTGTCGTTGAAGATCGGCGACGGCGACCTGGCCAAGGACACGGTGTGGGGCCTCGTCTTCGAGGGCTCGATGCTGTTGAGCGTGCTGGTGTCGTTCTACCTGCTGGGGCGGAACCTGGGCACCGACGGCTACGGCCTCTACGCCGGCCTCTACGCCATCATCGCCCCCCTCGGTCCCCTGGCCGCCTCGGGGATGAGCCTGACCGTGCTCCAGCACGCCATCCGCGACCACGAGCCGCTGGAGACCGTGGCCGGATCGACGATCTCCCTCACCCTGATGCTGGGCAGCCTGCTGACCGTGATCGGCACCGTCATCGGGGTCGTCATCGTGGAGGGCCTGCCGGCCTGGGTGATCTTCGTGGTGATGGCCTCCGAGTTCGTCGCCTTCCCCATCGTCCAGATCATCGCCAACGTGGTCCAGGCCGGCATCGGTTTCCCCGAAATGGTCAAGGTCAAGCTCCTGCCCCCCGTTTTCAAGGTGATCAGCCTCCTCGTCCTGTCCATCACCGGCACCCTCACCATCGGTACCTTCGGGCTCAGCTACCTGGCCATCAATGTGCTGCTCGGCCTGTGGCTGATGCCGGTGATCAGCCGCCGGTTGCACCTGCCGGTCCGGCCCGGCCCGGTCCGCTGGAACCATCTGCGTTCCAGCGCCACCTACTCCACCGGGATCACCGCCTCGTCGCTCACCAAGGACGGCGACAAGATCGTCCTGGTCGGCAACGGCTACGACACCGACAACGGTCTCTACTCGGCCGCATTCCGGATCATCGGCATGGGGACCATCCCGGTGGCCAGCTTCATCCATGTCACCCACCAGCGGTTCCTGGAGAGTGATGGTGACGCACCGGGGGTGCATCTGCGGCGGGCGGTCCGCTTCTGCGGGGTGTCCCTCGTCTACTGCGCCGTCTTCGCTGCCGCCATCTGGGTGACGGCGCCGATCTTCCCCATGATCATGGGCAGCAGTTTCGAGGGTTCGGTGGAGATGCTCCGCCTGTTGAGCGGGGTCATGGCCGTCCAGGTCCTGGTCATGTTCCCCCAGAACGGGATCCTCGGTCTGGGGTTCACCTTCCTCCGCACCGTGCTGCTGATCATGACCGCTGGCCTGGCCATGCTGTGCTACATCCTGCTCATCCCCTCGATGAGCTGGAGGGGTGCGGTGTGGGGCAGCTACATCAGTGAGGGGATCATGGCCGTGGTGTCGTGGGGGGTGCTGATCTACCTGCAGCGCCGTCACGATCGGCGGCTCGAACAACGGTGGGTGGCCGAGGGTTTCGAGCCCGATCCCGCGGTAGGAGCAACCCGTGGCTGAGTCGACGGTTCCCGAACTCCGACCCGACGTGTCGGTGATCATGCCGGTCGGTGGGGTGGACGACCTCGTCCGACCGGCCATCGAGTCGGTGCTGGACCAGAAGACCGACCTCCGATTCGAGGTCCTGCTCTCACTCAACACCGCCGACCCGGCCGCCGGGTCGGCCCTGCGGACCCTGGTCGAGGTCCTCGACGACGACCGCCTCCGGATCGTGCCCAGCCACACCAGCCCCGGGGCGGCCGGAGCCCGCAACGGTGGGGTCCCCGCCGCCCGGGCCGACGTGTTGGCGTTCTGCGACGCCGACGACCTGGCCGACCCGGGATGGCTGGACGCTCTCGTGGCCGGCCTCGATGGCTACGACGCCGTCACCGGCCATGTGGACGAGACGACCCTGGCCCCGGCCCACCAGTCGGCGTGGCGCCCACCGGCCACCCCGGGGGCGTTGCCCCGGTTCCACGGCCACGAATACATCCTGTCCGGCAACCTGGCCGTCCGCCGGGTCGCGTTCGAAGCCGTGTCCGGATTCGACACCGACCTCACCCGGTGCGAGGACATCGCCTTCGGCTGGTCCCTCGTCCGGGCCGGCTACCGGATCGGGTTCGTTCCCGAGGCGGTGATCCTGTACCGCCACCGCGAGGGCCTGTGGCCGATGCTCCGCCAGCACTATCTCTACGGCCGGGGGCACTCCGAGGTGCTGGTCCGCTACGGCCTGCCCGGCGGCGAGGCCGAATCGAGCACCCTGCTCCGACCCAACGGTCAGCGGGCCGAGCGGATCACCCTGCAGGGCACCCTGCGTCGGGGTGCCATCGCCCTCGGCCGCGTCCGGGGCCTGGCCGGTGAGGCCGTACGGTCCCGCATCGGAACCGGCCGAGGTACCGCGGGTTCCGCCGGAACCGGCCGAGGTACCGCGGGTTCCGCCGGGTGATCCGGCCCGGGCGGAGGGCCCGGTCAGATCAGGCGGGGCGGCGGGGGGTCAGGTCGCGGATGCGGTCCGGCGCCGGAGACTCCGGATGGTGGTCGAGCGGCGAAGGCCGGCGGCCACGGCCCGGGTCACCGGGGCCCGATCGAGCCAGGACGGGGTGATGTCGGACCGGGACGGGCGCTGGTCGGCCAGGCAGGGGACTGCGATGAGCCGCCGGGCGTCGCTGTCGACCCAGGGGAGCACATTGAGGGCCCCGTCGGGAGGCATCGGGCCCCGGAGGGGATGGTGCCGGGTGCCGGTGAGGAGGCGCTCGAAGTGGGCCCGTACTCGGGCCGCCCCCGCGGCGGTGTACACGACACATTGGGCGCCCAGGACCTCGCCGTCGAACGGCACGAGGGCGGGACCCGACACCCCGAGCTCGGCCGCATGGCCGTGCACGTCGATGTAGCCCAGCTGGGCCAGGTCGTACTCGCCGGCCAGGATCTCGGGACCCAACGCCGCCATGAGCTCGCGGGCTCGGTCCTCGAACACCACATCGTCTTCGAGGACGAGCACCCGTTCCCAACCGGCGGCCTCGACACTGCGGAGCACGGCGAGGTGGGACAGGAAACAGGCCCGCATGTTGGGTGAGCTGAATCCGTCCGCCACGTCGCTGGTTTTGGCGGCAAAGAACTCGACCTTCTCCTCGATCGAGCCAGCGGTCGCGTGCCTGGCCATTTCGGCTAACGTTTCGCGTCGGCGGTCAACGCGTGTGGCCAGGTTGATCACATAGACGCGATCAAAATGAGCGAATAGATCCATGGCGTCGGAACTTATGACACGCCAGGATGAGTTTCATGAGAATTTCAACCCAGCGGGCATTCCGGATCGTTTTGTGCTCCTGGCGAGAAATCAGGCCGTTCTTTGTCCGGACTTCCCCCGCCCGACCTGGGGTGGGATTGGTGTTCGCCGCCGGTGATCCACCCTGATTCGGGTCGGCTCACGGCGACTGCTGTACGAAATCTGATGTCCGGTACTTGGGCCATCGAAGGCCAATCTTGCCCTTCTTTGGTGCTCAATCTGGGTAGATCTCCCCGCAGGGCTGCCCCGGCGCCGTCGGGCCCCGTTCCTATACTCGGGCCTTACGTCGGTGAGGGACCGGGCACAGCGCCGGAACCGGTGCGCGGGGCTCTGCGAGGCACGGTCCCCGAAACGAGCAGGCGTCGCCGGACGGACTCAGGCCTGGCGGCGTGGCTATGAGGTGGCATGCAGAACTTCAATGATCGGACCAGAGTTCCCGCGATCCTGGCCATCGGCGGTGCCGCGGTAGCCGTTGTCCTGATCGTGTTCCTGGGCTTCCGGTTCCTCAGCGGCGACGACACCGACGAGGTGGCGCCGCCGACGACGGCGACCCCGTCATCGGCGGCCGGGCCGCCTCCCTCGTACGATCTGGACGTGCCGGTCGGCGTCGAGGACGTCTCCGCCGATTACGCCTGGGGGCCGTTGCCCACCGGGGCCGGCGGGTTCGTCACGGGACTGGTCAGCCATCCGACGGTGCCCGGCCTGGCCTACGCCCGCACCGATGTGGCCGGCGCCTACCGCTGGGATCCCGCAGCCGAGCAGTGGATCCAGATGATCGACGCCGCAGGCGTGCCCGACCCCGTGCCGGGTGATTACCGGGTGGAGGGTATCGCCGTGACCGCCGCGGCCCCGGACCGGGTCTACCTGGCCGCGGGCGACCAGCTGTCGGATCCCGTCGGCCGAGTCCTGCGAAGCGATGATCGCGGCAAGACCTGGGTCGACGGCGGCCAGCGCTGGGTGCTGGACGGCAACGCGGAATGGCGTACCGGCGGTGGCCGGGTCGCCGCCGATCCGGTCAACGCCGATGTGGTCTACCTCGGGACCCGGAGTGAGGGTCTCTGGCAGAGCACCGACGGGGCCACCACCTGGACCCGGCTC
This sequence comes from Acidimicrobiales bacterium, assembly GCA_047971245.1. GTDB lineage: Bacteria > Actinomycetota > Acidimicrobiia > Acidimicrobiales > SZUA-35 > CADEDH01. Next base: position 9,712 of record JBKDZN010000249.1, read on the forward strand.
GACGGGGTGCCGGCAGGACCCACCGATGACGACCAGATGCCCGGGATCCCCTTCGTGCTGGTCGACCCGACCGCTGACGAGGTCGGTGGCCGGTCCGGGGTCGTCTACGCCGGGGTGGCCCGCGACGGGGTGTACGCCAGCACCGACGGGGGCCAGACCTGGACCCAGCTCTGGTCGACCGAGGCGATCCCCTACGACGCCGAGGTGGACGACGGGGGCCGGCTGGTGGTGACCGAACGGGAGCCGGGCCGGGTGATGCGGTACGACCCGGCCTCCGGTCAGGCGGCGGCCGACATCAGTCCGACCGACGGTCGGGAGTTCTCCTCGGTCGGGATCGACCCCCACAACCCGGGGGTGGTCGTGATCGGTGAGGAAGGGGTCACCTCGGGCGCCCTGTGGCGCTCCGAAGACGGCGGCGATTCCTGGACCGACCTGGAGGTCAGCGCCTCGTGCCCCCAGATCCCCTGGCTGGATGCGTATCACCGCGACGCCACCCAGTGGTTGAGTGCCGCCAGCTTCGAGTTCGATCGGACCGAGGCCGGGCTGCTCTGGTTCCCCGAGGGCTTCGGGGTCTGGCAGACGACGAGCATCGATCAGCCGGCCGTCGAGCTGGATTGCGCCACCCTGGGCATCGAGAACATGGTCGCCAACGACATCGTGGTGCCGCCCAACGGGATCCCGGTGTCGGCCCGGTGGGATCGGGGGGTGTTCCAGCACCCCGACGAGACCGTGGCCTCGGCCGTGCACGGTCCGACCAGCCGGTTCAACTCGGCCTGGGATCTCGACTCGACCCCGGCCGACCCGAACTTCGTGGTCGCCGTGGTGGCCGACCACCGGTTCTGCTGCGAAGACGACGGGGCCGCCTACTGGAGCTCGTGGTCGGACGACGGGGGCGCCACCTGGAACCGGTTCGGCTCCTACGAGAACGGGTCCCATCCCGACGATCTGCGCTTCGGCGACATCGCCGTGGCCTCCGACGACGCCGACAACATCGTCTGGTTGCCCTCGTTCAACAAGGCCCCGTACGTCACCCGGGACCGTGGCGAGTCGTGGACCGAGATCAACCTGCCGGGCACCGAGGACATGATCGGCGAGGACGGCACGTTCAACGGCGGGTCGCACTTCCGCCACTATCTCAACCGCAAGGTCCTGGTGGCCGACCCGGTGGCGCCGGGCACGTTCTACCTCTTCCACGCCGAGCTGGGCATGTTCCGCAGCACTGACGGGGGCGAGAACTGGGAGGCGCTCGGGCCGGGAGGGCTGACCGTGGGCTGGCCCTACGGTTGGTTCAACGCCCAGATGATCGCGGTGCCCGGTGCGGAGGGCCACCTGCTGCTCAGCCTCGGCGAGCTCGACGAGGCCCGCTTCCCCCTGTTCGAGAGCACCGACGGCGGGGTGTCCTGGAACCCGGTGGCCGGTGTGTCCGACGTCCGGGCGCTCGGCACCGGCGCGGGCGAGGCCGACGGTGATCCGGCGGTCATCTACTTCGCGGGAACCGTCGAGGAGGTCAAGGGCGTCTACCGCACCACCGACAACTTCGGCTCGATAGACCTCGTGGCCCACTACCCCGGTGGAAATTACCTGCCGATCCAGGCCCTGACCGGGCATCCGGATGAGTTCGGCGTGGTGTACCTTGGCACGACTGGTACATCGTTCCAGGTGGGGCGATTGCGATGATCGGCCTGCCCGCTGTGCCGCACGCCGCCCAGTCTCCGCCGCAACCAGAAGCAGCAGCCCCCGGACTGCGAGGGAGGGGACCGGGTCATGTCCACAGTCACCATTGTCACGCCCACATACCGGCGGCCGGATCTACTGGCCAACGCCATCGAATCGGCCTTGGCCCAGACGTATCGGGATTTCACCCTGTTCATCGGGGACAACTCGCCCGACGACGCCTCCGAGCAGGTCGCCGCCCGCTACGACGATCCGCGGATCGTCTACCGGCGCAATGAGGTCAACCTGGGTTCCCAGGGCAACTGGCTGGCCCTGATCCGTGACGCCACCACTCCGCTGGTGGCCACCCTGCACGATGACGACGCCTGGCACCCGGACTTCCTCGAGTCCCTGGTTCCGGTCATGGTCGACGACCCGACCATCGCCATGGCGTTCTCGGACTTCGACGTGGTCGACGGCAACGGCGAGCCCCTGGCCGAGCTGACCGATCAGCTCTCCCACCGGACCCACCGGGACCGCTTTCCCGAGGGCCGTCACGAACCCAGTCTCGACGAGGCACTTCGCCTGGCCGCGGTGTGGAACACCCCGCAGCCCGAACTGGCCGCGGTGGTACGGCGCGATGAGGTGATGGCCACGGACTTCCCCGAGGACACCGCCTGGGCCTGCGACCTGTGGCTCACCTACAACATGCTGATCCGGGGCAGCGCCATCTGGTACGTGCGCCGGCGCCTCGTCGACTACCGGTGGCACGGCGGTTCGCTCACCTCATCGTCGTCCTCGCTGGGCGAGGCCGAGGATCTGGTCTTCGCGCGGATCATTGCCAACCATCCGACCGCCGGCCCGGTGCTCGACGAGCTGAAGGCGTACTGGGCCGAGTTGCGCTGGGGTCGGGCCGTCGAGGGCCTCGACACCGGCGCGGCCGGCCCGGAGATCCGCCGGCAGCTCACCGCCGCCTCCCCGGCCCTGCCCCCGATGCGTCGGGTGCTGGCTACGGTGGGGGGCTCGTCGTCGGCCGGTCTCGCCCTGTTCCGGGCGATTCGGTCGCTGGAATCGGTGGTCAGCCGACGGATGGCCCCGGCCTAGAGGTGCGATCCACATGACCCGACAGACCACCTGGATCGGGAACCAGAACCCTCCCGGTCGTTCCCTGCTCGAGCTCTGGCGGGAGGACTTCGGGGCCCATGACCGTGAGTTCAGCCCCGGGTTCTGGGCCGTGGCCGTCCACCGGTTCGGCAACTGGCGGATGTCGATCGGGCCGAAACCGCTCCGGTTGCCCCTGAGCCTGCTGTATCGCTTCCTCAACGCCCGAATCCGGAACACCTACGGCATCCAGCTCGACTACTCCACCGAGCTCGGTCGTCGGGTGGTGATCGATCATCAGAACGGGATCGTGATCAGCGGGTTCTGCCGCATCGGTGACGACTGCCGCTTGCGGCAGAACGTCACCATGGGCATCCGCTCGGTCGGCGACGCCGCCACCGGCGGGGCCCCCGTGCTGGGCCGGGGGGTCGACGTCGGGGCCGGCGCCGTCATCCTCGGCCCGATCACCGTCGGCGACGGGGCCGTGGTGGGGGCCAACGCGGTGGTGCTCCGCGACGTGCCGCCCGGCTCGTTGGCGGTCGGGGTGCCGGCCCGGATCGTCGGGCGGGACGCCCCCGGGCCGGAGACGCCGGCGGGATCAGTGGTGGCGAACGGTGACGCCGAAGGCGCCGGCCATCAGGCCGGCCCCGAGCATCACCCGTGAGGCGCTGAACCGGAGTTGGGGGGCGCCCCGGTCGGCGAGTTGCCGGACGGGGTGGGCCAGGCCGTCCGCGGTCCGTTTGGCCCCCCGCAACAGGACCCGGCCCCGCCCGGCCTCACCGTTGCGGAGGGTGGTCACCGCCATCGAGTTGCCGAGCCACAACGACTTGCGGATCTGGTAGCGCAGGGTCAGCCGGTCCGGGGCGACCGGATCGTCGATCTTGGCCCTCGGGGTGAAGAACGCCTGCATCCCCGCCCGGTGGAGGGCACCGAAGAACACCATGTCCTCACCACCCAGGGTGCCCAGGGCGGGATCGAACCGGATCCCGGGGTGGTCACGCAGCAGGTCGGTGCGCACCATCGAGTTGTTGGTGGCACACCGGTCGGTCGGTCGGTCCTCGTCGGAGGAGACCAGCACGTTGTCGACCTCGAAGGGCTCGTCGACCAGCCAGCTCGGTGCCCCGTTGGGGTAGGCGGGCAGGAGGGGGCCGGTGACGGCATCGGCGTCGTGCCGCATCTGGCAGGCCACCAGCTCGACCAGCCAGTCGGGGTGGACCACGCAGTCGTCGTCGGTCATGGCCACCCAGTCGGCGAGGTCCATGGCCGCGTCGAGCCCGAGGTTCCGGGCCGTCGAGATGTTGCGGGCCCCGGAGTACCGGTAGTCGAGGCCGAGGGGGAACTCCCGGGTGGACTCGTCGACCACGGCCTTGGCCCGTCCGTCGGGATTGTCGTCGATGACGATCACCCCGACCTCGGTGGTCGGGCCCACCCGTTGGGCCGCCACGGCCAGAGAGTCGAGCAGGGTGTTCAGTTCGCGGTTGCGCCGGTAGGTGCACACGTACACGCCGATGGACGCCGGTACCACCGCCGTCGGGGTACCGCGTCGTTGCTGTCGGGAGGTCGCTCCGTCGATCACGCTTGTTCCTCGCTCATGTCGGCCGGCACGTCGCCCTGAAGTGCCGGGAGCGGACCCGCGCCAACGTACACCACGCCATGGGGTCCGGTTGGGCCACATGGTGGGAACCCGGTTGGGCCACATCGCGACCCGACCGGGCGGTGCCGTTCGGCGACCCCACGGGCCACGATGCAAAGGCCCGACCGGGCCGTGCGTGCTGGTGTTGTCGACGTACGGGAACCTGCCCGTCACTCTAGTTCGCAGATCGTGTCGTTCTGTGGTCGGGCCCCCGGCCGGTTGCGGAGTATACGCTGAGGCTCGCAAACTATATATTGAGGCGATCGTCGGCATCGACGACAACTGTTTGAGAACGGCCCGACTGGTGCCGATGGTCACGAATTGGGTGGACCTGCTCCCCGCCAGGGGGGATCGGGACACCCCCTCCCAGCAGCCCACCAGGGCATCCGTCCTAGACTGGGGTCCGATGATGTGTACCTCTTGTGGGAGAGCGATCCCTCAGGATTCCCGCTTCTGCCCCCACTGTGGTGCTTCGCAGGTGAACTCGACCGAGGAGCGCCGCGTCGTCACGGTCGTGTTCGCCGACGTGGTCGGATTCACCGGGATGGCCGAACGGCTCGATCCCGAAGAGGTCAAGCACGTCATCGACCGGGCGGTGGAACGGTTGGCCCGGGAGATCCTGGCCTTCGGCGGGGTGGTCGACAAGGTGATGGGCGACGGCGTCATCGCCCTGTTCGGGGCCCCGATCGCCCACGAGGACGACGCCGAGCGGGCGGTCCGGGCCGCCCTGCGCATGCACGAGGCCGTTGCCTCGCTCCAGGCCCTGCCGTCGCCCCTGCGGTTGCGTATCGGGGTGAACACCGGGGAGGTGCTGGTCGGATCCACCACCGCCGGCGGCGACTACACGGCCATGGGCGACGTGATGAACCTGGCCCATCGCCTCCAGGAACTGGCCGAACCGAGTCAGACCCTGGTCGGGAGCGACACCCGTGACGCCACCGGGGACGCCATTGCCTACTCCCGGGTCGGGGTGCTTCCCGCCCGGGGCCGGGAAGCCCCGATCGAGGCGTGGCTCGCCCTGGCCGCGGTGCGGCCCCCAGGCCTCCACCGGGGCGGCGACGACGTCTTCGTCGGCCGGCATCACGAGCTCGCCCTGCTCGAAGCCCAGGCCCGCCTGGCCATCGAGGGGCGCCGGGCCCAGTCGACCCTGGTACTCGGGGAGGCCGGTATCGGCAAGACCCGCCTGGTCGGTCAGGCCGCCGGGCGCCTGGTCAGCCAGTTCGGTGCCCGGGTGCTGGAGGGCCGCTGCCTCCCCTACGGCGAGGCCAATGTCTGGTGGCCGGTGGCCGAGATCCTGCGCGGCCTGTTCGGTCTGGCGGTCGACGCCGGCTACGACGACGCCCTGGCCTGCCTGGACGGTCGCCTCGCCACCCTGCTCGGCGAGGACGAGACCGTCGACCGGGTCCGCACCACTACCGCCCTGCTCCACACCCTGGGCTACGACACCGTGCTGCGGGGTGGTGACCGCACCCGCAACCGGTCCGAGGTGATGCTGGCGGTGGTCACCGTGCTGGAGGCCGAGGTCGGCCAGCGGCCCGTGGTGCTCATGATCTCCGACATGCACTGGGCCCACGACGCGGTCTGGGTGCTGATCGAACATGTCCTCAACGAGCTGGTCCGCACCCGCCTGTTCGTGTTGATGACGGCCCGCCCGTCGGACGATCTGACCCCGCCGGCCGGCCGTCACGGGCTCTCGGTGGTGCAGCTCGGCCCGCTCGACGACGCGTCGGCCATCGAGCTGCTCAAGCACCGGGGGATCGACCTGCCGGAGTCGAGCGAGATCGAACTGGTCGACCGCAGCGGCGGGAACCCGTTCTTCCTGGAGGAGCTGGCCGACCTGGTCAACGCCGAGGGAACCCCCTATCCGGCCGGCGGATCCGATTTCGACGTGACCCCGCCGGCGGCCTTGCCGGCCACCCTGCGGGGCATCATCTCGGCCCGCCTCGACGCCCTCGATCTCGGTCAGCGGGCCCTGATCGAGGACGCGTCGGTCCTGGGACGGACCGGATCCCTGGCCGGGCTGGCCATCGTGGCCGCCAGCAGCCGCGGGGTCACCGACATCACCGCCGACCTGGCCGGCCTGGCCGACCGGGAGCTCTTGGAGGTGACCGGTCAGCGGTTCCGGTTCCGCTCCAACCTGGTTCGGGATGTGGCCTACGGCCGTCTCACCAAGACGGTGCGGGCCCAGCGCCACCAGCAGATCGCCGCCTACCTCGAGGGCCAGCAGGGCGAGGAGGTGCGCAACTCGACCGTGGTGGCCATCGCCGCCCACTACCGGGCCGCGGCCCAGCTGGCCAGCGAGCTGTCCGACGTGCCGGGCCTGGACTACCGGGAGGTGGTGGAGCGAGCCCTGTACTGGCTCGGCCAGGCGGGCGAGCGGGCCCTCGACGTCGGCGCCCCCACCGAGGCGACCCGGTGGTACGACTTCGGGGTCGAGCTGGCCGACGAGGCCACCATCGCCCCGTTCCTGTTCGGCCGGGCCCGGGCCCGGGCCGAGGTGCACGACATCCACGGGGCCCGGGCCGATCTCGACCGTCTCGACGGGCTGCGCGAGCTCGATCCCAAGCTAGCGGCCCGCTCCCTGCTCACCCGGGGCGAGGTGAACCGCAAGGCCGGGGTGCTCGATCAGGCCGCCGTCGAACTGCGGGAGGCGGCCGACCGGCTGGCCACCCTGGGCGACGCCGAGCAGCAAGCCCTGGCCCTGCGCCTGCTGGGCATGACGGAGATGGTCCGTTCCGACGCCGCCCTGGCCCGCAAGGCGCTGGAGGCGTCACGGGCCGTGGCCGTGGCCGCCGGGAACCGTCGGGCCGAGGCATGGGCCCTGCAGAGCCTGGCCTGGCACGCCTACCGGCTCGGCCAGATGTTCGAGGCCAGTACCCAGGTGGCCGAGGCCATCGAGATCTTCACCGAACTCGATGACCGGGGCGGCCTGCTGTGGGCCCAGAGCGTTCAGGCCTGGGTGGCCTTCCATTCGGGCGACTGGGTCCACGCCCGACTCCTGCTCGACACGATCCTCCCGGAGACGAAACGCCGGGGTGACCCGTGGGCCGAGGCCCTCACCCTGAACCTGGAGGCCTCGATCCGGCTCTGGTCGGGTCAGGCCGCCCTGGCCGGCGAGGCGGCCCGCGACGCCCGCCATGTGGCCGATGGGGTCGAGCACGTCAACCTGGCCGTCCAGGCCACCGCCCTGCACGGGCGGGCGATGTTGTCGCTGGGGCGGATCGAGGAGGGGTTCGGGCTCCTGGAGGAGGCGTTCTGGCTGGCCGACCAGGCCGACGACCGGGAAGGCCGCCGGATCGCCGTGGTGGCCAACTGTGCGGCCGCCAGCCGTATGGGTGAGGCCAAACGGGCCCTGCGCTGGGCGGCCCGGTTCGACGGCCTCGACGATGACGGCGACGTCGGCCGGTTCGACCTGGTGGTCTCACTGGCCGCCGCCTCACTCCAGCAGGGTGAGGTGGCCACCGCCCTGGCCCAGCTCGACAGCATCGCGGAAGGGATTCCGCTGCGCTCCGGGGCCTACGCCTCGGCGGTCGGCGCCATCGCCCAGGCCGCCGCGGGCGACCTCGTCTACTCCGAGGCCCTCACCGTGGAGGTGCTCTCCGGGCGTGGCACCTACCTCGACCGGGTCTTCGCCCTGGCCGCCCGGGCCGCCTGCCGCTATCAGCAGGGAGACGATCACGGCTGCGTCCAGGCCCTGTGGGCGGCCAAGGCGGTCCTGGAACCCACCGACGACCAGCCCAGCCGCTACCTGATCGACCTGGTGGCGGGCCTGTGCGGCCAGGGCCAGCTGCCCGAGGCGGAGCGCCGTATGCGGGCCGCCGGCCTGGAATCGGCCGGCTGGTTGACCGCGTTCGACCTGGCCGCCCACCGCCCGGTCGGTCCGGTGGGCTGACCGGCCGGCGGCCCGGCCCGGGTCAGCTCCCGGGCTGGGGCGTGACCCGCAGGTAGGGGGTCTTGGTCTCGAAACCAGCCGGGAACAGCTCCTTGGCCTCCTCGTCGGAGAGGGCGGGTGAGACGATCACGTCGTCACCCTGCTCCCAGTTGACCGGCGTGGCCACCTTGTAGCCGTCGGTGAGCTGGAGCGAGTCGATGACCCGGAGGATCTCGTTGAAGTTCCGGCCGGTCGACGCCGGGTAGGTGAGGGTGAGGCGCACCTTGTCGGCCGGATCGATGACGAACACCGAGCGGACGGTCAGGGTGTCATCGGCGTTGGGGTGGATCATGTCGTAGAGGTTGGCCACCGTGCGGTCCGGGTCGCCGATGATCGGGAAGTTGACCGCGGTGCCCTGGGTCTCGGCGATGTCGTCGCTCCAGCGCCGGTGATCGTCGACCGGGTCGACGCTGAGGGCCAGGACCTTGGTGTTGCGGGCCGCGAACTCGTCGGCCAGCTTCGCGGTGTAGCCGAGCTCGGTGGTGCAGACGGGGGTGAAGTCCTTGGGGTGGGAGAACAACACGGCCCAACGGTCGGCCTTCCAGTCGTGGAAGCTGATCTCGCCCTCGGTGGTGGGGGCGGTGAAGTCAGGGGCGGTGTCGCCCAGTCGGATCGCCATGATCGGCCAGCCTTTCCTGTGGTGATCGGTGGTGTGGCAGGCCGCAGACGTTAGCCGCAGAGACCGACAATACCGATCAAACAAGTCAAGAATTGCGGTTGTCCGGGTCGCCGGGCCCAGCCCGGGCTCGATCCCCCGGCATCGATACCGCGGGCCCGACTGCGGCTCAGCCGGACTCGTCGGTCACTTCGACGTCGACCGCCTCGACCGAGGGGATCACCAGTTCCTGGCCCGGTTTGAGGGTGTCGACGTCCGACAGGCCGTTGGCCGAGGCCAGGGCCTCCACCGATATGCCGAACCGGTTCGACAGGCCCCACAGGGTGTCACCGTCGGCCACGGTGTAGCGCGTCCCGGAGTCGGCCGCCGCGGTGGAGGGCGGGGCGGCCGCGTCGGGCCCGGCCGGGACGGACGTGGCCCCGGCGTCGGTCGGTTCGGACGGGTCCGGGGTGGAAGCCGGTTCCGAGGCCGCCGCGCCCGGGACGGTGATCACGGCGTCGGGGCTGGTGATCTGGACCCCGGCCACGTTCGGATCCGTGCCCGACGCCGGGAAGGCGCCGTCGGGGGCTGTACGACCACAGCCGGCCAGTGCGGCCGCGGCGAGCAGGGCGACGCCGACCCGGATCGGGGCGCGACCTGACCGCCGGGCACGGCCGGCGGGCGCCGCCAGGACGGGAACGGCCGCGGAACGGGGACGAGCGGGAACGGAGCGGGTGGAGCACCGATGGGAGTACATGGGATCGTGGCACCTCCCGCCCGAGTATGACCGACGCGGGCGCCGGTTCGGGGGAGCCTCGCTTGTTCCCGCCCGCCCCGGAGCCGGCCCCGCCCGGCCGGTTCAGCGTCGCCGGCGGCGGTCGCGGGGGTCACGCCGGTTCCGGCGGGCCGACCGGGTCCGCTCGCGTTGCTCCTCGGCGTCGGCCCGTTGCCGGGATTCGGCCCGGCGGGCGAACTCGGTCAGCTGGGTGTCCTGGAGTTCCAGCTCGGACTCCAGATCCCGCCAGTGATCGAGCCGGCGGGGACGTATCAGCCCGGCCTCGGTGGCCTCCCGGACCGCGCAGCCGGGTTCGGCGTCATGGGTGCAATCGGCGAACCGGCAGCCTTGGGCCGCCTCGGCGATCTCGGGGAAGGCCCGGTCGAGGCCGTCACGTGCCTGCCACAGGCCGATCTCCCGGATACCGGGCGTGTCCATCACCAACCCACCGGACGGTAGGGGGATCAGGTCCCGGGTGACCGTGGTGTGCCGGCCCCGACGATCGGCCGCCCGCACCTCCCCGGTCCGCTGGACCTGCCCGTCGGAGAGGGCGTTGACCAGGGTCGACTTGCCGATACCGGACAGGCCGAGCATGACCACGGCGCGGTGGTGCTCGACCAGGTCGTGGATCCGGTCGAGGCCCTCACCGTCGGCCGCCGACACGGTGATCACCTCCACCCCCGGGGCCGCGCCGGCCACCGCCTCCGACGTGGTCTCCACGTCGGAGGCGACGTCGGTCTTGGTCAGCACCACCACCGGCCGGGCCCCCGAATCCCACGCCACCACGAGCTGACGTTCGATCCGCCGGAGATTGAGGTCACGGTCGAGGCCGTGCATGACCAGCACGGCGTCCGCGTTGGCCGCCAGGACCTGGGGTTCGGGATAGCGGCCCGGGGCCCGCCGGCACAGGGCGGTGCGCCGGGGGGCGAGGGCGGCCAGCACGGGGCCGTCGTCGTCGTCCAACCGGACGAGGACGAAGTCACCGGTGGCCGGTTCGCCGAGGTCGGTGGCCCGGGTGGACCCGGAGGCGGCGAGCAGGGCGTCTCCCCCGGTGAACACCAGCGAGAAGCCGCGGCTCACCCGGGCCAGGCGCCCGGGGACGAGACCGGCGCCGCCGTTCGCCGCCGCCCAGGCGTCCAGCTCGTCGTCCCAGCCCAGGCTGGCCAGATCAGGGGTGAGATGGGCCAGATCGTCGAGGTCGACCGGGCCGTCGGATCCCGCCGGCGGGGTCATGGCGACGCCTCGCCGTCCCGGCGGCCGAGGGCGGTGTCGAGGAAGCGGAGCTGGAAGCGCAGCAGGTTCTCGGCCACGGCGACCTGGGGGGTCATGTGGGTGACCCCGGACAGGGGGAGGACCTGGTGGGGGTAGCCGGCGGCCAGGAGCACGGTGCTCAACCGGAGGGTGTGCATGGCCACCACATTGTCGTCGGCCAGGCCGTGGATCAGCAGCAGGGGGCGGTGCCGCTCCGGGACCGGGGCCGCCTCGGCGAACACGTTCGAGCGTCGATAGGCGGCGGGGGCGTCGGCGGGAACCCCCAGGTACCGCTCGGTGTAGTGGGTGTCGTACCACTCCCACCGGGTGACCGGGGCCCCAGCCACCGCGGCGTGGAACCGGTCCGGGCGGCGCAACACGGCCACCGCGGCCAGGTACCCGCCGAACGACCAGCCCCGGATCCCCACCCGGTCGAGATCGAGGAACGGGAGCCGCCCGGCCAGGGCATCGAGGGCGTCGATCTGGTCGTCGAGCACCGGTGTGGCCAGGTCGCTGGCCACGGCGTGCTCCCAGTCCGGACCCCGGCCGGGGGTGCCCCGGCCGTCGGTGACGGCCACCGCGTACCCCTGCTCGGCGAACCAGCGGGACACCAGGTGGGCCTGGCCGGAGCGGACGGCGCGCTGGGCTGTGGGTCCCCCGTAGGGGTCGAGGAGTACCGGTAGGGGGGATTCGCCGTCATGGTCCGAGGGCAGGAACACGGCGGTGGGCAGGCGCCGCTCGCCGAGGAACAGGAAGGTCGGGTCGGGGGCGAACCCGGGGTCGGCGGCCCGGTTGGTCAGGACCGCCCTCGGCCGGGCGAGCCGGCGGTCGGTCCCGAGCGAGGTGACCGAGCTCGTCGACCGGGTGGCGGTCGCCGTGGCCGACGAGACGAGCACCGTCGGCGCCGCGCCGCCGCCTCCACCGCCGAGGACGGCATTGACCACACTGTCCTCGGGGGTGAGCACGCTGTGGGAACCGTCCCCGAGGTCGACGACGGCCAGGACGGTGGCCGTCGGGTCACCGACCGAGGCCAGCACCAGGGCGGTGGCTTCGTCGGCCACGCCCACCAGGCGCCGCACCTGCAGCCGGTCTCCGGTGAGCGGCCGACCGTCGAGGCACAACCGGCGGGCGGCACCGTGGTCCTCCACGGTGACCAGGCCGGCCGCCGACCAGCGTGGTGTGCCCGGCACCAGGTCGACCCAGTCCGGGTGCCGGATCGCCTGGCGCTCGGCCACCGCGCCCGTGCTGGTGTCGACCACGGCCACCGACACCAGCCGCTGGTCGCGGGTCTGGCGGACCACCAGGGGCGGACGGCCCGCCGTCCAGACCACGTCGACCAGGTAGGCGAACGCGCCGGCGTCGTCCCAGTCGATCACGGTCACCGTTCCGTCGGCCCCGATGAACTCCAGACCCACCCGGGCGTTGGCCGTACCCGCAGCCGGATAGCGCACGGGGTGGGGGGGACGGTCGGGCCGGGCCGGGTCGGCGATCCACCACTCGGCCACCGGGTTCTCGTCGACGCGGGTGGCCAGCAGGCCCGTACCGTCGGGCGACCACCAGAACCCGTGCATACGGCCCATCTCCTCGGCCGCGATGAACTCGGCCCGCCCGTGGGCGACCAACGGGTCGTCCTCGTAGCGGAGCACCCGGTCCACGGCCGGCGGCCCGAGATCCACCCGGTGGAGGGCGCCGCGCCCGTCGACGTAGGCCACCGCCGAGCCGTCCGGGGACGGCCGGGGGTCGAACACGGCCTCGTCCGTGGCGACCGCGTCGAGCCGGTCCGTGGCCAGGTCGTAGCGGAACAGGGCCCCGGCGAGGACGAAGACGACCGCGGTGCCGGCCCGGTCGATGGCGTAGCTGACGATCCCGCCCGCGCTCTCCCGGGCCCGCTCCCGGCGGGCCCGTTCGGCCGCCGGGAGCTCGGCCTCGTCGGCGCCCAGATCGGTCGGGTCGACCAGCAGGCGTTCGGTGCCGTCCGGCTCGACGGTCCAAAGGGCGAGGGTGCCCTGGTCGGGCCCGGACGAGCGGCAGAAGAACACCCGGCCGTTCTCGCCCACGGTGAACGAGCGGGGCGCGCCGTGACTGAAACGGGCCGTCCGGGCGTAGGCGGCGGGGAAGCCGGCCAGAGCCTCGGTGACGTCCGGAGACGGCGACGGTGGAACCATGTCCCGAAGCTACCGGTTGTGGCCGGGCCGGTCCGGCTCAGGGGATTCCGACCTGGCGCCGATAGAGTTCGCGCCGTAGGGTGCCAGCAACCCATTCGGGACCGGATCCCGAGCGTGGCGAGCGAGGAGCTGAGAGAGAACCATGGTGAAGGTCTGGATCGACCAGGATCTGTGTACGGGTGATGGCCTGTGCGCGGAGATTGCCCCTGACGTGTTCTTCGGGCAGGACGACGGCCTCTACTACGTCAAGGAAGCGTCGGAGAACTTCGGTTCCGAGAAGCTGTTCGACGGGTCCACCAATCCGGCTGGTGCCGAGGGTATGGCTCGCATCCCCGACGGCGGCCTCGACCGGGTGATCGAAGCGGCCGAGGAGTGCCCCGGCGAGTGCATCTTCATCGACGTCGACGAATAGCCGGCCCGATCCGGCGCTGACCCGGCGTCGGCACCGGCACTGAGCCGCCGAACCGATCGCGATCCCACCCGTTGTGGGTCGCCGCGGAACGCGAGAGCTGGGCCCAACGGCTCAGCTCTTCGTCGTTTTGGTCGACGGGGCGGGGGTGCCACCGTTCGCGGGAGTCCCGCTGTTCAAACCCGTGGCCGGGGCGGCCCTCCTGGCCACGCTCGTGGGCTTGTGGACCATCCGCGGGCCCGTCGTGGCCGCCTACCAGGAGACTGAACCGTCGGTGGCGCCCATCCGGCTCGACGGGATCGACCTCGCCATCGAGGCCACGCTGATCGAACCGTCCCCGTTCGCGGTGGCACCCCCACCCCCCGCCCTCACCGGGACCGAGACGTTCGCCGTCGCCCCCGCGCCCCCGCCCGATGTGGAGGTGACCGGTGGGGACGCCACGATACGGGGCACGGTGGCGGGCGAGACCGGACCGGTGGGCGGGGCCACGGTCCGGCTGGAGCGGCACACCGACCGGGGGGTGGGTGAGCTGACGGTCACCGCCGATCCGGCGGGACGCTGGCAGCTGAGCAGCGCCCTGGGCGGCCGCTACCGGATCAGGGCGTGGCGGCCGGGAAGCCACGCCACCACCGGCTCCACGGTGGTGTTCGTCGACGACGGGTCGGAGACCGAGGTGGCCACACCGGTGGCCGCGGTCGACCCCACACCCTTCCTGAGCATCGTCGACTCGGGCACCATGTACGTCGGCCTGCCGGCCACCGTGGCGGTCACGGTGGCCGCCCGAGGCGTCGACGACGGCGGGGCGGCCACCATCGCCGGTGTGGCGGGGGTGACCGTGACCCTGAGCTCCACGTCCGGGCTGGCCGTTACCGCCCCCATGGTGGCCACCGACGCCGACGGGGTGGCCCGGTTCTCGGTCCGGTGCCGGCAGGCGGGCCCCGGGACGGTCACCGCCACCGCCACCACCGCGACGGCCACCGCGGCCCTGCCGGCGTGCCTGGCCGTGCCCGAGGCCTCCTCGCCGCGGCCCGATCCGCCCGCCGGTACCGACCCCGGCGGTCTGGGCCCGTGAACCCGGACGAGACCGGTTGGCCGGCGAGGATCCGGGGCCTGTTCCGCCTGCTCGGCGGGTTCGGGGTGGCCGCGGTGCTGGTGCCGCCCCTGATGCTCGGCGTCGCCGCCGCCACCCTCCTCGAAGCCCCCCTGCCGGCCGGGAACCTCCCCGACGAGAAGCCCCAGCCCTCCGCCGTGCCCTCCGTCGTCCTCGACGTCAACGGGGCCCAGATCGCCACCTTCCGCAGCTACGACCGGACCCTGGGCATCACCCCCGCCGACATCCCAGCCACCCTGAGCGAGGCGGTCGTGGCCATCGAGGACCAGCGGTTCTACGAGCACAACGGGGTCGACGTGGAGGGCGTCGCCCGGGCCGCCCGGGTCAACGTCGGCGCCGGGGGAATCGCCCAGGGCGGATCCACGATCACCCAGCAGTACGTCAAGAACGTCTACCTCAGCCAGGAACAGACCCTGGAACGCAAGGTCGAGGAGGCCCTGCTGGCCATCGAGGTCGAGAAGCGCATGACCAAGGCGGAGATCCTCTACGGCTACCTGACCAGTTCGTACTTCGGTGAGGGTGCCTACGGGGCCGGAGCGGCCGCCGAGGTCTACTTCACCAAGCCGGTGTCGGAACTCGACCTGTCCGAGGCGGCGACCCTGGCCGGCCTGCTCCAGGCCCCGTCCCGGCTCTCACCCCGCAACGACGTCGACGCCGCGGAACGCCGCCGCCGCCTGGTCCTCGAGGCCATGCGGGACCAGCACAAGATCACCGAGGACGAGTTCCAGGAACAGCTGGTCCGGCGGCTGTGGCTGCCGGAGATGGGACCGGCCCCGGAGGGTCCGGTCACCCTGGTCGCCCCCCGCCCGGCGAACGGGGCCACCGCCCACCCCTACTTCGTCGACTGGGTCGAGGCCGACCTGGTGGAGCGGTTCGGTCCCGACCTGGTCTACAAGGGGGGCCTCACCATCCAGACCACCATCGATCCCCACCTCCAGCAGGTGGCCGAACAGGCGGCGTGGGCCCGGCTCTCCGGCACCGACTGGCCGGTGGAGATGTCGTTGGTGTCGCTCGATCCGACCACGGGCCATGTGGTGGCCATGGTCGGCGGCCGAGACTATGTGGCCAGCCAGGTCAACCTGGCCACCGGGGGATCCACCGGTTTCCAGCCCGGCTCGTCGTTCAAGCCGTTCGTCCTGGCCGCCGGGTTCGAGCGCGGTATCGGACCGGAGACCGTGTACCCGGCCCCGGGCCGGCTCCGGGTGCCGGGATGCAGCGGAACCTGCACCATCAGCAACTACGACGGTTCGGGGTACGGCTCGGTCACCCTGCGCCGGGGCATGGAACTGTCGATCAACACCGTCTCGGTCGGGGAGATCATGGACGTCGGGGTGGCCAACACCGTCGAGCTCGCCCGCCGTCTCGGGCTGGAACGGATCGACCCCGAGGGGGACTACGGGGTCTCCCTCGCCCTCGGCGCGGCCGAGACGTCACCCCTGGAGATGGCGTCGGCCTACGGGGTGTTCGCCAACCGTGGGGTCAGGGTCGAGCCCACCGGGTTGCTCCGGGTTAGCGACGCCGCCGGCAATGTGCTGGTCGACAACACCGCCCCCGCCGGTGTCCCGGTGCTCGACCAGGCCGCGGCCGACACCGTCACCGACGTGCTGGTCGGGGTGATCGAACGGGGCACCGGCACCGCGGCCAAACTCGACCGGCCGGCGGCGGGCAAGACCGGCACGGCCCAGAACTACAGCGCGGCCTGGTTCGTCGGGTACACCCCGCGCCTGTCGACCGCGGTGTGGATGGGCCACGCCGACGGTGTCCGGCCGCTGATCGGCATCAACGGCGTCGGCCGGGTCACCGGCGGTTCCCACCCGGCGACGGCCTGGCGGCAGTACATGACCGAGGCCCTCGCCGGGACCGAGCCCATACCGTTCCCGGTGCCCGGCCCCCTGGTCGTGCCCGGATCCGCGGCGGCGGAAGTGGGATCCGGCCGGGAGACCCCAACCGAGGTCGAATACCGTCCCACCACGGTGCGGGGGCAGCGGGCCACCGGCGCCCTGGCCGCCGACTGCGGCGGCCGGGCCTGCTCCCCGACGGCGGGAACCCTGCCCCGCCCCGTCCTGCCCCCCTCGGAGCGTCCGACCACCACGGCGCCGCCGACGACTCGTCCCCCCACCATCCGGCCGACCACACCGCCGTCCACGGCCCCGCCGACGAGCGGGACGAGTCCGACCACCCCGCCGACCTCGCCTCCCACCACCGCCCCCCCGTCCTCCGCCACCACATCCACCTCGAGGGGATAGCTGATGCCCGACCCCACTGCCGCGGCCCCGCCGGCCGGCGAGCCGGTCACGGAACGTCGGATCACCGGGCGGGTTCGCCGCTCCGGCCCCGGCCTCCTGGTCGACCACCGTTCGCGGGTCGACGAGGAACCCGGGGCCCGGTCCCGCCCCGATGTGCCGAGCCGACGCCCGCAGGAGCCGGGAGCACCCGCCGATCCCGGCTGGCGACGTCTGACCCGGCCCGAACTGTCGGCCCCGACCCCGGAGCCGGCCCGAGCCCGCTGGTCGCCGAGCCGGATCACGGGGTGGAGGGACGAGCCGGGGGTGGCCCCGTTCGTGGCCCCCGGTGACCGGCCGGGACGGTTGCGGTGGCGCCACCGGATGTCGCGGCGGGGCTTCGTGGCCCTCAGCCCGGCCCGGGTGAAGCTGCGCCACCGGATCCTGCCCCGCACCGTGATCGGCATCGCCTTCTCCCTGGCCTGCCTGGGGATCGGGGCGGCGTTCGCCGGGGCCGCCTTCTACGCCTACTACGACGCCCGCCTGGCCGAGAACGAACAGACCGTCTCCCGGTTCGTGGACGGTTTCGAGACCCAGTTCGACGACGCCACCGCCGCCATCGACGCCCAGCGGGTGGCCGCGGTCGAGGACGTCCGCAACGAGCTCTCCCCCCTGGGCGACGTCGTGACCGACGCCAACGGGGTGATCGGCCTGCCCGACCGGGCCGGTGCGTCGGTGTGGCGGGTCGAGACCCGGGGCCAGGACGGCGAGGCTCGGGTCGGTGCCGCGTTCGCGGTGGCGAAGATGGAGTCGGGCACCGCCCTGCTCACCAGCTTCGAACTGGTCTCGTCGTCGTCGACGGCGCCGGCCCCGCCCATCGAGGTGGTCAAGAACGGGCAGCGGTACCCGGCCCAATTGTGGACCTGGGACGTCGACCGTGATCTGGCTGTGGTCCGGGTCGACGTCGACGTGCCGGTACTGGAGATCGCCACCCACGCCGACCTCGATCGCCTCACCGGGGTGCGCCTGTTCGCCATGTCGGGGGTCGGGGGCCGCGGGGCGAGCGCCGCCCCGGGGGTCATCGTCGATCTGTCCGACCAGGGGGTCCAGCACACCGCCCCCATCGGCACCTTCTACCAGGGGGGACCCCTCCTGAGCGCGGACGGGCGCGTCATCGGCCTGGCCACCACCCATTTCCGGCCCTACGGGGTCGACGCCGGCGCCGTCGGCCTCGCCCCGGGGATCGACCAGCTCTGCGCCTCGATCCTGGCCTGCGGCACCGGTGCTCCCACCGTCGGGGACCAGACGCCGATCCCGGAGGCCACCCCCGAGCCCGGGACCGGAGTGGAGGCCGACGTCGAGGGTTGATCGGCGTGGTTCGGGCTCAGTCCCTGCGCCCGAACCACACCAGGAGGGCGGTGGCGGCCAGGGCGGCACCGAACCCGATCGGCTCGACCGGGGCGGGCGCCGGGGTCACGGCTCGGGTGGAGTGGGCGGGCTCCCGCCCGCCGGCCCGGGCCCACCGCTCCTCCAGCTCCGCGTTGAGCTCGGCGCCGATGATGACAGCCAGGGAGCTGAGTTGGAGGAAGATCATCAACACCGCCACGGTGCCGAGCAGCCCGTAGGACGCCGGCATGGTGCCCACCTGGGTGGTGTAGATACTGAAGCCGATGGCCATCACGATCCAGGTGATCGTGGCGGTGATCGAACCGAGATTGAACCACCGGGTCCGGGGTTCACGGTCCGGGCCGTACCGGTACAGCACGCTCATGGCGCCGGCGAACAGGACGGCGAACACGGGGAACCGGAGGATGTTGATCGCGGTCCGGGCCGCTGAGCCGAGGCTGATGTTGGACAGCACGGCCGGGATCACCCCGATCAGGATCACGATGAGCACCACCCCCACCACCGCGGCCAGGGTGAACCCGAACGCCATGATCCGCAGCACCACGCCGGAACGGTGCTCCTCGGCCTCATAGGCCGTGGCCACCGCTCGCATCGTCTTGCGTACTGCTCCCGAGACGGAGTACAGGGCCACGCCCAAGCCCAGCACCAGGGCAACGATGTTGCCGTCGCTGGTGGTGACCTGGGTGAGCTGGTCGACCACGAAGTCCTTGGTCGCCCCGTCGAGTGAGCCGGCGGCGTCCTCGATCTGGCTGGTGATTGCCGCCTCGTTGCCCCGGTTGACCAGGCCGTAGGCCGACACGATGGCCACCAGCGACGGCACCAGGGCCAGCAGGCCGTAGAAGGCGATACCGGCGGCCATGACGACCATCGAATGCCGGTTGATCCGGTTCTTGACCGCCAGGGCCACCGGGACGACCCGGGTGGTGAGGCCGTCATCCGCAGTGAGTCCGATCACGGCCCGGCGTGCTCCTCGACGATGTGGGCCCCGGTCCGGTCCCGCTCGTCACCGTCACCGACCTCGATCTGGCGGGGCCGGAACTGCCGCTGGGGGAAGTTGAGCCGGTCGACCAGCACGATCAGCAGGCCGAGGACGATCGCCAGGGCGAGGACGATCATGGCCAGCAACCCGGTGACCAGCGGTCCCATGGCGAACACGGCGCTGAGTCCGCTCACAGCAGGGCGTCGGCCAGGCGGCCCCACTCGTCACGGGGGATGGCCCGGTCGGGGCGGAGAACCTGGACGCAGACATGGTCGGCGCCGGCGTCGTGGTGGGCGGCGACCCGCTCGACGACGGCATCGACATCACCCCAGGCCACGATGGCGTCGACCAGCCGATCGGTCGACTCCTGGATGTCGATGTCGGTGAAACCGAACCGTTTCAGGTTGTTGGCGTAGTTGGGGAGCTGGAGGTATACGGCCATATGGCCCCGCGCCGTCTCCCGGGCGGTTTCCGGGTTGGTGTCGAGGACTACCATCTGTTCCACCGCCAGGAGTTTGTCGGGGCCGATGGCCTTCCGGGCCACCGGCGTGTGCTCGACCGGGACGAAGTAGGGGTGGGCGCCGTCGGCCTTCTCGGCCGAGAGCTCCAGCATCTTCGGGCCGAGGGCGGCCAGGACGGTGGACGGCGGTTCGGCCGGCATCACCCCTTTGAACATCGACCGTTCCATCCGCTCCAGGTACTCCCGCATGGTGGACAGCGGCTTGGAATAGTCGTGCTTGCGGACCCACTCGGTGAGGGTGTGATGGCTGACGCCGAGGCCGAGCAGGAAGCGCCCGTCGTAGGCCTCGTTGAGGGTGAGGGAGGCGTTGGCCGTGGTCATGGCGTCCCGGGCCCAGATCGAGGCGATGCCGGTGGCCACCTTGAGCTGGTCGGTCGCCTCCAGGATCATGGCTGCGGCGACGACCGGGTCACGCGAGACCGTTTCCGGCACCCAGAGCGTGGGCCAGCCCCGCTCGTCGAGTTCGGCGACCGCCTCCCGCACCTCGCCCGCAGGGTGGGCGTCGAAGACCCCCTGCCAGATTCCTACACGTCCGATCTCGATCATGGGCCCCAACGCTAGTGGATGGCGGGTCACCCCCGTCCCGACCGCCGTTCGATCACCAGCCGGTAGGAGCGCGGGGCCCGATCCGACCACGGGTCCTTGTAGGCGATGTCCATGCCGAGGTCGTAGTCGTCGATCGTCGGGTCGGCCGCCGCCCACCGGATCTGGTGCAACTGGAGCAGGTGCCCGACCGACCATTCCCGGGCCGATTCGGCGTAGCCGAGCTGCAATCCCCGGTAGATGCGGCTGCGCACCCCACCGACGATGTAGCCGACGTCGTCATCCGCCAGCCGGGCGATCGCCACCCGCAGCCGGCCCTCCACCGCCAGCCGGATCACCATGGCCCGGTAGGTGGACGCCATCCCGGGTCCGGTCAGGCCCTGATCGTCGGCCCCCTTCCACGATCGGCGTTCGATATCGAGGACCCGTTCGAACACCCGTTGCGCCCCGGCGGGCCCGTCGGCGTCGGCGCTGATGTCGTCGATCGCCAGACCGGTCTCGGCGGCCCGGCGCTCGATCCGGCGCAGGTTCCGGGCGAAGCGCGCCGATCGTCGTGCGGCCCAGCGGTCGAACCCGCCGCTCACGTCGGCCACCCGCCTGGTCATGCCCTCGGCCACGCCGACCTGCCCCAGGGAGGCCACGGCCCCCACCACGTGCGGCAGGTAGGAGTCGCGTCGCACCGGTTCCGGGAGCCCGGTCAGGACGGCCACGTCCCACGGGGAGTCGGCGACGGCCAGGGGCAGCGACGTCGCCACCGTGGCCACGTCCGACCCCACCAGGGGGGCGGCGAAGCCCCACATCGGCTCGAGGCCGGCCACGACCCGCCGACCGTCGTCGAGCTCGAACCGGCGGAACATCCCGAATCCGGGTCCGTCCCCGGTCTCGACGTGCCACACCAGCGGCTCGCTGTGCGGATCGAACCCGGACCGCACCGGCAGCACCCAATCGGGTCCCGAGCACCATCGGTCGATTTCCGGGGTCCCGTCGACGGCCGCTTCGACGATCCCCGAGACGAGGTCGAGTTCGGCCAGTGTGAGACGGTCCACCGTCAGCCGATTCTGGCAGGCCCGGGCGAGGGCGCCTACCTGACGCCCCGGATCCCGTGGTCGGATTCCTGCCGGATACGGGCGGATTTCTTCCACCGGGTGGTGCGTCACGCACCCGTTGAGCGGGGGAGTGTTGCAAATCCATGAGTCCGGTTGCTGACCGAACATCCGTGGCCGGGCACCGCTAGAACGGACGCCATGGTCGCCGATGACGCCGTGGTCGCCTTTGCGCAGGACGGGGTGGTGGTCGTGCGCGGTCTGATGACGGCCAATGAGCTCGAGATGATCTCGGCCGGAATCAACAAGGTCTTGGCCAATCCCAGCTCGGCGGCCCGGGTGGTCAGTGCCGACGACGACCCGGGGCTCTTCTTCGAGGATTTTTCCCGGTGGGGCGAGATCGACGAGTTGGGCAAGGTGGCGCTGAGATCGGCCGTTCCGCGGACGGCGGCCGAGCTGATGGACTCGCCGACGGCCCGGTTCTACCACGACCACATCCTGGTCAAGGAGCCGGAGACCATCCAGCCGACCCCGTGGCATCAGGATGCCCCGTATTACAACGTCGAGGGGCGGGGGATCAGTGCCTGGATCCCGGTGGATCCGATCCCGAAGGAGGGATCACCCGAGTTCTGGGCCGGTTCTCATCTCGGCCCGTGGCGGCTGCCCCGCAGCTTCCTCGACCAGCAGGCCAAGTGGTTTCCGGAGGGCACCCTGGCCGAGGTGCCCGATATCGACGCCGACCGGTCCAGCTACGACATCCGACGGTGGGCGCTCGACCCCGGCGACGTCGTGTTCTTCGATTTCGCCACGGTCCATTCGGCTCCGGGATTCCCGTTCTCCTACCGGCGTCGGGTCCTGTCGCTCCGCTTCCTCAGCGCGGACGCCCGCCACGCCCCCCGGCCGTGGCCGACCTCGCCGGAGTTCCCCGGGCTCAGCCGGGACCTGCCCGACGGGGCCGAGTTCGATCACCCGTACTTCCCGCTGGCCTGGCCCCGCTGAGCCGTGGGGGCTGCCTCAGCGGCCCTTCCACTGGGGAGCCCGCTTCTCGGCGAACGCCTTGGGCCCCTCCACGAAGTCCTCGCTGGTGGTCATGGCCAGTACGGAGTCGTACTTGGTGCGCATCGACTCCTCCAGGCCCAGGTCGAGGCTCCGGTAGACCACGTCCTTGCTGGCCCGCACCGACAGCGGGGCGCAGGCGCAGATCTGCTCCGCCCACCGGGTGGCGGCGGCCAGCAGCTCGTCGTGGGGGACGACCTCGTTGACGAACCCGAGGTGCTCGCCCTCGGCCGCCGGTACATGGCGGCCGGTGAGGATCATGCCCAGCGCCCGTTTGGGCCCGATCACCCGCGGCAGGCGGTTGAGCCCCCCGGCCAGGGCGGCCAGACCGACCTTGGGTTCGGGGAGGGCGAAGGTGGCCTGATCGGAGGCGATGATCAGGTCGCAGGCGAGGGCGATCTCGAAACCGCCGCCCATGGCCACCCCGTTGACCGCGGCGATCACCGGCTTGGTCAGATCGAACCGTGAGGTGAGGCCGGCGAAACCCTGGGGCACCCGGAACATCTCACCGCCCTCGGCCTGGTAGCGGAGGTCGTTGCCGGCGCAGAAGCCCCGACCCGAACCGGTGATGACGGCCACCCAGGCGTCATCGTCGGCGGCGAACTCGTCGAACACCTCGGCGAGCTCCTTGTTGGCCGGGGGATGGAGGGCATTGAGCCGATCCGGGCGGTTGAGGGTGACGGTGGTGATGTGGTTCGCCTTCTCGACGGTGCAGTACTCCATGGCCTTTCGCTAGCAGACGCGCCGGGCCCCGACCAAGCTCGCCGGGCAACAGGGAGCGGAAATCGACCGGTCGCAGATCCGGAGGACTAGGGTGCCCGGGAAGAGCCGCTCCGTGACGTTCCTTCGAAAGGCCGGAATCCGATGTCCCACAGCGATCATCCCGTCAACGATTTTGCCGCCGTCGTGGGCGCCGACGGGCAACTGATCGACGTCCGCCAGCCCGACGAGGTGGCCGAGGGCACCCTGCCCGGCGCGGTCAACATCCCACTCGGTGAGCTGCCCGACCGGGTCGGTGAGCTCGATCCCGGCCGTCGGGTGGTGCTGCTGTGCCGCAGCGGTGGACGGAGCACCCAGGCGGCCAACTTCCTCACCTCGGCCGGTTTCGGGGACGTGGTCAACCTCGAAGGTGGCATGCTGGCCTACGAAGGCTGACCCTTCCACCCCGGTCACGGGCCGCACGAGCCACCCGGGACCTCCTCCCCGGTCGGTGACCCGGCCGCACCCCACCGACGCCGACCCCTCAACCCGGGGCGGCAGATGCCGATGGATCCGCGATCGAATCGTGTGGTGCGGGAGGTCTTGTGATCCGCCAACGTTCAGCTTGTATCGCGGCCCCGGTGGTGATCGCCGTTGTCCTGGCGGCCGCCGGACTGGCCCTGGTGGCCGGATTCGGCGCACCCGGCGCCGTCGGTGATGTCGCGGTCCAGGCCGCCGCCGGCGCCATCGTGGCCGCCGGGGGCCTGGTCTCCCTCGGGATGTGGTCCCGCTCCCGCAGTGGGGGCGAGCCTGCCCCCGCCGAGCCCGCCGCGGGGGAGGGTGGGGCCCGGACGGCAACCGAGCGGTTGCGGGCGGCGGGACCGATCGAGGACTGGTCCGACGACGCCGAACCAGGCCGCGGCCACGGCCCCGATCCCGACCCAGGCCGGGTCCACGGCCCCGATCCCGGTTCCGACCCGGTCCGCGGGCCTGAGGCGGGGGCGGAGGAACCGGTGCGGTCCGAGGACGAGGCCGGAAGGCCTGCGGACCGGGCCGAGAGCGTGGGGCCCTCATCGGCCCCATCCGCCGGGGCCGATGAGGGACCCGTCGACGAGCTGACCATCGGCATCGTCCGCCACAGCCTGGGGCTGATCGACCGGCAGCTCCTCCTGATCGACCGGCTCGAGGCCGGGGAGCAGGACCCGGCCCGGTTGGAGCAGATCTTCGGGCTCGATCATCTCACCACCCGCATCCGGCGCCACGCCGAGAACCTGCTCATCGTGGCCGGTGTCGACGACGGAACCGCAGCCGACGACGAGGACGCCGAGCCGGTCAGCATGATCGACACCCTGAGGGCCGCCGTCGGCCAGGTGGAGGACTACCGCGCCGTGGTCGCCCATCGGGTGGCCGACACCACGGTGGACGCCTCGACGTCGCGGGGCCTGGCCCGGCTGATCGCCGAGCTGATCGACAACGCCTGCGCCGCCTCCCCGGACGGGGCGGCGGTGGACGTGAAGGGCATCCCCCACCCCGACGGCTGCTACCTGCTCGCCGTGGTCGACCACGGGCGTGGCCTGAGCTCGGCCCGGATCGAACAGGCCAACCGCGATCTGGCCGACCCCGCTCCCCTCGACGGGGCCGGTGACCGGTCGATCGGGCTGGCCGTGGTCGGCCTGCTGGCCCGACGCCACGGCATCAGTGTCGAGCTGGCCTCACCGACCGGGTCCGGGATCACCGCCCTGGTCCTCGTCCCCGCCGACCGGCTGTTCGGCCCCACCGACGTCGCCGCCTCGACCCCCGGTGAGCTGACCCCGCCCCAGCCCCGAGCGGCCGGCGCCGGGCCGTCGGCCGGGGCTGGGCCCTTGGATGGGGCTGAGCCGCTGGATGGGGCTGAGCCCCTGCACACGACGGTGCCGTCGGCCGGAGCTGGGCCCCTGGATGGAGCTGAGCCCCTGCACACGGCGGAGCCGGTGCCCCGGCCGGAGCCGGCGCCCCCGCCGGAACCGGTTCTGGACCCGGTCGCTCGCCTGCGGGGTGACGGGCCCGGCACCGCACTGCCCGCACGATCCCGCCCCGGCGAGGCCGGAGCACCGGTCGGGACCCCACCGGCCCGCCTGGCCGACGCCCTCCCCACCGGCGACCGGTTCGACGCCGGTGTGGCCGCACTGCTGGCCCCGGACGACGGTGCCTCGCCACCGCCGGTCACCGACCGCCCGGCCGAGGACGGTTCGACACCGTCCCGGGCCCGTACGGCCAGCGGCCTGGCCCGGCGGACGCGCTCCTCGGACCCGGGCCCGACGACCGCACCGGGGGAGCATCGGACGGTCACGGCGAGTCGTCGCAGCCCGGAGGAGAAGCGAGCGATGTACGGCCGCTACCGGCAGGGCCGACGTGGGACCGCGCCCCATTCACCCACCCCGCCGTCCTCCCGAGTCGATCCAGGAGCAGCATCATGACCACGCTCAGCAGTCAGGCCGCCGACGTCAACCAGCTGGTGACGTCGTTCGCCCAGCGGGTGCCGGGGGTCACCGACGCGGTGGCGGTCTCGTCGGACGGGCTCCCGTTCGCGGCCTCACCCGGTCTCGACCGTGACGGGGTCGACCGGTTCGCCGCCGTCTCCTCCGGTCTCATCGGCCTGGCCTTCGGCGCCGCCGACCGGTTCGGTGGGGGCGCGGTCACCGAGGTGGTGGTGGAGATGGAGAACGCCTTCCTTTTCGTCACCGGCATCAGTGACGGCTCGTTGCTGGCGGTGATGGCCGAGGCCGGATGCGACGTCGGTGCCGTGGCCTACGAGATGGCGGTGCTGGTGGACGAGGCCGGTCCCCAGCTCACCCCCGAGCTCCGGGCCGAGCTCCAGTCGGTGCTGCCCCGATGACGGCCGACCCGCAACTCCGCCCCGCCCCCGTCCGCCCCTACGTGCTGACCGGCGGGCGGACCCGCTCAACGATCGAGGTGGCCATGGAGGCCCAGGTCCAGGCGACCGGATCGTCGGCCCGGCCGGCCATCCGGGCGCTGGGCGACGACTCGTCGGCCATCGTCGAGATGTGCTGGGCCGAACCCGTGCCCGTGGCCGAGGTGGCCGCCCGGCTCGGCGTCCCCCTCCAGGTGGCCCGGGTCCTGATCGGTGACCTGGTCGAGGTGGGCGCCCTGACGGTCGGGGCCACCCCGGACGAGCGGCCCGACCTGGATCTCCTGGAACGGATGCTCGAGGGGCTCCAGGTCATCTGAGCGGGCGCCGTCCGAGCGGTCTCCGGCCCCGGACGTCTCAGCCCGAGCGGCGCACCGAGCGGCGACGTTGCTCGGCCGCGATCCAGTCGCCGGCCGTCCTGGCCCGCTTCTCGAGCTGGGCGACGGTGGCCTCGGCCACCCGGCTCACCCCGGAGCGGCGGTTCAGCTCGGCGTTGATCTTGGCGTGGTCGAGGCCGGTGATTCCGGCCAGATCCCGCACCAGGGTGGTGTTGAGGCGCCGCTGCTGTTCGCGGTCGGCCCGGGTTCCCCGGCCGGGGCCGACGTTCATCCCGGCCACCGGGGGCAGGGCGGTGAGGTCGATCTCGAGGTCGGTCGGATCGTCGGGGCCGGGGGTGCCGAGCGGGAGCTCGGGTTCGTCGAACCGGGCGAAGATGTCGGCGTTGGTGTCGGTGGCGGTGGCGGTCGCCGAGTGCACCGCGAACAGGGAGAGCTGGTCGCCGTCGCGTTCGGGCCGCTCGTCGGGGGTTCGGTCGGTGTCGGCGTCGTCATCGGTGGAGTCGCGGTGGAGGTGATGGCGCCGGCTCTCGGCGATCCGGTCGGCGTGGAGGCGGAGGCGGGGGTCGTCGGGCACGAACAGGTAGGCCCGGTCCCGGTCACCGGTGTGGCGTACGATGCGGCCCACCGCCTGCCGGAAGAACAGCTCGGTCGTCGTGGTGGTGGCGTGCACCCCGATCCGCAGGCGGGGGATGTCGACCCCTTCGGACACCATGCGAACCGCCACGATCCAGGGGTCGTGGCCGGCGGCGAACCGGGCGATCTTGGCCGAGGCGTCGGGATCCTCGCTGACCGCCACCGTCGGTCGGCGGACCCCGAACCGGTCGCGGAGCATCCGGGCGATCCCGCGGGCGTGATCCTGGTCACTCGAGATCACCAGCCCACCCGCGTCGGGCCGGCGGGCCCGGATCTCCTTCAGCTGCCGGTTGGCCTGGCCCAGCACGGCGGGCAGCCATTCACCGTCGAGGCTGAGGGCGGCCCGGAGCCGCTGGTTGGCCAGCGGCCGGTTGAGGGTGTCGTCGAAACTGGCCGACAGCTCCGACCCGTCGGCGGCCGTCCATTCCATATGGCCGCCGAACCGGGGGAAGTACACCGGTCGGACGACCCCCCCTTCGCCCAGGGCGTCGCCGTAGCCGTACTCGACGTCGGGACGGACCTGACCGCCCACGTAGCGGAGGAACGGGATGGCCGCGGTGTCACTGCGGAACGGGGTGCCGGACAGGGCGAGGCGACGGGTGGCCGAACCCAGGCCGATGCTGACCCCGTCTCCCCAGGCCAGGTCATCGCCGGCGTGGTGGACCTCGTCGAGCACGGCCAGCCCGCCCCGGGCCAGGGCCTGGACGTCGGTGGCCGAGGCCGCCACCTGCTGGTAGGTGGTGACCACCCCGGCCACGTCGCCCGGTAGGCGCTGACCGGCCGCCCACTCGGTGTCGAGGTGGAGGCCGAACCGCTCCGCCGCGTCGGCCCACTGCTGCTTCAGGTGGCGGGTGGGAGCCACCACCACGAGTCGGCCGCCCAGACGGGGCAGCAGCATCCGGGCCGCGGTGAGGGCGAAGGTGGTCTTCCCCGCTCCCGGGGTGGCCACGGCCAGGAAGTCGGCCTCGTCGCTGGCCAGGAGGGCGTCGAGGGCTCGACGCTGCCATGGGCGGAGCCGGACGGTTCGGTTCGTGGCGGGGGCCGACGGGGCTGGAGCCGGAGGGCGGGACATGACCGACCGATTCTGCCCGGCGCCGGGGGTCGATGCCACCCGGATCCTGGCCGCGCCCAAGCGTCATGCGCCCGTCACCGCCAGGAAATGCGTGTTCCCTACACTGGTCCGCCATGCCGAGCCTGACCACGGTGGAGTGGGGCCGATACCAAGCGGTCCTGTTCGACCTCGACGGGGTCATCACCCCGACCGCGGATATCCACGAACGGGCCTGGGGTGAGTTGTTCGCCGACTACGGCTACACCTCCCAGGACTACCTGACCCACATCGACGGCAAGCCCCGCTACGAGGGGGTGCGGGCCTTCCTGGTCTCCCGCGACCTGCATCTGCCGTGGGGCGGAACCGACGACGCACCCGGTGACACCACGGTCTGCGCCCTCGGGAACCGCAAGGACGAACTGTTCAACGCCATCCTGACCCGCGACCGGATCGCCCCCTATCCCGGCACCATCGCGGTGATGGAGACCCTTGACCGGCTGGGGATACCCCAGGCCGTCGTGTCCTCGTCGCGCAACGCCCGCCCGGTCCTGGCCGCGGCCGGCCTGGCCGGGCGGTTCGAGGTGGTGGTCGACGGGGTGACCGCGGCCCAGGAGGAGTTGGCGGGCAAGCCGTCACCCGAGATGTTCGAGTTCGCCGCCCGCCTCCTCGACGTCCCCACCCCGGGCTCGGTGGTGGTCGAGGACGCCGTGGCCGGGGTGAGCGCCGGAGCGGCCGGTGACTTCGGTCTGGTGGTCGGGGTCGACCGGGGCGACAACCACGACGCCCTCGTCGAGGCCGGGGCCGATCTGGTCATCGGCGATCTGGCCGACACGCTCGGTCCGGCCGCCTCGACGACGACCCGGGAGGGCTGATGTCGTCGTTCATCGACCCGGCGGGCCTGCCCCCGCACCGGTTCCCCACCGACCCGTGGGCGCTGGTGGAGAGCGAGGTCGGCCTGGAGGATCTGGGCCTGACCGAAACCCTGTTCGCCGTCGGCAACGGCTACCTCGGGATGCGGGCCAACCCGGCCGAGGGGCGGGACGCCCACATGCACGGCACCTACCTGAACGGGTTCCACGAGACCTGGCCGATCCACCACGCCGAGAGCGCCTTCGCCTTCGCCAAGACCGGCCAGACCATCGTCAACGTGCCCGACGCCAAGCTCATGAAGCTCTACGTCGACGACGAGCCGCTCCTGGTGGGCGACGCCGACCTCGAGGGGTACGAGCGCTCGGTCGACTTCCGCCGGGGTGGGTACCGGCGGGAACTGGTGTGGCGGACCCCGTCCGGGAAACGGATCCGGGTGGTGACCACCCGGATGGTCAGCCTCGTCCATCGGCATGTGGCCGTGCTCACTCTGGAGCTCGAACTGCTCGACGGCGACGCCCCCGTACTGGTCTCGTCCCAGCTGCAGAACCGCCAGGACGGGGAGGATGAGTACCATGTGCGCGCCGCCGCCCTCGGTGAGGGCGGTGACCCCCGCCAAGCCCGCCGGTTCGACCGCCGGGTCCTGTTGCCCCGGCTCCACCGGGTCGCCGACGAGGGTGACTGTGGCGGCCAGGTCGTGCTCGGCTACCGGACCTCCGGGAGCGGGATGACCCTCGCCTGTGGCTACCAGCACGAGCTGGACACCAGCTGCGCCACCTCGATCGAGACCCATGTCGACGCCGATCACGCCAAGACGGTGTTCACCATCGACGGGATCGCCCGGTCCCCGATCCGGATCACCAAGTACGTGAGCTACCACTCGTCGCGCGGGGTACCCCCCGAGGAGCTGGCCGACCGGTGCGGCCGGACCCTGCGCCGGGCCCGGAAGGACGGTCTGGACCGGTTGCGGGCGGCCCAGGCCGATTGGCTGGACGGGTTCTGGCGGACCGCGGATGTGGAGATCGATGGCGACCCGGCGGCCCAGCAGGCGGTGCGGTGGAACCTGTTCCAGCTCGCCCAGGCCTCGGCCTGCGCCAACGAGCAGGGGATCGCGGCCAAGGCGGTCACGGGAGGCGGCTACGACGGCCACTACTTCTGGGACACCGAGGCCTATGTGGTGCCGTTCCTGGCGTACACCAATCCCGACGCGGCCCGGAAGCTGTTGCGGTTCCGCTACCACATGCTCGATGCGGCCCGGACCCGGGCGGCGGAGCTGTCGCAGCGGGGCGCTCTCTACCCGTGGCGGACGATCAACGGTGAGGAGGCGTCCGCCTACTACGCGGCCGGGACGGCCCAGTATCACATCAACGCCGCGGTGGCCCTGGCCATCCACCGGTACGTGGCCGGATCCGGTGACTACGAGTTCCTCCGGGGCGAGGGGGCCGAGATGCTGGTGGAGACGGCCCGGCTCTGGGAGGACCTGGGGTTCTACGCCGTCAACGGCGACCGGGTGTTCCGCATCCATGGGGTCACCGGCCCCGACGAGTACACCACCGTCGTCAACGACAACCTGTACACGAACGTGATGGCCCGGTTCAATCTGCGGTACGCGGCCGACGCCGTCAGCCTCCTGGCCGACGTCGACCCCGACGGCTACGACGCCTTGCAGCGGGTCACCGGCCTGACCCCCGCCGAGGCCGAGCGGTGGCGGTCGGCGGCGGACGCCATGTTCCTGCCCTTCGACGAGGAGCTCGGCATCCACCCCCAGGACGACGCCTTCCTCGACCTCGAACCGTGGGATTTCGCCGGGACCCCTCCGGAGCAGTACCCCCTGCTGCTCCACTACCACCCGCTGGTCATCTACCGGCACCAGGTGTTGAAACAGGCCGACGTGGTGCTGGCCATGTTCCTCCAGGGCGACCACTTCAGCCTGGAGCAGAAGCGCCGCAACTTCGAGTACTACGACCCGATGACCACCGGCGACTCGTCACTGTCGGCGTGCGTCCAGGCCATCGTGGCCGCGGAGGTCGGCCTCCACGACCTCGCCCTGCGCTACTTCCACCAGTCGCTGTATCTCGACCTGCTCGACACCCACGGCAACACCGCGGATGGGGTGCACGTGGCCAACGCCGGCGGGGTCTGGTCGGCGGTGGTGTACGGCTTCGCCGGGATGAACGACTGGGGTGAGGGTCTCCGGTTCATGTCCCGGTTGCCCGAATCGTGGGACGGCATCCGGTTCCGGCTCCTGCGCCAGGGTTCCCTGCTCGAGGTCACGGTGGGCCACGAGGCCGTGTCGGTTGCGGTGCTCGACGGTCCACCGGTGGTCGTCGACGTCGGGGGCGGCCCCGTCGAGGTGGCCCCGGTCGACGAACTACCCCTCCTGAGCTGAGCGCGGCCCCCCTCAGGATCGCCGGATGGCGGAGAACGGCTGATCCTTGTCGACTCGGGCCTCGGCCGGGAGACCGAGGACCCGCTCGCCGACGACGTTCCGCTGGATCTCGTCGGTCCCGCCCGCGATCGACATGCCGGAGATCGACAGGGCGATCTGGGTGACGAGCCCGTCCTCGGGGGCGTCGTCACCGGCCAACATCCCCGCCGGGCCCAGCGCGGCGAGGGCCAGTTCCCGCCAGCGGCGCATCAGGTCGACGGCGGCCAACTTGGTCAGTGAGATCTCCGGGCCCGGTTGGTAGCCGGCCCGGGCCGCGGCGGCCACCCGTAGGGCGGTGTAGCGGGTGATCTCATAGCGCGACCAGATCTCCATGGCCTGTTGGCGTCGGACCGGGTCGTCCAGGAGGCCGCCCCGGCGGAGGAGGTCGACGAGCAGCGCCCAGGCCTCCGCCGCCTTGGGCATGTAGCCCCGGGTGCCGTCGTTGAGCTCCCCCGAGGCGTAGCGACCGACCGGCGCGTCGAGGTCGAGGGCGTGCTGGATACCGGCCTCGGCGTCGGGGTCGAGCGATCCCCGTTCGTGGGAGAGGAGGCGGAGGGTGACGCCCCAGCCGTGGTTGACCTCGCCGATGACGTTGCCGGCCGGGACGGTGGCGTCGGTGAGGAACACCTCGTTGAACTCGGCGTCACCGGTCATCTGGACCAGGGGCCGGGGTTCCACGCCGGGCTGATCCATCTCGATGATGAAGAAGGTGAGACCCCGGTGCTTGGGGACGTCAGGGTTGGTGCGGGCGACGAGGATGGCCCGCTGGGCGTAGTGACCACCCGAGGTCCACACCTTCTGCCCGTTGACCACCCACTGGTCGCCGTCGAGCACGGCCCGGGTGCTCAACCCGGCCAGGTCGGAGCCGGCTCCCGGCTCGGAGAACAACTGGCACCACACGTCGGTCCCGGTGACGATGCCGGGCAACCAGGCCTGCTTCTGTTCCTCGGTGCCCATCTCCACCAGGAGCGGGGCGACCATCATGGTGGCGATCCCCCGGGGCGGGCCGAAGGCACCGGCCCGGCGCACGGCTGCCGCCACCTCGGCCTCGGCCTCGGGTCCGAGGCCCCGTCCGAACCAGTCGGTCGGGAAGTGGGGGAATCCCCAGCCGGATTCAGCCAGCCGACGCCACCACACACCGAGGGGGAGCTCGGGATCCCAGTTGGCGGCCAACCACGCATCGGCCTCGGCGCCGATCCCGGTCCGGCCGGCCGGGGCGGGCGGGTCGGTGCTGTCGGCGCCGTCGGGTGCATGGGGCGGGTCGTTGGGGTCATCCACAGTCTCGGGTCTCCATCCTCGGAGCTAGGGTCCACCTATGGGCTACACCAAGGCGGAGCTCGAGCGCTACCGGGACGCCACGGTCCCCGACCTGGTCGGCCCTGGACTGCGGCTCCTGTTCGTCGGGATCAACCCGGGCCTGTGGACCGCGGCGACCCAGACCCATTTCGCCCACCCCTCGAATCGCTTCTACCCGGCCTTGTACGCCGCCGGCCTGATCGACCATCCGATCGACCCGGCCGCCGGCATGGACGACGCGGACCGGGCCGACCTGATCGGGCGGGGCATCGGCATCACCAATCTGGTCGCCCGGGCCACCGCCCGGGCCGGTGAGCTGACCACCAGCGAGCTCCGGGCCGGCGGCGAACGGCTGGTGGCCCACGTGGCCGCCTGGCGGCCCGTGGTGGTGGCCGTGGCCGGGGTGACCGCCTACCGGAGCGCGTTCGGTGAACGGCAGGCCAAGCCGGGCCGCCAACCACACGACCTGGCCGGGGCCGAACTGTGGGTGGTACCCAATCCGAGTGGGCTCAACGCCCACGAGACCGTCGGGTCCCTGGCCGCCCGCTACGCCGAGGTCGGTCGGGCCGCCGGTATCGCGGGCCGGGACGATGCCTGAGTGGGGGAGGCCCCGGGTTCCGGTGGTCGGGGTGGGATCGGTGGACGGTCAGGCGTTGTTGCGGACCGCAGCCCGGTAGACCAGCAGGGCGATGGCGGCGCCGATCACCGAACCGACGAAGCCCGAAGCCCGAATGGTCCCGTCGGACAGCTCGTAGCCGAAGGCGATGAGGCCGACGAACCCACCCAGGAACGACCCCATGAGCCCGAGGACCAGGGTGCCGAGCAGCGACATCGGATCGGGACCGGGGACGAGGGCCCGGGCGATGTAGCCGGCGATCAGGCCCACGATGAGGAACATGATGAGTGCGGCCACGGATGCCTCCCCCGGGTGGCGACGGTTCGGTCGGCCCGGCCGGGTCGGGCCGGGGCCGGGTCGATGGTGGCACGCCCGGGCCGGTTCTGCCACCCGGACGCGGGCCGGCTACGACGACGCCGCGGCGGCCGGTTCGGCGTCGATGGCCAGGGCCCCGGCCTTGAGGCGGGGGATGAGCTCTTCCCCGAAGGTCGTGGCGTCGTTGAGCGGATCGAAACCCCGGATCAGGATGTGGCTGAGATCCCCCAGCCGGTAGTAGGCCAGGAGCGAGTCGGCCACCTGCTCGGCCGTACCCACCAGGCACGATGTGTTCCCCGGCGCCCCGGTCGCGGCCGCGATCCGCATCCAGAGCCGTTCGTCGTGGACATCGGCGGCGGCCGCGTGGGCGAGCATCCGCTCGCCACTGTGGTCGAAGGCCCGCCGGGGCCGTCGGGCCCCTGCCGCCGCGGGGCGCGGGCGCTTCTGGCCGGAACCGCCCTCGATCCCGGCCAGGATGGCGTTGGCTCGGTCCCAGGCCTCACCCTCGGTGGCACCCAGGATCGGCCGGACGCTGAGGGAGAACGACGCCGACCGGCCGTGGCGGGCGGCCCGGGCCCGGTAGTCGTCGAATCGGGCCGAGATCTCCGCCCGGGGCTCGGCGAACAGGGCGTACACGTCGCACCGGGTCGCGCCCATCTCCACCGCCTCGGGGGACGACCCGCCGAAGAACACCGGCGGCGCGGGCTGCTGGTAGGGCC
Organism: Acidimicrobiales bacterium; assembly: GCA_047971245.1. GTDB lineage: Bacteria > Actinomycetota > Acidimicrobiia > Acidimicrobiales > SZUA-35 > CADEDH01. The sequence continues at coordinate 43,976 of JBKDZN010000249.1, forward strand.
GGACGTCGGAGCGGACATCCGACATCTCGTAGTAGGTGCCGTGGTGGTCGAACGGTTCGGTTGCCGTCCACGTCCGGCGCATCACGTCGATGTACTCGGCCGCCCGGGCGTACCGGCCCGCCTTGTCGAGATAGTCCCCGTCCCGCCGCTGGTCGTGGTCGCCGGCGCCGGCGATGATGTGGAGGGCGAACCGGCCCTGGCTGAGCCGGTCGAACGTGGCCGCCTTGCGGGCGGCGAGGGTGGGGGAGACGAACCCGGGACGGTGGGCGATCAGGTAGCCGAGCCGTTCGGTGTGGGCCGCGGCGTGGGTCGCCACCGTCCAACCATCGGCTGAGGTGGAGGTGTAGCCCACGAGCACCAGGTCGAACCCGGCCCGTTCGTGGGTCCGGGCGTACTCCACCAGATGCTCGGGAGAGACGCCCCCGTCGATCACATGGACGGTGGCCCCGCCGGCGGGGCGGGTCACGCCGATCATCCCGATCACGTTCACTGGCATGGCGCCGACCCTACGGCACCGGGCCGATCGGCTCCCAGTCGACCGCTCGGCGCCGGGGACGGGCCGGGCCCCGATCGTTGACCTACGATGCGGCCATGGCGAACGAACAACCGGCCGTCCACGACTACCCGGCCGCCGGCATCGTGGTGCACTGGCAGCCCGACCTGTGCCGGCACGCCGCCGAATGCACCCGGACGTTGCCCCAGGTGTTCGATCCCGGTAACCGGCCCTGGGTCGACGTGGGCGCCGCGAGTGGTGACGCGATCGCCGCCGCGATCGACCGTTGCCCGAGTGGGGCGTTGTCGTACACCCGGATCTCCCCTGAGGGTTCCGGTGCCGCCGCGGCCGCCCCGGCCGGGACCGCCGATGCCCCCGTGGTGGTGACCGTCATGGCCGACGGGCCGAACGTGCTGCGGGGCCCGGTGGAGATCCGCAACGACGCCGGTGACCTGATCAGGGCGGCGGACCGGGTGTCACTGTGTCGCTGCGGGGCGAGCGACAACAAGCCGTTCTGCGACGGCAGTCATACCCGCGTCGGGTTCCGAGACCCGGCCTGACGTCGGATCATCGCCGGTGGATCGGCGCCGACGGCTCGGCCCCGGGGGCTCGGGCACGGACGGCGCTCAGGCCGTCCCGAGTCGGTCGAGCCATCGGTCGCCGTCGGCCCCGATCGTTCCCACCACCACCATCGTCCCCGGCCCGTTGTCCGGGCCGACGGCGGGATCGAACGGGGTGATCGTCCAGCGGGCACCCACCGCCCGGACCACTACCCAGTGGCCCGGGTCATCCGGGCCGGAACCGAGCCGGACGGCCCCCTTCACCCGGTGGAGGTCGGTGGGTAGATCGTCCATCGCCGCCTCCACCCGGCCCCGTTCGAGGGGTCGGTCCCACTGCCGGGTCCACGAGCGGAAGCCGTGGTCGGTGGGATGGGTCGCACCACCCGGAGCCCGGCCGGCGCCGGTTCCGCCGGCTTCGTCGACCCCGGCCTCCCCGTCCCCGGCGTCTCCGGAGGTGTCGGCGGTGTCGGGGAGGCCCGGAATCGACGACGGGCCGACCAGCATCGACAGGGGCACCCGGGAGGCCACCCCGGCCACCTGGTGGATCCCCGGGGCCTGGGCGGCCAGCCAGACCTGCACCTCGGCCACCCGGTCGGCCGGCACCAGATCGATCTTGTTGACCAGGAGAAGATCGGCGGAGCGGAGCTGACGCCGGACCATGTCGCCCACGTACCGGTCTCCGGCCCGGCGGCGGACGGTCTCGACGTCGACCAGTACCAGGACCCCGTCGAGGACGAACCCCGGGACCGTTGCGTACGCGGCCACGGTGCCGGGGTCCGACACCCCACTGGTCTCCACCAGCAGCCGGTCGGGTCGTGGCTCGGCCCGCCTGACCTGGTCGAGGGCGGCGGCGAGGCCGTCCACCAGGCTGCAACAGATGCACCCGTTGGCCAGGGTCATCGTCTCACCGTCACGGGCCACGACGAGGCTCTCGTCGACGGCAATGTCCCCGAACTCGTTGACGAGCACGGCGATCCGTCCCTCGGCGTTGGCCAGCACCCGGTTGATCAGGGTCGTCTTGCCGGCGCCGAGGTAGCCGCCCACCACCGTCATCGCGATCGGTCCCGGCCCCGGATCCGCTCCGGGCGGCGCGCCGGTCCGGTCGCCGGTGGTCACGGGACGGCCACCGTCCCGGCCCCCGGTTGGGGGATGCCGCCGAGCACGGTGCCCCACACCCCGATCCCGGCCAGACCGGCGGGCTCAACGGTGAGGGGGTCGTCGTCGAGCACGGCGAAGTCGGCCAGTTTCCCGGCCTCGATGCTGCCGATCTCGTGGTCGAGGCCGAGCTGGTGGGCGGCGCCGAGGGTGATGGCCTCCAGGGCCGCCCCCACCGGGATCCGTTCCTCCGGGCCGAGCACCCGACCCGACGCGGTGAGCCGGTTGACCGCGCACCAGGCCGTGTGGAGCTGGCCCATGGGGGTGACCGGGGTGTCGGCGTGAATGGCGAACCGGACCCCTTCACGACGGGCGGTGGCGCAGGCGTCCATGGCGGCCGCCCGGTCGGGTCCGAGGGTGACGTCACGGTGCTGGTCACCCCAGTAGAAGATGTGGTTGGAGAAGATGTTGGCCTCCATCCCCAGCGCCGCCATCCGCCGGTACTGGGCCGGGGTGGTGAGCTGGCAGTGCTGCACGGTGTGGCGGTGATCGGCGCGGGGATGACGTTCGAGGGCGGTGGCCACCGCGTCGATGAACACTTCGGAGGCCTCGTCGCCGTTGCAGTGGCAGTGGACGATCAGGCCGGCCCGGTGGAGCTCGGTGACCAGGTCGGCCATCCGTTCCGGGGGTACCAGCCACAGGCCGTTGCCGGGGTGGCCCTCCGGTGGGCGGTAGTAGTGGGGCCAGCTGATCCGGGCGGTGAACCCCTGGATCGACCCGTCCAGGATGATCTTGGCGATCCCGAACCGGAGCTTGCGGTTGCCGATCGCCTCCATCTCAGCGGACAGGTCGGCCACCAGGGCCCCCAGCTCGGCCGGATCGATCTGGGCCAGGCCGGGCGCCGCGGCCACCATCACCCGGACCGGGAAGTCGGGCTGGGCGGTGACCGCCTTCCACGCGTCGAGCTGGCGGGGTCGGTCGATGGCCGTCGTCCCCAGATCGGTGACGGCGGTCTGACCGGTGTTGCGGGCCTCGTCGGCGTAGGCTCGGATGGCGTCGGGCCCGTGCATCGACCGGAACATGGCGGGATAGGCGGCCGAGGCGAGCATCATCGCCGCCGGCTCCTGCAGTTCGCCGTTGGGCCGACCGTCGGGACCCTTGGCCACGCCGGGGGTGGGAGTCGAGGCGTCGATGTGTTCCCGCTGGAGCATGGCGGTGTTGACGGTGGCCAGGTGCCCACTGGCGTGATACACGAAGATGGGGCGCCGGTCCGACACCTGGTCGAGATGGCGGGCCACCAGCCGTTCCCCGGTGAAGTAGATCGGGTCGAGCCCCCAGGCGATCAGTGGGGCGTCCGGGTCGTCCAGCTCCTTCTCGTACCGGCGCAGCAGCTCGATCACGGTGGCGATGTCATGCGCCCCGGGCCAGTGGCGGCCGTCGGGCCCCGTCCGGTCGAACCAGCCGATGTAGGGGTAGTCCCACATCCCACCGCTCATGACGTGGGTGTGGGCCTCCACGAAACCGGGGAGCAGCACCCGATCGGCGAAGCGGCGGTCGACCGTATGGTCGCCCCAGGAGGCCAGCTCCTCGACGGTGCCCACACCGAGGATGCGTTCACCCCGGACCGCCACCGCGTCGGCCGTGGGGACCGCCGGATTCATGGTGATCACCCGTCGGGCCGAATAGCTGGTCGTGGTCGCCGTCGGATCAGTGATGGCGGTCACCGCGGCAACCATAACCACTGGCTCCGACCGCGGGCCCGGCAGTGCCGGCCGGTAGCGTTCCAGGTCCGGATTCCACCGATTCCCGGACCCGCGGGTCCGCTCGGGAGCACCCCGTTCGGAGCCGCCCGGCAGACAGGGAGCAGCCATGCGTGACACCGGTCGAGTTCGATACCGACCCGGAACCCGGTTCATCGGGGCGGCCGTGTTGGCGGTCCTGGTCGGCGCCGGGGTCCTGGCCGGGTGCGGCTCCGACGAGGGGACCGACGCCGGGGCGACGACCACCGATGTCCTGTTGGCCGGGGAGACGGGAACGGCCGCGGCCGAACCAGGCCTGATCACCCCGGAGCAGGGGGCCGCGCTGGCCGCCGACGATTCGGTCGTCGTCATCGACGTCCGGACGCCCCAGGAGTTCGAGGCGGGCCACCTCGCCGGGGCGATCGACATCGACATCGAGGGCCCGGACTTCGCCGGCCAGATCGCCGAACTCGACCCGGCCCAGCCGTATCTCGTCTACTGCCGGTCCGGGAACCGGTCGGCCGCGGCCACCGAGCAGATGCGGGCCGCCGGGTTCGACCAGGTCTACGAGATCGACGGTGGGGTGATCAGCTGGGAGGCCGCCGGCCTGCCCCTGACCACCGACTGAGCGTCCGACCCGGGCCGGATCCGACGGGTCCGGCCCGGGTCGACAGTCAGGATCGGCCGGAACGGCCCGGCGTCACTTGTTCAATGACCTGACCACCCGTCGCACGAGGGAGTCGGTGCGGGCGGCATCGTAGTTGCCGTTGATGGGGGTGATGGTGATGTGGTTGGCGGCCAACGCCTCGGTGTCGGAATCGGCGACGGTCTCGGGCTTCAGACCGAGGACGATCTCGAAATCGGTCGACTCACCGACGCCCGGGATCGCCCCCTCGTAGCTGCCGTCCAGGAAACCGGTTCCGGTGTTGACCAGGACCGCATCACCGACCGTCTCCTCCTCGTCGAGCAGGGGGTAGTTGACGTTCAGGCCCAGCCCCTCGGGCAGGAGCGCCCCACCGCGTGACCGGTCGTCCAGCTCCTCCACCAGCTCGACGGTGAACTCGGCCGTGGCCTCGAAGGCGGGTTCACCGGTGGCGCCACCCAGTGGCACCTCGGTGCTCACCGCGATGGCCGGTACCCCCTCGTTGATCGCGGTGGCCGCCGCGGCAACGGTGCCCGAGTGGATCTCGGCCGCAGCGATGTTCTGGCCGATGTTGGTCCCTGAGACGACCAGGTCGGGTGGGTCCTCGGCGTACAGGGTGGACAGGCCGAACTCGGTGGCGTCGGCCGGGGTGCCCTCCACCGCGAACTTGCCCTCCTCCGGTTGGGACACGACCAGCGGACCGGTGAGGGTGACCCGGCCGCCCATACCGCTCTGGTTGCCGGCCGGAGCCACCATGGTGACGTCGTAGCCCGCAGCCACCAGGGCGTCGTACACCGCGTTGATACCTTCGGCCTGCCAGCCGTCGTCGTTGGTGATCATGATGCGCAGCGGCTCGTCGGGGCTGTCGTTCCCGGCCGATGCGACACCGCCGCTCAGGGCGACACCGGCGGTGAGCAGGCCGACACCGGCCAGCATCCGGACCGAACGGTTGGGTCGTGAGTTCATGGAATCCCCTCTTTTCTTTCTCCGGAACGCGACCCCCGGCCCATGGCGGTCATCGGCCCGTCACATTCCTGGGGGTCATCGAAGTCCACGAGGCAATCGGTGTCCAGAACGGTGGTGGAGGATGGGGCCGCTCGGGCCGCCTCATCCGGCCCGGACTTGCCTCAGGTACTCCGACGGTGTGACGCCGAGGCAGTGACGGAAATCGCGGCTGAGGTGGGCCTGATCGGCGTAGCCGAGGCGGGCGGCCACCGTCGACCAGCCGGGCCACTCGTCACCGACGGAGGACCGGACCGCCTCGGCGGCCTCGATGATCCGCCACCGCCGGATGACGAACGACGGGCCGGCCCCGACGTGCCGGTCGAAGTGGCGTTGCAACGACCGGACGCTGACCCCGGCCCGGTCGGCCAGATGCTCCACCCGGCAGATGGTCCGGTCGGTCTCGGCGAGGCGGGCCACGGCCACCACCCATCGGGCCTCGTCGATCAGGGCGGATGAGCGGCGGGCGACCGCGGCCTCCAAGCCCTGGCGGAGCCGCTCGACCCCGGCCGGGACAGCGGTGGTGCCGACCGCCCGGCTCGTCGAGTCGACCAGGTCGGGTTCGACCCCGGGCAGCGCCTCGCCGAGGGTGAGCTGGCGACCGGCCGCCTCACGGGCCGGCCGGTCGAGCAGGGCGCCCAGGCCGCCGACGGTCGACCGGGCGGCCACCGTCCAGCCGGATCCGGTCAAGCGGCGGTGGCTGAGCCGGTTGAGGACGCCGTACACCCGTCCCTCCGGGGGATCGAGGGGGATCCCCGAGTCGTCGACGGTTCCCACACTGATGTTGCCGGCCGGATGGTTCAGCACCTGCTGGTGGTGGACCTGGCCAGCCGGGAGGGCCCAGGAGACCGACCAGAACCACTCCACGAGACCGGTCAGGGCCGGACCCGCCGGGTACCGCCGGAACGCCACCACCTCAAACATCGCGGCCGGATCGACGATACCGCGGGTGTCATCGGGAACGGGATGGCCCACCCGGGCAGGCTAGCCTCCCCGGATACCGGCCGATCCGGGCCGACACACCGTCACCGATCCGGGAAGGGATGCCGTGAGCCGAAACCAAGCAGGACCGCCCCGCATCCGTCCGGACCGGCGGACGGTGATCGGGCTCGGGCTCGTGGTGGCCACCGCCTTCGGGTCGGTCGCCTGCGGGTCCGGGGCCGGCGAGGGCGCAGCCGGGACCGCCGCCGGCTCGGCGTCGTCGGTGTCGGCGACCATGGCCGACGACACACCCCCGGCCGAGCGGGCGTCGAGCCCGCTGCCGACCATCGACGTCACCGATGTGACCACCGGTGAGCCGGTCGACCTGGCCGGCCTCCTCCCCGCCGACCAGCCGGTGCTGGTGTGGATGTGGGCACCGCATTGAACGATCTGCCGGGCCGAGGCGCCCGGTCTCGAGCAGTTCGCTCGGGAGCACGACGATCGGGTCAGCGTGGTCGGGTTGGGAACCCAGGACGACCTGGACGCGGCACGCGAGTTCGTGGCCGCCGGGGGGATCACGTTCACCATGCTGTGGGACGGGACGTTCGCCTCCTGGGACGCCTTGGGGATCACCGGGCAGCCAGCCGCCATCCTCTACGACGGCGACGGCACCGTGCTCGGCCAGTGGTCGGGCCCGCTCGACGAGAGCGCCGTCCTCGATCTGCTGTAGCGGCCCGGCTCAGGGGCGGATCAGGATCTTGACCTCGTCGGGCTGGCCGGCGAGGTCGTCGAAGGCCGCTTCGGCCTCCTCGAGGGGGCGCTCACCGGTGATCAGCCGGCCGAACCGTTCCGGTTCCTGGCTGAGGAGCCGGAGGGCGGTGGCGAAGTCGTGGTGGCGGTAGGCGAAGCTGGCGGCCAGCTTCACCTCGGTCACGGTGAGTTGGAGGGGCTCCACCTGGATGGTGTGGGGGCAGGCCCCGGCCAACACCACCTGGCTGTGGGGCGGGGCCTCGGCCACGATGGCCTGGACCACCGGGGCCCGGCCGACACATTCGAACACGGTCGACGGGTTCGGGTCTTTGTCGAGGAGGAGGGGCGAGATGGTGCTCGGGGTGTACCCGTGGGCCATCATCAGTTCGATCAGGGGCGTTCCCGGTTCGTGGACCGAGGTGGCCCCGACGGCCAGCGCCTTGTCACGTCGGCTGGGGGAGGGGTCGACGGCGATGATCGGTCCCCGCCCGGCCGATGCGTTCACCGCGATGATGCCCAACCCGATCGGGCCCGCCCCGACCACCACGATCGGGCCGTCCGGTGCGGCCATGGCGGCCGCGTGGGCGGCTACGGCCACCGGTTCGGCCAGGGCGGCCAGGCGGAGGTCGAGCCCCTCGGGCAGGACCATGGTGCGGACGGCGTCGACCGCCATCAGCTCGGCCAGGCCACCACCGTGGGTGGGGGAGAGCCCGATGGTCTCGGGACCCTCGGCCCCCATGGTGAACGGGATCGCGGTGACCAGGTCACCGGGCTTCACCGGCGCCGCCGACCCGGCCGGAACGTCCGGGCCGAGGGCGATCACCTCGCCGGCGATCTCGTGGCCGGGGATGACCGGGGGCTGGGGTTCGTCCGGGGTGGCTGCGGCGGCGGCCAGGGACTCCTCCCGGAAGTGGAGGTCGCTCCCGCAGATACCGGTGGCGTAGGGGGCGACCAGGATCTGACCCGGTCCGGGCGTCGGTTCGGGGACGTCCTCGATGGCCATGGCCCCGGCTCGCATCACCACTGCACGCATTCGGCTTCCCCTGCCTGGCCGTACCGGCCGTCGTCGTGAGGGGCCAGTATCCCGACCCGATCAACACGCCGACAAGTCACCCGGTCGGGCCGGGTCGATGCGCCGGGTACCGGGAGATCGGGTTACACCCCGGTCACGCCGAGCTGGGTGGTGTGCACCCGGGCCACATTGTGGGCCATGGCCCGGGCCCGCTCGGTGGCCGGGCCCGACCATCCGTCGTTGAGGGTGGCGTCGAACAGCTTCAGCCACCGTTCGAAGTGGGCCGGCCGCAAAGGCGAGACGGTGTGCACGGCGGCGTGACGACCGAACGGGTTGCCGTGGTAGCCGTCCAGATCGAGCAGGACCCGGGCCCAGAAGGCGGTGAGCTTGGGGATGTGGACGTCCCAGTCCACCTGGGCGACGTCGTTGAAGATGGGCCCGAGGAGCTCGTCGGTGTTGACGTCGCGATAGAAGCGGCGGACCATTTCGGCGATCTGATCGACCGAGTCGAGGTCGGGTCGGTTCAGGGTGGCCGGGGGCGCGGCGAGGTCGAGAGGCGCGGCCATGATGATGTCCTTTCCTGTGTGTCGTTCCGCCAGACGGTGTCGTTCCGCCAGACGGTGTCGTTCCGCCAGACGGTGTCGTTCCGCCAGACGGTGTCGTTCCGCCAGATGGTGTCGTTCCGCCAGATGGTGTCGTTCCGCCAGATGGTGTCGTTCCGCCAGATGGTGTCGTTCCGCCAGATGGTGTGTCGTCCGACCGGAGGGTGTCATCCCACCGGAGGTTCGACCCGTGTGGTGCGGCGGCGCCGGATATGGGGGAGGGCCGTCGACTCGGTGCGACACGCAACGTTCAGGCGATGTTGCTGACGCCTGCGCGTCATTCGTTGTCCACCTCCAAGAGTAGCCACCCCTACCGGAGCCTGCCCATCCACGCCTAGTCTTGCAGTGTGCAACTGGATGTCCGGTCGTCGGGGGAAGGGCCATGACCTCGGTCGAAGACGGTCTCCCCACCGGTTCCACCCCCCGGCCCGGTTCCGGTGGCCGGTCCCCAGCCGGAACGACGCCCCGCCCGATGTCACGGCTGCGGCAGGTGGCCGTGCCCACCGAGCACGGCGGGTGGAGCCTCACCGCCGAACCGGTGATCCTCGCCCTGCTGGTGGTGCCGTCCTGGTCGGGGTTGGCGCTGGGCCTGGCGGCGGTGATGGCCTTCCTGGCCCGGACCCCGATGAAGGTGGTGCTGGTCGACCGGTGGCGGCGGCGATGGCTGGACCGGACCCGGTTGGCCGCGGTGGTGGCCGCCGTCGAGGTGGCCGTGATCGTGATCCTGGCCGTCCTCGCCGCCAGCACAGCCGTCGACGGTCGGTTCTGGCTGCCGCTGGCGGCGGCGGTCCCGTTGGTGGCGGTGGAGGCGTGGTTCGACATGCGGTCCCGGAGCCGGCGACTCGTGCCCGAGTTGGCGGGCGCGGTCGGGATCTCGTCGGTGGCGGCGGCGATCGTCGTCGCCGGGGGCGGGTCGATGACCGTCGCGGCCGGTCTGTGGGCGGTGATGGCGGCCCGCGCCACGGCGGCCATCCCCTTCGCCCGGGTCCAGGTGGCGCGGGTGCACCACCGCCCGGTCGAGCTGTGGACCAGCGACGTGGCCCAGCTCATGGCCGTGGCCGTGGCGGTGGCGGCCTGGACGGCAGGGGCAGTGCCGTTCGCGCCCGTGGTGGTGGTCGCGGCGATCGCCGTGGTCAACACCGTCTCGGTGCGGGGCCCGGTCCGGCCCGCGGTGGTGGTCGGCGTCCAGCAGACCGTCTACGGGCTGGTCACCGTGCTGGTCACCGCGGGGGCGATGGCGCTGGGGGCTTGACGACCTGCTCCCGCCGTGCGTACCGTCGGGCCCACACGTCACCGGGGAGTTCGCGGCAAGCGAGCTGAGAGGACGACCATGACCGTCGTCGACCCGCCGACCTGATCTGGGTAATGCCAGCGAAGGGAGCGCACATGATCGCCGAGATCCACGTTTCACCGTCACCGTCGGGCACCGAAACCAATCGGTATCAACACGTCGAAGCCGCGATCGCGGTGGTGCAGGAACGCGGTTTGGCCTACGAGGTCACCGCCCTGGGGACCACGTTCGAGGGCGACGCCGACACGGTGTGGGCCACCCTCCGGGCCGCCCACGAGGCGGTTCTGGCCTCGGGCGCCGACGGGGTCATCACCAGCATCCGGCTGGGCGATCGGGCATCGGAACCCACCACCATGCAGGCGCTCACCGCGAAGTTCCGGTGAACCGGCGCGTCGCGCCCGTGGCGCGGCGGTTGCTCGAACTGCTCCCGGCCATCGCCGCGCTCGTCGCCGGCGTGGTGTTGTGGGAGGTGTGGGTCCGGTGGCGCGACACCCCCAGCTACCTGCTGCCCCCACCCTCGACGATCTGGGCCGCGTTCGTCGCCGACCGTGATCTGCTGGGTGAGCACGTCCTCGCCACCCTCGGTGAGGCGATGCTCGGCCTCGCGGTGGGAGCCGTGCTCGGCGTGGCCCTGGCCGTCGTCATCGCTGGTTCGGCCCTCGCTCGTCGGGTCCTGTACCCCATCGTGGTGGCTAGCCAGACGGTTCCCATGATCATCATGGCCCCCCTGCTGGTGTTGTGGTTCGGGTTCGGGCTCACCCCGAAGGTGATGGTGGTGGCCATGGTGACCTTCTTCCCGGTGGCCATCGCCACCGTGGGCGGCCTGACCAGCGCCGACCCGGATCTGGTCGATCTGCTTCGTTCGATGGGGGCGACGCGGGGTCAGATCCTGACCAATGTGTTGATCCCGAATGCCCTGCCCGCCCTGTTCGACGGACTCCGCATCGCCGCCGCCTACACGATCGCCGGGGCCGTCATCGCCGAATGGACCGGGGCCAGCCGCGGTCTGGGTATCTACATCAACCGGTCGCAGGCGTCGTTCCGGGTCGACCAGGTCTTCGTCGCCGTCACCATCGTGGCCCTGCTGTCGACGGCGTTGTTCCTGATCATCGGGGGCCTCGCCCGGGCCGCTTCACCCTGGCGGTATGTGTCACCGGCCTCCGGCCGCACCTTCTCCGACCACAGCACTGTCTCCAACCAAAGATCGACCAAAGAGAAGGACTCCCAGTGATCAACCATCGCGGCGCGGTCCGTCGCGTCACCATTGCCATCACCCTCTTCGCCCTGCTCGGTCTGGCCGCCTGCGGAGGCGATTCGACCGACGCCTCGGCCTCCGCCTCCGGCGCCGGCGACGGCACGACGACCGGGGCGGACGACCCGGGCTCGGATGAGGGGTTGCGGCCCGTCACCCTGGTGCTCGACTGGACCCCCAACACCAACCATGGCGGCATCTACCTGGCCGACCAGGCCGGCTACTACGCGGCGGCGGGGATCGATCTGGAGATCATCCAGCCCGGCGACACCGGGTCGATCCAGGCCGTGGCCACCGGACACGCCGATTTCGGCGTGTCGGTTCAGGAGTCCCTCATCCCGGCCCAGGTGCAGGGGGTGCCGGTGGTGTCGGTGGCGGCCATCGTGCAGCACAACACCTCCAGTCTGATGGCGCTGGCCTCCTCGGGCATCACCGATCCGTCCAGCCTTCCGGGGCAGACCTACGGTGGGTTCGGCGGCCAGTTGGAGCAGGCGTTGATCGACCGGTTGGTCGAGTGTTCCGGCGGCGACCCGTCCGAGGTCGTGTACGTGGAGGTGGGCAACACCGACTACCGGGTGGGCCTGGAGACCGATGCGTTCGACTTCGTCTGGGTGTTCGACGGGTGGGACAAGATCCGGATGGAGCAGGCCGGCGTGCCCGTGGTCACCATCCCGTTCATCGACCATCTGGACTGCATCCCCGACTGGTACACCCCCCTGCTGATGACGAGCACCGAACTGGCCGCTGACGACCCCGAACTGGTGGCCGACTTCCTGGCGGCCACCGCCCAGGGGTACGACGAGGCCATCGCGGATCCGGCCGCGGCCGCCGACGCCCTGCTGGCCGGAGCCCCCGAGCTCGACCCGGAGCTGGTGCGGGCCAGCGCCGAGTATCTGGCCGGACAGTACGCCCTCGACGCCCCCCAGTGGGGCTATCAGGACCGGGAGGTGTGGGTCGGGTTCAGCGATTTCCTGGTGGAAGCGGGGATGATCGACGAACCCGTCGACGTGACCACGGCGTTCACCAACAAGTTCCTGCCCGGGTGAACGCGGTCGAGGTCGCCGGGCTGAGCTACGCCTACGGCTCCACCCAGGCGGTCAGCAATGTCTCCCTGACCATCCCGACCGGGGCGTTCGTGAGCATCGTCGGCCCGTCGGGGTGCGGCAAGAGCACCCTGTTGAAGACCATGGCCGGGCTGCTGGTGCCCCAGGCGGGTTCGGTGGCGGTGGCCGGGCGGAACGTCTCGGGTCCCGGTGCCCGCCGGGGCCGGGGGCCGGCTCCGGTCGGGTACATGGCCCAGCGCGATCTCCTGTTGCCCTGGAAGCGGGCGCTCGACAATGCGTGTCTCGGGGCCCGGATCGGCGGGGCCGACCGGGCCACCGGGCGTGACCGGGCGCAGAGCCTGTTCGGCCGGTTCGGCCTGACCGGTTTCGAGCGGGCGTGGCCGTCCCAGCTCAGCGGGGGCATGCGGCAGCGTCTGGCCCTGCTCCGGACCTATCTGACCGATGCGCCGGTGATGGCCCTCGACGAGCCCTTCGGGGCCCTCGACTCCATCACCCGACGTGATCTGCAGGACTGGATGCAGCAGCTGTGGGTCACCGATCGGGGAGCCCGAACCGCCCTGCTCATCACCCATGACGTGGAGGAGGCGCTCTACCTGTCCGACACGGTGTACGTGATGTCGTCCCGGCCGGGTCGCCTCGTCGGATCGGTTGCCAATACCGCGCCCCGGCCCCGTGACCCGTCGATGATCACCGAGGCCGACTTCGTCGCCCGCAAGGCCGAACTGTTGGCCTTGCTCGACGCCGGTCGGCGCTCACCCGCGCCGGCCCAACGTCTGTGGGGGTGACGCCGCCCGGCTCGCGTGGGTGGCCGTGGCCCCGGTCGTACTAGGCTCCAGTCGTATGTGGCAACGGGCGGGCCGACGTTGGTCGGGTTCGCCCCGTCAGTGGCTGGTGGCGGGCACGACGGTCGTGGCGATCGCCGCCGCGCTCGCGGTGGTGGCCATGGTCGTCCGCCGGGTCGGGGATGATCCTGTGGCGGGGCCGGCGTCATCGGCCGTCCCCAGCGAACAGGATCTTCTGACCGGCCCGGTCGGACGGTTCGCGTTCGTCCCCGAGGCCGGGCCGGAGCCGGGCACGGCGATCGAGGTGAGCTACTACGCGCCCGACGGGTCGCTCGCCGATCGGCCGATCCTGATCGTCATGCCGGGCCGGGGCCGCAACGCGGCCGACTACCGCGACGAGTGGAGCGGCGAGGCCCGGCGGCACGGGGCGGTCCTGCTGGTGCCGGAACTGCCCGCCGACGCCTACCCGCTGGCCGCCTACAACCTCGGCAATCTGGTCGACGACGGGGGCGAACCCAACCCGGCTTCGGCGTCGACGTTCGCCGTGGTCGAGGAGTTGTTCGATCATGCGGTCGACGAGCTCTCCTCGGACGCGACGGGCTACTACCTGTACGGGCACTCGGCCGGCGCCCAGTTCGTGCACCGGTTCATGCTCTACCAGGGCGACAACCGGGTGGTCCGGGCGGTGTCGGCCAACGCCGGCTGGTACACCGCACCCGATCCGACGGTCGACTTCCCCTACGGGACCGACGATGGGCCCGCCGTCGATCTCGACCGGGCCCTCAGCGCTCCGCTCACCGTGCTCGTCGGCTCGGACGACACCGATCCCGACGACGACGGTCTCCGCACCACCGGAGGGGCGGAACGGCAGGGAGCCACCCGGCGGGAGCGGGCCGACTACTTCTACGCCCGGGCGGCCGCCGAGGCCGAGGCTCGGGGGGTCGAGCTGGGGTGGGGGTTCGGCGTGGTCGACGGGGCGGAACACTCCAACCAGCAGATGGTCGCCGCCGCGGCCGAGGCCTTGTTCAACCCACCGTGACCCCGGCCCGGGCGTGGCCGGCGGTGGCAGCCCTCGACCACCCGAACCCTCCCCTCAGGGTGAGGCGGTGGGCGCGGCGACGTCCATGGTGGCCGCACCCGTGGTCGGGTCGTACGTCAGGGCCGGGTTGATCGACCGGTAGTAGGCGGGGGCGTCGTCGGGGCCACAGGCCCGGGGTTGGAAGGCGACGACGTCGTTGTCGACCTCGAGGCAGCGGACGTCGAAGCTCATGGTCCGCCCCGGTTCGATCGACACCGTGAGGATGTGGCTTCGTCCCGGCGCCGTGGGGCTGTACCGGCCCGGTGTCCCGAAGACGAAGTTGCCCACCGAGTAGGCGACCGGCACCCCGTCGACCAGTTCGATCGGTTGGCCGAGATGGGAGCCCGCCCCGATGATCAGGTCGAACCCGGCGTCGACCATGGCCTGCGCCCGCTCCCGCTGGCGGGGCTCGACCGGCGCGTAGTTGCTGCCCCAATGGACGTAGGCCACCGTGGTCACCGCCCCGGCCTCGTCGGCCACCGCAACGGCATTGTCGATGTTGTCGTCGGTGAGCCGGAAGGTGCCGGGACGGTCGCGGCGGGCGGTGTAGGAAGAGTCGGCGTCCTCGAACCCGAATACGGCCAGGCGGCCGTGCGGGGTGTCCACCAGGAGCGGCTCCTGGGCTTGGACCAGGTCGGTTCCAGCGCCGATGGTGACCAGGCCCGCGCCACGCCGTGATCGCTGAACGCGGCGCCGTGATCGCAGAGCGGGAGAAGCTGCTCGGGGAGTCCCGCCGTTCAGGCAAGCGGCAGGCAGCACCGTTCTCCAAGGGCGACCCCGAACCGG
>JBKDZN010000250.1:0-26590 GCA_047971245.1 Acidimicrobiales bacterium
TGGCCAATCGGCTCGGCTCGTCGGCGCCGAGAGTGGTGGCCTCGATCTAGATCAACTTGCTCTGGCCCCGGGGCCGGACAGTGACGGCCAGACGCACCTGCTCCATCGTCCACGGGGCTCCCATGGCGGCGGCGGTCCGGCGGGCGGCCTCGTCGGTCTCGATCTGGGCGGCCGCCGTCTGCACCGCCCGGATCGGTTCCACCGACTCGACGATGACCCCGGTGCCGGGAATGGCCCGGTCGGTGGTGACCGGGCTGACCAGCACGTCGGCCGAGCTCGCGTAGCGCGGCTCGACCATGCGTACGTAGGCCACAGCGCCCAGCAGGCAGCCGACCAGGGCGACCAGGACCAGGAGCCAGTAGCGGCGAACGGCGTGGATGTGGGTCGAGCTCATCGGGCCATCTCCCCATGGGCGGCGCCACGGGTCGTACGACCGGTACTGCCGGCGCGGCTGTGGCGACGCCCGCCGGGGACCAGGCCGGCCACGATCCGGCGGACGGCGGCGGTCGGGAACCCGAACCGGGTGATGCCCCGCAGGAACCCGAACCCCCAGCTGAGATGCATGGTGGCGAACACGGCCGGCAGCCAGACCGCGTCGCGGCCGGAGCCGCGGACCTGGGCGGCCGACACGGCCAGGTTCACCGCGGCGTAGCAGCCGACACCGCCGGCCGCGGCCTTCGACACGATCGGCAGCGGCAAGGGAGCGAGCAACACAGCCACTGCCAAGCCGGGCGACAGCACATGGCTGGGGCGGACGCTGTTGGGTTGCCGCACCGCGGTGCGGCACCGGTACTGGCCGTAACGCCAGTACTGGCGGGCCAGGGCGACCAGGCTGTTACGCGGGGTGTAGTAGGCGGCCATCTCGGGCAGGCAGACGAGCCGACCACCGGCCGCCCGGATCCGAGCAGCCAGTTCCGCGTCCTCATTCGGGTAGGTGTCCTCATCCCAGCCGCCGTGTGCTTCGAGGGTGGACCGCTCCCACACCCCGGTGAACCCGGTGTCGACCTCCACCTCGCCGTCCACCGCGGAGCGGAACCGGGCCGCCCCCGTGCCGAGCCAGGTGCTCAGGGCCAGGGCCACCCGACGTGACCACCGGCGGTCAGACCGGGCCAGGGCCGGACCGCTCACCGACGCCACATCCCCCCGCTCCATCCGCTCCACCCCGGCGCGCAGGTAGTGCCGCGGGTACTCGCTGTGGGCGTCGATGCGAGCCACGAACCGGCCCCGAGCGTGCCGCAAACCGATGTTGAGGGCCACGGGGGTCGTCCGATCCGGGTTGTCGAGCAGCCGGACCCCCGGCTGACGGCTCGCCACCTCGGCCACGATCTCCCGGGTGCCGTCGGTGGAGCCACCGTCGATCAGCAGGAGCTCGACCGAACCGGGGTAATCCTGGTCGAGAATGATCTCGATGGTCGAGCGGACCGTGTCGGCCTCGTCGAGCAGGGGGACGAGCACCGACACATCGAGGTCGGCGTCGCCGGAGGCCAGGGGGATCCCGGTTCGCAGATCGATCAGCGGGGCGTCAGGCATCGGTGCTCCGATCATCGCCAGGTGAACGGCCGGAGTCAGCGGCGACGGGGCCCGACACCACGCCGGCCAGAAAGGCTGCCGTGCGGCCGGCCTCGCCTTCCAGGGTGGTGGCCAGGGCCAGGCGATGGGCGTCGTTGCGTCGCCGCCGGCAGTGACCCTCGTCGGCCCCGATCCGGCGGATGGCCGCCACCAGGGCGGTCAGGTCGGCCGGTGGGACGAGGTCGGCCGCCGACCCCATGGAGGCGGCCACCCCACCCACATCGGTGGCCACGATCGGCAGCCCGGCCGCGGCGGCTTCGAACAGGACCTGGGGCGAACCTTCGGTCACGGAGGTGTGGACGAACATGTCGGCTCGCCGGTAGTGGTCGAGCAGGTCCGGCCCAAACGGGACGAACCCGGCCAGAGCGACCGATCCGCCCACGCCCAGGGCGGCCGCCCGGGAGGTGACCTCGCCGGCCAGGGGGCCGGTGCCGACCCAGGTCAGCCGGTAACGGCCCGGTTCCTGCCGCTCCAGCGCCGCCATGGCCCCGATGAGCAGCAGTGGGTTCTTCTCGTGGTCGATGCGACCGACGGCCAGGAGCTCGATCGGGGCGGTCAGGGGCTCGGTGGCCGGGGGAACGATGTCAGCCCGCCGGACGAGGGAGACGGTCATTTCGAGCAGACCGGGGCGGGGTCCGCCGTAGGCGACGAAGTTGGGGCGGCCCACCACCGTGGCGGCACGGAAGCGAGACATGAGCCGGAAGGTGCGGTCGAGGAGCCCGACGGCGCCGAGCACGGGACGCCAGCGGGGCGAGGGCAACCGGGCCCGGAAGTAGGCCATGGTGTCCTGCCGAACGCCGAGGATCACCCGTCGCCGCCGGGCCATGGCCAGCACGGCCAGCAGCACCGCGAACGGATGGGGGCCGAACACCCACACCGCGTCGACCCGATCGAGACCCCGCCACATCGCCGTCGCGGTCCGGCCGGCCAGGCCGACGAGGCGGCCGACCTCACGGACACTGCCGTAGGCGGGCAAACCAACGAGGTCTCCCGAGCCGAGGGCCACGAACTCCTCGGCTCGCTCAGCGCCTGCGGCGTCGGCGGTTGGGGTGTCGGAGGCCGTGTCGGTACGTCCGAAGTAGACGACGCGGGAGAAGTGCTCGCCGACCTCCCGGGCAAAGCTCAGGAATCCGAGTGCGTCACGATGGACCCGGAGCTGGTTGCCGGCGGTCCGGTAGCTGCAGTCGACGTAGACACCCAGGCGCACGGGCACAATGGGATGGTCGGCGGCCTCGGGCTCGGCCTCGGGCGCGACAATGGCGGCGGCTGGTGCAGGCAGCGTCATCGATCGGCCGCCACCAGCTCGTCCGGCGACGGTGCACCGTTGCCGTGGGGGCGGCGGGCCTGATCGCGGTGGGCCGCCGGATCCGGGACGAACGTGTCGCTGACGTCGGGAAGCCGCCATTGCCGATCAGCCACCAACGCCCGCGCGGTCTCGAACAGGATCAGGGTGTCGAGGGAGAGCGACCGGTACTTCAGGTAGTACAGGTCGTAGCAGGTCTTGATGGCCGAGCCCCGGTCGGTCCCGCAGTAGCCGGCGATCACCTGGGCCCACCCGGTCAGCCCGGGCCGAACCCGGTGCCGCCACGCGTAGAACGGGATCTCCTCGGAGAGCGTGTCCACGATGGCGCTCTGCTCGGGCCGTGGGCCGACCAGGCTCATGTCACCTCGCAAGATGTTGATGAGCTGGGGGATCTCGTCGAGATGGGTCCGTCGCATGAAGCGGCCGATGCCGGTCACCCGATCGTCATCCGCCGATGACCAGCGGGCCTCGGTGGCACCGGTGTGGCGCATCGACCGCAATTTGAGGATCTGGAACTCCCGACCGCCGCGACCGATCCGCCCCTGACGGAAGAACACCGGGCCGCCGTCACGCCTGATCAGGACGGCCAGGGCGGCGAGAACGGGGGCCGCCGTGGCCAGGAGGGCTCCGGCAACCAGGAGATCACGGACCCGTCGCACCAGCTCGACCGATGGGGTGGTTGGACGGAGGACGTCGCGTAGCCAGACACCGTCGATGGCCGCCAGTGGGGCTCGACCGAGGCTCGCCTCGTAGAAGTTGGCGAGGTCCTCCACCGCCACGTCGACCCCGGCCCAGGTGCGCCCGATCTCCTCGAACACGGCCTCGTCGTCACTCTGACCGACGAGCAGTAAGTCGATCTGGTGCTCGGTCACCAGATCGGCAAGCGACGACCCGCCGACGTCCACCACATCGATATGACCGACCAGCTGCAACCTGGTACCGACCCCGCCGTCGAGCTCTTCGGCAAGCACGTTTGCGAACGACCGGGGACCGACAACCGCGGCCCGCATCACCGGGCCGTACGCACCATTGAGACCGCGGGCAAAAAAGCCAACCGCAACACCTACCGCCACCGACGCCACCCCTAAACCTGCGGCAACCACAATCGGCATTTCTGGCAAATTACTCACGGTCACCACGGCAACGGCTGCGGCCAGGGGAAGCAATCGAACAAGCCGGCGGGCGAACGGTAGATGCGCGACATGCCGACGGCGGGTTCGCTGCCGCACGAACAGCCAGCTCAGAACACAGGCGGCCGCGGCCATGATGCGGCCCGTTCCGTCGGCCTGCGCATAGACCGCCAACACAAATACCGCAAGCGCGGCGAGCACAATCGGAACGAACTCCGAAGCGCGCGATGAACTCGATCGGTGGCGCTCAGCGCGCGCCACCGGCCAGAAAAACCAGAGCATCAACTGTGCCCCTTCTGCATTAGCGGGTAATTGTCGTCGCCCCCATACCCATCAGATTCGATGGCCATGCAGCAAACGGCAGCCTACCCCGGGAGACACAACACACCGACATGAGTCGGATCGCCGATCCGACTCATGTCGGTAGTGATATCCACGGATCAGCGCATCGAGATTGACAAAGAACAGGGAAACGGAAATCTCGTCGGTGAAATCACTCTTCGTGTGGCAGATGGGGTCCGGATCGCGCGTTGAGCGTCAGCATCGATGCAGGTCCACGGAACACCGCGTGTCGGATGTCACTTCCCTGATCTCGATTGCCGACCGACCAGCGCCAGGGTGAGCCCGGTGACCGAGCCGAACATGAGATGGGCACCGAGGTCGGAACCCAGCGTCTTGGCGTCGTAACGCCACATGGGTTTGTAGACACCGACGATCGGCAACACCATGTACGCGGTCAGCCAGGCCGCCAGGCCGAGGAGCGGACCACCACCCGCCACCATGCCACGGCCGGTGGAGCGGGCCCCGGTCACGAGGGCGTACAACTTCCCCCATCCCACCCCGGTGGAGAGGTGAACCAGGTTCTGGGTCGGCTGGGCCCAGCGGTCGGGAGGACGGCGACCGAGCACGGCGGTGAGGGCCAGGTCGCCCACCTGACCGGGGCTGGAGACGTCATCCCAGCCCTCCACGCCGCCGAACTCCCACCGGAGCGGTCCGGCGTCACCATCGGCCCGGCGGTACCGGACGTACCACAACGCGTCCATTGCGGCCGTGCCGACGACTCCGGCCACGACCCCCCGGACCCCCAGACCGATCCATGTGGTCAGCTTCATCACCGGACTCCCCGTTCGCTCGCCTCGTCGGCCGGGTGGCGATCGACAGCCCACCCACCCCGGCCCCGTCGCCCTCGGGACGGACTATGGCACGTCCCGCCCTTCGGCGCCCGACCACCGTCAGGCCAACACCTGATCGACAAGATCGGCCAGGTCGGCGGCCACCAGGTCGGGGGTGGGATCGCGGGGCAGGGTGTCGGCCGTGGCTACCCCACTCAGCACCAGCCCGAACCGGTAGCCGAGGGCCCGGGCCACCAGCCCATCGGTTTCGGGTCGGTCCCCCACCGCGATGCCTTCGGCCCCCAACCGATCCACCACCAGGGCGGCAATCGGCTCGTGGGGCTTACCCGCGACCAGCGGCGCGACACCGGTGGCGGCGGCAACCGCGGCGACGATCGATCCGGCCCCGGGGAGGAAACGGCCGCCGTGGATGGGGAACGTGGCGTCGTCGTTGGTGGCCACGAAGCGGGCGTCGGCACCGATGGCGGCCATCGCCGCGGTGAGGGCCACGTAGTCGAAGGTTGGAGTGATGCCGACCATGACCGCATCGGCGGTGACCGCCGTCGCCGACTCGACGTCGAGACCGTCGCTGGTGATGACCACGGCGCCCCGCTGTTCGGCCGCGTGACGGGCACCGTCGCCGCCGATGACCAGGACCCGGGAGCCGGGGTCGATCAGCCCGGCCGCGGCCATGGCCGAGGTGACGACCAGGGGCTCGGCGTCGGGTATGCCGCAGTCGGCCAGTTTCGCGGCCACCTGGGCCGGGGTCCGGGCCGACGAGTTGGTGACGAAGGCGATCGGGGCACCGAGCGCCCGGAGCCGCGCCACCGCGTCGGCAGAACCGGGAATGGGTTCGGCGCCGCGCCAGACGACACCGTCGAGGTCAATGGCCCAGGCCAGCATCCGAGGCAGGGTAGACGGGAACGGTCAACGGATGACCAGGATCCTCGAGGCGGCGTAGCCGCTGAGACCCACCGGGCCACCGCCGATGGTGACGGTGGTGGTCCCGTCGGGGGCCACCGAGGTGACCTCGCCCCGTTCGCCCGGCATCAGGCCGGCTCCCTCCAGGAAATCGAGCTGGCCGGGTTGGAACTCGAGTTCCTCGGGGATCCGTTCGACGACGAAGCTGTCGGTCACGCCCAACTCGGCCAGGGGCAGCGCCCCCGGGGGCACCTCATAACCGGAGCCGGGAATCGGGTTGCCGTGGGGACAGGTGGTCGGGTCGTCGAGGACCCGGATCATGGCCTGTTCGACCGCCGGCGAGATCACGTGCTCCCACCGGCCGGCCTCCTGATGGGCGACCGCCCACGAGATACCCAGGATGTCAGTCAGGAACCGCTCGGCCAGCCGGTGCCGCCGCACCATGGTGGTGGCCAGGGTGCGGCCCTCCTCGGACAGGGCGATCCGGCCCCGAGGATCGACCGTGATCAGCTGCTCCCGCTGCATCCGCTTCACCATCTCCGACACCGCCGGCCGCGAGACACCGAGACGTTCGGCGATCCGGGCCTGGATCACGTCGACCCCGTCCTCGGCCAGCTCGAAGATCGTCTCGGTGTACTCCTCGAACGCCGGATGATGTTCGGACGGTTCGTAAGGCATGCTTATAGGCTACTGCAACGCCGACCGTCCTGGTGACGAGTGCCACCCGACCGGCCCTTGCCGATCCGACCCGGTCAGGGACCGAACGGACCACAATCACCGTCCGGGCACCCCCGTCGGCGGCTACCATCCCTCCCATCCACCCGCGGGCGTAGTTCAACGGCCAGAACCTCAGCCTTCCAAGCTGATGATGCCGGTTCGATTCCGGTCGCCCGCTCTGCATCCTGACTAGGGAAATCGGCCCGGTGAGCGGCGAGGCCGATCCGGCAACAGCCGCTCTACTGCCCGCCCACTGCCCGTAGCTGATGCAAAACCGGGCACTCGCCAAGCCGTCTAGCGCTCGGGACTAGGCCGGATCAGGTCGTCGATTCGGTCGGCGATCTCGGCGTTCCGGTTGGCTGCGACGTGCTGATAGCGGAGCGACGCAGCCACCGACGAGTGGCCGAGCCACGCCATCGTTTCCTTCAGCGTGGCACCGGCCTGGGCCGTCAGGGTCCCGGCGAGGTGGTTGGATCGGGCGAGGCGCGGTGCCCGCCTTTCGGTGGGCCCGTTTCCTCGGCCCGTCCTCCGAACCGGACGTGCGGGTTCCCCCGCATCCGGCTCTCCACGGGCCCGTGTCAGTGGTTCACGTCGAGACCGTTGGCTTCCATGGCGTCGTGTCGATGATCTGTCCCCTGTAGCGGGCCCAGGTGATGGGCACGGCGTTGGGGTCGAACAGGGTCACGTCGTCCTCGGTCGGCCACCACCTGGGGAGGTAGCGGCGTCGGAGCCACTTCCAGTTGGCACGGAGATGCTTGCGGCGCAGCCAATTGACGACCCGCGCCCAGACGTAGGCACGCAGGTAGCCGAAGGTTGCCTTGGACACCCCGTGGCGGAAGTAGTTGGTCCAGCCCCGCAGCACCGGGTTGATCCGGCGCAGCAGTTCGGAGAGCGATTCGTTGCGGCCTTGGCGGCTCAACGTCTTCACCTTGGCCTTGACCTTCCCGAGGGAGGTTTTGGACGGGTAGGTGTAGACGAAGTGCTTGGCTGTGCCTCGCTTCCGGTGACGCTGGATCCGCCAGCCCAAGAAGTCGAAGCCCTCGTCGATATGGACGATGGTCGTCTTGGTCTCCGACAGGCGAAGCCCGACGGTTTCCAGGACGGCTGCAACCTTCTGGCGGAGCGTTTCGGCGTCGGCGCCTTCGCCGTGGCTGACCACGACGACGGGCGAGTACACGGGGTGACGGCTACTTGTTGAAGTGTGTGGTTCCACCGGTCAGAGCGTGATGCAGGCGATGATGCCTACTGCGACTTCACGTTCATCCCTGACCGGTGGAGGTTTCCAGCATGCCAGCCAACCCGTTGACAATGTGCGAACGCGAGGAGATCCGTGCCGGGATCGAACGCGGCGAGACCGATGTGGTGATCGCTGGCCGGTTGGGTCGGTGCCGGACGACGGTCAACCAGGAGATCAACCGCAACGGCGGCCGGGCTGTGCACACCGCGGTTGGTGCCCAGGCTCGGGCTGATGTGGAGCGGGAGCGTCCGAAGGTCCCGAAGCCGGCCGGCGATCCGGTGGTGGCGGCGCAGGTGACGGCTCGTCTCGAAGCGAAGGACTCGCCGATGACGATCGCTCGGGAACTCGCCGGGGGCGTGCATGGTGTCACCGCGTTGATCTCCCATGAGTGCATCTACGCCG
This sequence comes from Acidimicrobiales bacterium, assembly GCA_047971245.1. Taxonomy (GTDB): domain Bacteria; phylum Actinomycetota; class Acidimicrobiia; order Acidimicrobiales; family SZUA-35; genus CADEDH01. Next base: position 8,392 of record JBKDZN010000250.1, read on the forward strand.
CGGTCTACGCCCATGGCCGTCGGGGCCTGCGGGCCGGGCTGCACAAGCATCTACACCGCCGTCGCCGGTGCCGGAAGCGGCGGGTGCGGGCTGGGGAGACACCACCGGTCAAGGCCAGCCCGTTGGGGGAGTTCAACCTGATCCACTCCCGACCCGAAGCCGCCGCAGGACGGGGCGAGGTCGGCCACTTCGAGGGTGATCTGATCCTGGGATCGTTCAACCGGTCCGCGTTGGTGACCGTGTTCGACCGGGCCAGCCGGAACTCGTGGCTGGCTGATCTTCCCGACGGTCACGACGCCGATGAGACCCTCGGAGCGTTGATCGAGTTGTTCGAACGGATGCCCGCCCGGTTGCGGCGGACGTTGACCTGGGATCAGGGCTCGGAGATGGCCCGACACGCCGATCTCGCCGCCACGGTCGGGATCGACGTCTTCTTCGCCGAGCCGCACTCACCGTGGCAGCGTCCCACCAACGAGAACGGCAACGGTCTCATCCGCCGCTACGTCGGTAAAGGCACCAAATACTATGCCTCGACGGAGCCTCAATTGGAACACCGCCAGCAACGTCTACACTGAAGCTGTCGCGATGACCGGTTGAACTCGCCCACCTGGAGCGATTATCTGTGCATTAGCCTCAAGGACACGTCGGACTGTGATGAGTTCCCGGAGCAGGTAACGGCTCAGGGTGGGCCTCCTGCCGTGCCTGGATCCGATCTCCAACCTCATCTAAGCCTGATCAACTCGAGCCACAACCAAGCCCAGGGATCAGATTTGGGTCGCTCGTTCTTCGTTAACTGCGGCGTGGGTGGCGGTGACTTGTTCATGGTTCTCCCGCAACAACCGGCGACCCTCGGCACCTTGAACTCAACGGCCGAGGTGCCGAAGGCACTGCGGTCACACTTCTTCTGTCCCGGCTACGCCGGCCAGTGAGGAATGGATGTTCCCGTGTGCAGTGAGTTGCCCGATCTGATCGAAGCGATATGGGACGCGATCGAGGCCACGAATCCCGGCCAACGTGTGAACAGAGGCGCGCCACCGGCCACCGCAGAGCAACTTGACCAAGCCGAGGCCGAACTCGGGTTCCCCCTACCGGCCGACCTTCGGGCGCTATACGAGTTCAGCCTGAGCAACATCGCCGAGCTCGAACTCTTAGCTCCAGAACGCTTAGCTGAAGCCACCCGTCGATTCACCCGGCTACGGGAGGACGTGAACCAGGAGAACATCGACTATCCAGATCCGACCTACTGGCCCGGAGAGGTACCCCAGGGAGCAGTTCTTCTTCCGTTCGGAGGTCTAGCCCACCAGGACGTTGTCTACGAAATCGGTGGACCTCTCGACGGAAGGATCGCCTTGCTCGACTTTAGAGGTCCGTTCTGTTGGGGACGACTAGCCCGAAGCCTCACGGCCCTCTTCGAATGGATCCTCGACGCCGCCCAACGGGGCGCGTTCATGATCCAAGACCACCCTGGCCAACCATTCGGGCTTGTCCACACATCCTGGACCTGGGACAAGAACATCTGCGAAGACCCAGTCGCCTTCCTCGCCCCCATGCGACCAGCCATCGCCGCGGCCGGTGGCACACCCGCATGGTTCGGCTACTACGACCCCCCACCCGGCTACACCACCCCAGGCCAGTAACACCCCTGCCCCCTGCCCAACGCCCCCCTCCCATCTGACGGCATGCCGGGTCTAACGCCTCATCCACAAACGATCGGTCGGCCGACATCAATGCCCTCCCACTGCCCGTAGCAACCGAAAACACGAGCCCGGAGACGAACCCGCATGGCAACAGACGCCTCTGTTCCTGCGGCTTGCGCCCAACCGAGCCGCACTTGGCGCTCCCTTCCAAGCTGATGATGCCGGTTCGATTCCGGTCGCCCGCTCCACGACGCCGCCGCTCATGGGTGACGGTCGGTGATTTCTCGCATCCGGGCTTGGAAGCTTCGCTCGAACTGCCGGTAGACAGCCCGGAGGCGGGGCCCGGGCCAGTCGTCGGGCAGCAGCTCGGGCGGGAGCTGGGGGTCGCGGTGCATCAGGCTCACCGCCGCCACCGACAAAACGAAGTGGTACTGGAGCATGGACGCCAGGTCGTCGTCCGGGCCGGGAGCACCGTCCTCGGCCTCGAATGCATCGAGGAACCGGTGAGCCGTTGCCGCCCACTCGTCCAGCCCGAACAGTTCCCCGATCGCCTTGCTCGACAGGTCCGTTGTGGCGCCCCAGAACCGGGCACACTGCTCGGTCACGACCCGGCGAGCCTCAGGCTGACGAAGCGGGCCGAGGTTGGCGGGCCGGGTCCAGACGCCTTCCCGCAGCTCGACCATGCCGAGCCCGGCCGCCGCCCGGCGGAGGTTCAGACGTTCACCGGCCGGACGCCGGTCGAGGGCCACCACCGCCACCTCCCAGGTTCCGTCCCACTCGGGATCGGGCTGGGACCGCCGGGCGAAATGATCCACGTCGGAACGGCGCTCGAGGAGACGACCGGTAAGGGCGTACACTCCCCGATCGGCCACCAGCTCGTCGTGGGCCACCATCCGCGACAGGCACGTCCGGGTGGCCCCGGGCGTGATGTCGAACAGATGGCCGACCGCGATCAGGCTCCCCACCGGCAGGCGCGGCTGGCGGGCGCCCATCAGCGCCGCCACCATGACCCAGCGGGCGTTCGGGGATTGGTGCCCCTCGAGCAGGTCCCGCACGGCTGCCCGTCGATCTTCGAGTCCGACCACTCCCCTTGACCTTACAACATCTCCAACACGCGTACAGGCAGCGGTAACAATTCCGAGGCCGGGCCCGGAGCAGCGGTGCCCGACGAGTTTGGCCGCATTGCCGGCCGACCACACAACTGCGGGCCGGTGACAGACGACCGTGCCGCCGGAGCCGTCCATGCCAGAGCCGGCCGAGCGGGCCCGGACTCAAGACTCGGACCGGATGCTCCGACGTTGTGGACATGAACGAACCGGCGTCGCTGGTCGCTGAACCACGATCGGGCCAGGCCCCGCAGCACCACCACCACACGAACGAGTCCCAGGACCTCATCATCCTCAAGGGCGCGTCGACCTCACCCGACCCGGTGGTGGCCGTCGCCGAGCTGTACGAGGCGATCTACCACCCGGACGCTGCGCTCACCATCATCTACTGCTCCCCGAGCTACGACCTCGACCAGCTGGCCGCCGAGCTCCACCAACGGTTCGCCGGGACGAACATGGTCGGTGCCACCACGGCCGGCGAGATAACACCGATCGGCTATCTCGACGGTGCCCTCACCGGGGTGACCCTGGCCGGACCGGCGATCAGGGCCGAGTCCACCCGGATCGACGTGCTCGAGCACTTCAACTTCGCCTCCGGCGACGACGCGGCCGCCCGCCTGCTGCAACGCGTCGGTGAACGCGAACCGGCGACCGGGGCCAACACCTTCGCCTTCCTCCTGGTCGACGGTCTGTCGCGCCAGGAGGAGATGCTGGTTGCCGCCCTCTACCGAAGCTTGGGCGAGATCCAGCTGTTCGGTGGCTCAGCCGGTGACGGCACCCGTTTCGACACCACCTACATCTACCATGACGGCGCGTTCCGGGCCGGTTCAGCGGTGTTCACCCTGGTCCAGACCAGCCTCCCGTTCGAGGTGTTCAAAACCGAGCATTTCGTGGCCACCGACAAGAAGATGGTCGTCACCGAAGCGATCGCCAGCGAACGGATCGTGACGGAGATCAACGGTGAACCGGCCGCCCGGGAGTACGCCCGGGCGGTTGGGGTACCGGTCGACACCCTCAACCCGCTCAGCTTCGCCACCCACCCCGTCGTGGTCACGGTCGGCGACGTCACCTACGTGCGTTCCATCCAGAAGGTGAATCCCGACGAGAGCCTGACGTTCTTCTGCGCCATCGACGTCGGCATCGTGCTCACGATCGCCCGCGGTGTCGACATGGTGGCGAACCTCCGCGAGGCGTTCGAGGGCATCACCCGACGTCTCGGCCCGCCGACCCTGGTGCTGGGCTGCGACTGCATCCTGCGCAACATCGAGGCCAAGCAGCGGGGGCTGATCCCCGAGATCGGCCGCCTGATGCAGGACAACAACGTGATCGGCTTCGCCACCTACGGCGAGCAGTTCAACGGGATGCACGCCAATCAGACCTTCACCGGTGTGGCGATCGGCGCGGGTGGATGACCACATCGCCGTCCCGGCCGTCCGACGACTCGCCGGCCCGGCAGGCTCCCTCAGGGCGGCTGGGGCCGGACCCGGGCCTGGCATCGGGTCAGGATCCGCCGAACGACCAGGAGGGGTCGCCGGAACGGGTGGCCGAGCTCGAGCGCGATCTGGCCCGGCTGACCAAGATCAACCGGGCGCTGATCCACCGGGTGGAGCAGAACACCAACCTCCAGGAGGGCGCGTTCTCCCTGTTCCAGACGGCCATCGGGCTCGAGAACAAGGTGAAGGACCGCACGGCCCAGCTGGAGTTGGCCATGCGCTATCTGGAGGCCTCCAACGAGGAGCTGGTGCGGGCCAAGGACGCCGCCGACACCGCCAACCTGACCAAGTCGGAGTTCCTGGCCACCGTCTCCCACGAGATCCGCACCCCGATGAACGGTGTGCTGGGCATGATCGAGCTGCTGCTCGACACCGAGCTCAGCTACGAGCAGACCAAGATGGTGGACACCGTCCGCCGGTCGGCCACGGCCCTGCTCGCCATCATCAACGACGTCCTCGACTTCTCCAAGATCGAGGCCGGGCGCCTCGAACTGGAGTCGATCGAGTTCGACCTCCGCGACGTGATCGAGGACACCGTCGAGCTGCTGTCGCGCAGCGATCACGCCCGGGGCCTGGACATCCTCGGGTTCATACCCACCGACGTCGACACCCACATCGTCGGCGACCCGGGCCGGATCCGCCAGATCGTGACCACCCTGCTCGGGCACGCCGTCAAGTTCACCCGCGATGGCTATGTGTCGGTACGGGCCGAACTGGAGGACACCGACGACGGCCACCGCCTGCTCACCCTCACGGTGACCGACACCGGCATTGGCATCCCGGACTCGATCCGGCCCCGACTGTTCCAGTCCTTCACCCAGGCCGACGGTTCAATGAACCGCCGCTACGGGGGCACCGGTCTCGGCCTGGCCATCGTGCGGCAGCTGTGCGAGCTGATGGGGGGAGGCGTCACCGTGACCAGCACCGAAGGCGTGGGTTCGACCTTCACCTGTCGGCTCCAGGTGGGTCGGATCACCTCCTCGGGCCGGGCCCGTGACTTCCCCACCGATCTGCGCGGCCTGCGCCTGCTGCTGCTCGAGCCCGACCACGACATGCCCAGCGCCATCGGCACGGCGTTCAACGGCACCGGCGTCAAGTTGACCGTCGTGACCAACCGTGACGACGCCATGGCCCATCTCGCCTACCACCGGGTCGACGTGTGCCTCGTCGACGCCGCCGTGGCCCCGGACCTCTGCCGCTCCGCCCTCGGGGTGCCGAGGATCTGTCTGGCCCGCTACGACCAGCAGCACGCCATCCCCGGGGCGCTCGTCCGGCCCATCCGACGGGCCCGCCTGCTGGCCGCGGTGGCCGAAGCCGCCCACCGCCGGGTCACCACCGGCCGGCCGACGGCCACGACGACCACACCCACTCGTAGAACCAGGGAGTTCTCCCGCCCGGTCCGGGTCCTACTGGCCGAAGATCACGAGATCAACCAGGCCGTCGCCATCGGCATGCTGGAACAGTTCGGGTGCCAGGTCACCCTGGCCATCAACGGACGGGACGCGCTCAAGGCCCACCGGGCCGGGCGGTTCGACGTGGTCCTGATGGACTGCCAGATGCCGGAGATGGACGGCTTCACCGCCACCCGCAGGATACGCGAGCGGGAAACCGCGGACGGGCTCGAACCGGTACCGATCGTGGCGCTCACCGCCAACGCGGTGGCCGGTGACCGTGACCGGTGCATCGAGGCCGGCATGGACGACTTCGTCCGCAAGCCGTACCGGGCCGAGGAGTTGCGGGCCGCAGTGGAACGCAACGTGTTCGGCGCCGCCGGCGATCCCGGCCCCACGGCCGCTCGGACGGAACCGTCCCGGCCGGCCACCAACCGGCGCGAACCGTCGGCCCCGGATCGCCGGTCGGGCCGCCCGACCGGCACGTCCCGCCCGACCGCGGCGGTGCCCACCCCGCGGCGGCGCAGTACCGACGCTGCCATGGTCGGCGGTCGCCGGGCCACCGACCCACCGGGGCCCCTCACGTCGGGCCCGGACCCGCTCACGCCGGCGGGGCCCGATCATCCCGATCGCGAACAACCCGTCGTCGAGCCGGAGCCCATCGGCAACACCGGCTCCGACGGCGACCACCCGGTCGTCGATCACGACATCCTCGCCCAGATCCGCTCCATCGACCCCGGCGGCGAGCTCGGCCTGCTGCGTCGCATGCTCGACGCCTTCGCCACCCAGACCCCCGAGGATCTCGACGAGCTCGAAGCCGCGTTGGCCGAAGGCGACGTCGACACCGCCTGCCGGGCCGCTCACCGCCTCAGGGGGAGCACTGCCACCATCGGCGCCGCTCATCTCGCCGGCCAGTTCGCCGACCTCGAACAGGTGTTGCGCACCACCGGCGACCTGGACGCGGCCGCCCGACGGATCGGGGCGATCCGTTCCGCGCACGACGTCGCCCTCAACGACCTGACTGCGGAAGTAGGTTGACATGGCCCATCCTCTACCCGGCCCTGTCGTGCTGGTGGTCGACGACGACCCCACCACCCGCCTGCTGGCCACGGCGGCCATGGCCTCCGGGGGGTTCGAGACCGTCGAGGCGACCAGTGGCGAGGAAGCCCTGGTAAAGGTGGGGTCGGGCCGGCGGCCCGACGCCGTCCTGCTCGACGTGACCATGAGTGGGATCGACGGCTACGAGACCTGCCGCCGGCTCCGGGAGTTCCCGGGCGGGGCCGCCCTGCCCGTGGTCATCATGACCGCCCGGGACGACACCGACTCGATCGAGCGGGCCTATCAGGCCGGAGCGACCGACTTCGCCACCAAACCCCTCAACCCGGCCCTGCTCGCCCACCGGATGCGGTACCTGCTCCGGGTCTCCGACAACACCCGGGAATCCCGTGACAACGCCCGCCGCCTGATTCAGGCCCAACGCCTGGCCCGCCTGGTCCAGTGGGAGTTTGACGCCGAGAGCGGGGAGTTCACCTGGTCGAGCGAGGTCGGCCGGATCCTGGGACCGGAACTGACCGAGGTGCGCGACCTCGACGACCTGCTGTTGTGGGTCCACCCGGACGACCACGACCGCCTGGTCGCCCAGCTCACCGGCGCCGACCACGACCCCATCGAATACCGGCTGGTCGCCGCGGACGGGGTGGAGCGGATCATCGACCAGGAGGTGGAGGCATCACTCGATCCCCACACCGGTCACCGGCGTCTGGTGGGCGCGGCCCAGGACGTCACCGCCCGCCGCCGGGCCGAACAGCGGGCCGTTCGGCTGGCCCACTACGACCCCCTCACCGGGCTTCCCAACCGGGCGATGCTCAGCCGGCACATCGAGGCGGCGGTGACCGCCTCCCAGCGCAACCAGCAACCCCTGGCCGTACTGGCGGTCGACCTCGACCTGTTCAAACGGGTGAACGACCTCCACGGCCACGCCGCCGGCGACGCCCTGCTGGTGGAGATGGCCGACCGGATCCGGGGTTGCCTGCGCGCGGATGACTTCGCCTACCGGGTGGATCGCCCCCACGGTCTGGACGAGACCGACGAGGACAACCCGGAGCCCGATCAGCCGATCGCGGCCCGGCTCGGCGGCGACGAGTTCGTGGCCGTCGTCCCCCGCCTCCGCTCCCCCGAGGACGCCGCCATCGTGGCCCAGCGGATCCTCGACCGGCTGTCGGCCCCGTTCGTGGTCGAGGGCACCGAACTGATCATGTCGGCCAGCATCGGCATCGCCGTCTACCCGGAGAACGGCGTCGACGTCGAGACCCTGTTCCGGAACGCGGACGCGGCCATGTACGCCGCGAAGGACCGCGGCCGCAACACCTACCAGTTCTTCACCGCCGAGATGCACCAGCGTTCCCGCCGGCGATCCGAGCTCGAGGACGGGCTGCGCAATGCCCTGAGTGAGGCCCTGCGGGGACAGGGCGACGATCTCCAGGTCCATTTCCAACCCAAGGTGTCGATCGAGGACAATCGGGCCGTCGGGGTCGAGGCCCTGGTCCGGTGGACCTCCCCGGTGTTGGGTCCGGTCTCACCGGCCGAGTTCATTCCCGTGGCCGAGGATTCGGGCCTCATCATCGAGTTGGGTGAGTGGATCCTGGCCGAGGCGTGCCGGGCGGTGAAGACCCTCCCCACCGACGGTGGGCCGATGTCGTTGGCCGTCAACATCTCGCCCCGCCAGTTCCGGGATCCGGCCTTCGCCGAACGGGTCCAGGCCGTCGTCGAGGCCTCCGGCATCGATCCGGCCACCCTCGAGCTGGAGCTGACCGAGAGCACCGTCATGCTCGACACGGTCCAGGCCAGCCGGGTCCTCGACGAGCTGAAGGCGTACGGGGTCCGGGTCGCCATCGACGACTTCGGTACCGGGTACTCGTCGCTCAGCTACCTGACCCGGTTCCCCTTCGACACCCTCAAGATCGACCAGTCCTTCATCCGTGAGATCGGCCACGACCGCAACGACGCCATCGTGTCGGCCATCATCGCCCTGTCACGAATCCTCGGCCTCTCGGTGGTGGCCGAGGGGGTCGAGGAGGCCTCCCAACGTGACTTCCTCGGCCGCTTCGGTCGGCTCGACCTCCAGGGCTACTTCCTGGCCCGGCCGATGCCACCCGATGCCCTCGTGGACTGGATCACCGAGCACCGTGCCGACCGTGACCCGGCCGCGGCGACGGCGGGCGAGCTGCCGGCCGGCACTGTGGAACCGTCCCGTTCACCCGTCTGATGGAACCTGCCTCGGCTCACGACGAGGACCGCCTCCCACTAGGATGAGTCAATCCACCCGGATCCCGGTCGAGTATCGCCACGCGGTGCCGCCAAGCCGGTCTCAACGACCATCCTGGAACAATCTTGGTGACTGACGCGTCGACGGCCCTCCCGATCCTCGGGGATCGCTATCAGCTGAACCACCGCATCGCTCGCGGTGGCATGGCCGACATCTTCGCGGCTCACGATCAGGTGCTGGACCGGACGGTCGCGGTCAAGATCATGTTCCGCCACTACGCCTCGGACCCCACCTTCGTGGAGCGGTTCAAACGGGAGGCCCGCTCGGCGGCCGGTCTCAGCCATCCGAACGTGGTGGCGGTCTACGACTGGGGCACCTACGACGAGACCTACTTCATCGTGATGGAGCTCATCGACGGCTACAGCCTGGCCGAGATCCTGGAGCAGGACGGCACGGTCGAACCCGGCCGGGCCGTCGACATCTCCCGGCAGGTGGCCAGCGCCCTCGAATTCGCCCATCAGCAGGGCACCCTGCACCGTGACATCAAACCCGGCAACATCCTCATCACCCCGAGGGGCCAGGTGAAGGTGGCCGACTTCGGGATCGCTCGCCCGTTCGACGCCGACGACACCCTGACCGACGCCGGCCATGTGGTCGGCACCGCCGGCTACTTCTCGCCCGAACAGGCCCAAGGCCAGACCCTGGATCAGCGGAGCGACCTCTACTCCCTCGGCGTGGTCCTGTTCGAGATGCTGACGGGGCGGCGGCCCTTCACCGGTGACTCCCCGGTGGCCGTGGCCTTCCAACACGTCGAGGAGGCGCCACCCACGGTGCGCTCGCTGGCCCCGGAGGTTCCCGAGGAGCTCGACGCCATCGCTGCGGTGCTCCTGTCCAAGGACGCCAACGACCGGTACCCCACCGCCTCGGATCTCATCGCCGACCTCGACCGGGTCGGCTCCGGGCTTCCCCTGGCCAGTCCGGTCGACCCGATGTCGACCTCGGCCGACCGTCCCACCACAACCCTGCCGGTGGGTCCCCCCACCCCACCCCCGAATCCTCCGCTCGCCCCGCGCCGGGTGCTGGCCGACGAGCCGGCCGTGCCGCCCGAGGCGCTTCGCCAGCGCTATCACGACGAGCACGACCTCGACGACTTCGACGACGTCCCGGCCACCAGCCGGTGGTTCATCGGCGCCCTGTTCTCACTGCTGGCGGTGGCCGGTGGCCTGATCTACCTGGCCTCCCAGATCATCGCCGACGACGCCCCACCGGACACCGTGTCGACCTCGGTCGAGGTACCCAACGTCATCGGCCAGGATCAGGAAACCGCCACCCACCGCCTCGAGGATCAGGGCCTGGAGGTGGCGGTCCGCTTCGAGACCACCGACGCGGCCGAGGCGGGCACGGTCCTGGCCCAGAACCCCGAACAGGGTGAGCAGCTCCTCACCGGATCGACGGTCAGCCTGCTGGTGGCGGCCGGTGACGACACCGTGGCCGTGCCCGACGTGACGGGGATGCCATTGGAGCAGGCCCGCAACCAGCTCGAATCGCTGGGCTTCGAGGTCACGGTCACCGAACAGGCAAGCAGTGATGTCGCGGCGGGCACGGTGATCAGCCAGTCCATCAATCCCGACGAGAGCGCCAACGACGGGGCACCGATCACCCTCACCGTCTCGAACGGCCAGCCCGAACAGGTCGTTCCCATGGTGACCGGATCCAGCGAGGCTGCCGCGATCACGGCCCTGACCAACGCCGGATTCGAGGTCCGGGTCAACCCCGTCGACGGTGACAGCGGCGATGCCGGCGCGGTGGTCGGCCAGGATCCTGAGGGCGGCAACCGGCTCGCTGCCGGTTCGGTCGTGCGGATCGACGTGGCCCGCAGCGCCCCGGCGGCCACGACCGCCCGATCCACCACGACCCGGGCGCCGACGACGACCCGTCCGCCGGCCACCAGCCGCAGCAGCACCACCACCGCGCCCCAGACCACCCGGTCGACCTCGACCACCACGGCCCCGGAGCCGAGCCCGACAACCGGGTCGACCACCACCGCCCCGACGTCGACGACGACCACATCGAGCGGTTCCGTCACCCCGTCCACGCCCCCCGACCCCGGGGAGTGATCCCGGCCGGCGCGGTCTGACGCACCGGCGCTGCGACCCCACCCCCACGGGCGTGGCCCGGCCGTCCAAATCAGGTCTTCCGCCTGATTGGACAGTATGACGTTCGTCACTTCATGGTGGAGAAGCAGCCGGTCCGACGCCCCGGTCGGTCCGCCTGTTCCGAGGAGTCGTGATGATCCGCCCACTTCGTGAGGCCTGTTCGGCCGCGCCCGTACACCGGCCGGAACCGGCCCTGAACGTCCATCCGTCGATCGGCCACTACCACCGCCCCCCGGCGCCCCCGACCGGTTCGGGCCATGCCGCCAACCGGTCCGGGCCCACCGGCCGGGACCCGAAGCCCCGGGCGGATCAACACGACCGTTGCCGCGGCGGCCAGACAGGGCTCGGGGTGTGGCCACGGGTGATCATCGGTGCTGTGATCGCCCTCCTGCTCGTGTTCGCCGGTCCGGTCTCCATGGCGGCCGCCACCGGGACCGACCCTGCCGCACCGGGTCCCCACCCGGTGGCTTCGGCCTCGATCAGCCGGTGGGAGGCCTTCGGGTTCGGGGGTGGCATGGTGTTCACCCCGGTCGACGCCCCGGGCCCCCGGCCGGTGGTGGCGATCTCACCCGGTTTCAGCGCCCCCGGCCGGACCCTCCACTGGCTCGGCCGCCACCTGGCTGGCTACGGCTTCGTCGTGGTGGTCATCGACACCCTCACCCTGGTCGATCCTCCGTCGAGCCGGGCCTTCCAGCTCCTGGCCGCCCTCAATCATGTGACCACACGCGGCCCCGAACCCGCCCGCTCCCTGGCCGACTCGGACCGTATGGCCGTGATCGGCCACTCGATGGGCGGCGGCGGCGCCCTGGCCGCCGGGGCGACCCGACCGTCCCTCGACGCCATCGTGGCCCTCCAACCCTGGTCGACCGATTGGACCTGGGGCGATGTGACCAGCCCAACCCTGGTCATCGGGGCCGACAACGATCTCACCGCCCCGGCCAACCTGTACGCGCTCCCGTTCGCGTCGACGCTCGGCGGGGAGCACGCCTATCTGGAGATCGACGAAGGGCACCTGGTGTCGATCAGCGTCGACGCCAACACGGCCCGCTTCACCACCTGGTGGCTCCAGCGCTTCCTGGACGCAAGTCCGGCGGCCGAGTCGGCCCTGTGCGACCAGGACCCGGCCTACGACCGGGTCCTGGTGTGGTGGGATACCTGCCCGTTCTGAGCGGGCCTCAGGAGAACAGGCAGCGGTCACCCGCCCACAGGTCGATGACCGTCGACGTCTGATCGGTGCCGTCGAGCACGCCCCGGACCACGGCATCACCGCTCCCGAGGGCGAACTCGACCCCCAGCGACGACTGGAAGATCTCCACCGGCCCCGCCGCCATCAGGTCGGCACGGCTGGAACCGAGACCGATCCCGTCCCCGGTGGTGAGGGGTGATCCCGGGCTGAGCGACCAGCTGATGAACTCGTCCCCGGCGAACTCGGCCAGGATCTGATCCCCCCAGGTGATGGCCCGGTCGCTGTCGTTGGGGCACTCCGGGCTCGACTCGGTGAGCTGCCCGGGACCGAAGACCCGATCGAGCACGATGGACACCGAGGCTTCGTCGACGCCGAACGGCAACGACGAGGCCACGCCACCGTCGATCACGGTGAGGCCATCGCCGGCCAGTTCGATCCCGATCGCCGGGACGGGCGTCGTGGTGGTCTCCGGCGCGGTTGTCGCCATGGTGGTGGTACTGGTGGCCGCCGCCTCGCCCGAGGTGTTGCCCCCGTCACCGGGCAGGAAGTACGCACCGCTGGTCCCGGTTAACGCCGGGATCAGGGTCGGCAGGTCAACGAGGCCGGTGACCGGCGCTCCGGGGGCACCCCCGAGGTTGAACAGGTGCTCACCCCCGCCGTAGCGGCGGCCCCGATCAACCGATGCCACCGTGGTGGCCAGCCCGTCGGTGGTCGGGGTGAGGATCACCCGCACATCGGAGTCGATGTCGGTCCCCGACTCCACCAGGCGGCCGTCGAGAACGGTGCCCGACTCGTCGAGCCCGGTGATGCTGAGGAGGTGCACCAGTTGGGTGGACCGGTCGCCGTCGACGGCGGTCTCGGTCCAGGAGTACTCCCCCACCCAAGCGGCCAGGGCCACCGAGGCCGGGTCGACCGTGGTCTCCGGGGCGCTGACCGTGGTGGTCGAACCGGCCGCCGTGGTGGCCTCCTCGGGGTCGTCACCGAACACGGTGAAACCCAGGATGGCGACGACGAGGATGACCGCGATACCGCCGACCGCCCACAGCCAGGGACGACCCGACTCGGAAGCGCCGCCACCCTCGCCACTGCCCCCACCATCGACACTGCCCCCACCCTCGACACTGCCGCCGCCGTCGGGTCCGGCCGGGTCGGGGTCACGACCGGATCCCTCCGATGCTGACCGATCCTCGCGGGGATGGGGACGGCGGTCGTCGTGGGCCGGCGTGGATTCCATGGCGTGTTCCTCCTGGCGGGATCAACCCACACCGTCGGACGAACGGGCGCAACCATAAGGAGTACGCCGATCGGGGGGCGGGGTCGAGGGGAATCGGAGGGAGTCAGCCGATCAACTCCCGATGGGTAAAAGTGGCTAAGCTCAGGGCCTTGACGAGGTCGGACCTGGCGAGAGGCTTGGCCTGTCGACTACTGGCGCGGTCGTTGCCGCGCCGATGGCGACACGTGGATGGTGTAGCCGAACGCGCCCGGCGGTTCGGGTCTTGTCACGATCTCGACACAGCCGACCTGCTGGTGGCCGCCGGCTACCTGCACGACATCGGCTACGCCGAACCCGTGCACGACACCGGGTTCCATCCGGTGGACGGCGCCCGCTATCTCCGGCGCCTCGGCTACGACGAGCGCCTGGTCACCCTCGTCGCCCGGCACACCTGCGCCCGGATCGAGGCCGAGTTGTGGAACCTGGATCACGTCATGGACGACGAGTTTCCCGACGACCCGTCGCTCCCCCACGACGAATTACTGTTCTGTGACCTCACGACCAGCCCCGAGGGGTACGAAGTCTCGGTCGGCCACCGCCTGGCCGACATCCGCCGCCGATACCCACCGTCGTCCTTCGTCGTCCAGTTCGTGGAGCGGGCGGAACCCGACCTCCTGGCCGGGGCCTGGCGGGCCCAGGCCATCCTGGACGGGGACACTCAGGGACGCCTGAGGACGTCCCTGAGTGTCCCCGGCATTGGGTTGTGACGTCCCCCACCTTGAATGAAGGTTGAACGAGCGGCAAGTCAGTCCAAGCTCGGGAAACGCTGGCAACGGCGGATCGGCGTTTCCTCACCGACAGCGCGGGTTCGACGTTCTGTTCGAGCCCCGCTGTCGGGGACTGTTCTCCCGGGCCCCCCGCCCACGGCGGCAACCGCACCGTCCGGCCGGCCCGACCCGGCACCCGGTTCGGCGACCCGTTTCGACCGGATCCCGCCCAGCCCTTACGCTTGGCCGATGCTCGACGAGCTGACCAAGCGCCTCCCGGCCGACCGGATCCAGACCGACCCGGACGTGGTGGCCGGCTACGCCCAGGATCGGGCCTCGTTCGAACAACCGGGAACGGCCGCCGTACTCGTCACCCCCCGATCGGTGGACGATGTGCTGGCCGTGGTGGAGGCGGCCAAGGCGGCCGGCGTGCCGATCGTGCCCCGCGGCACCGGCACCGGCCTCACCGGGGCGGCCAACGCCGTCAACGGTTGCATCATGGTGTCGCTCCACCAGATGAACGAGATCCTCGAGATCGACATCACCAACCGGATGGCCCGCGTCCAACCCGGGGTGATCAACGCGGATCTGAAGGCCGCGGTGGCCGAGCACGGCCTCTTTTACCCGCCCGACCCGGCCTCGTTCCAGATCTCGAGCATCGGCGGCAACGTGTCAACCAACGCGGGCGGCCTGTGCTGTGTGAAGTACGGGGTGACCCGGGACTATGTCGTCGGTCTCGAGGTGGTCACCGCCGCCGGTGAGGTGCTGCACACCGGCCGCCGGACGATCAAGAGCACCACGGGACTCGATCTGACCGGCCTGTTCGTCGGCTCGGAGGGCATGCTCGGCATCATCACCGAGATCACGGTGAAACTCGTTCCCGCCCCGCCGCCGCCGGCCACCGCGGTGGCCTACTTCGGGCAGTTGCCGGCCGCGGGATCGGCGATCGCCGACATCTTCCGCCGCGGTCACGAACCGAGCCTGATGGAGATCATGGATCAGACCTCGATCCGCAAGGTCGATCAGGCGTTCAACATGGATCTCGACACCGACGCCGCGTGCCTGCTGCTCATCCAGACCTCGGGCGACGGCTCGGCCGAGGCGATCGCCGACATCGCCGGCATCTGCGCCGAACACGGCTCGACATTCGTGTACCACGTCGACGACCCGGCCGAGGGCGACATGCTGATCGAGGTTCGGCGCCGGATCGGCCAGGCCATGGACCGGGGCAGCAACGCCGGCTGGCTGCCCGAGGACGTCGCCGTCCCGCGCCAGCACCTGGCCGAGCTCCTGGCCGGCATCGAGGCCATCGGCGACCGGCACGGCTTGGAGATCCCCACGGTCGGTCACGCCGGCGACGGCAATCTCCATCCCCTGCTCACCTTCGACACCGCCAAGCCCGAGGAGGTCACCCGGGCCCGGACCGCGTTCGCCGAGATCATCCACCTGGCCCTGTCGCTGGGTGGCACCATCGCGGCCGAGCACGGTGTGGGCACCCTCAAACGGGAGTTCGTGGTCGACGAGCTCGACCCGATCCAGCTCCGGGCCCAGAAGGCGGTGCGGGACGCCCTCGACCCCGACGGCCTGTTCAACCCGGGCAAGGGCCTCTAGACCCCTCTGGACCGGCCCGGTCCGACCGGCACCGCCCGACACCGTCGGCGCGGTCGGGAGGTCGCCCGGCCGAAACCGTTCGCAGGACCAACAAGAACAGCCAAGGAGTTCCAGCATGAGTCAACGGGTTGCCCTGGTCACTGGGGGTGGGCGCGGGATCGGACGGGCGATCAGCGAGGGTCTGGCCGCAGATGGGATCGCGGTGGCGCTGACGTACCGCCGGGACGCCGAGACCGCGGCGGAGACCGTGGCCACCATCGAGAAGGCGGGCGGCGAGGCCCTCGCCATCCAGGCCGACGTCACCGACCGCGACGACAACCAGCGCACGATCGACGAGGTGCTCGACCGGTTCGCCGGCTTCCAGATCCTGGTCAACAACGGCGGCATCGCCAGCCGGGGCCGAACCATCGCCGACACCGACCCCGACGAACTGCTCCGGGTCGTCACCACCCACGCCATCGGCCCCCACCACCTGATGTCGCTGGCCGTACCCCACCTCCGCACCCACGACCGATCCGATGTGGTCATGGTCTCGTCGGTGGCCACCCTCGGCAATGCGGCCAACGGCGCCCCCTACAACATGGGCAAGGCGGCCGCCGAGGCCCTGGCGCTGACCCTCGCCAAGGAGGAACGCGCCAACGGCATGCACGTCAACATCGTGGCCCCGGGACTGGTCGACACCGACATGGGACGTCGCCTGGTGAAGGGCGCCGCCGGTATCGAGGACATCACCAGCCTCAACGACTCCATGCCCTTCGGCCGGGTCTGCCGTCCCGAGGACATCGCCGACGCCGTCCGGTTCTTCGTGTCGGACCGGGCCGCCTACGTCACCGGTGAGAAGCTCAATGTCTGGGGCGGCGGTCAGAACTGGCGCTGATCCGGGCCCACCCCGAGGCGCCGGTGGCGCCGGTTACCGGTCGAGCACGTAGCCCCGCTTGCGGACCGTCCGGATCGACAGACCGAGGGGCTCGATCCGGCGGCGCAGGCGGAGGACGTGGACGTCGAGCACATTGCGGCTCGGCGTGTCGTCCGGCCAACCCTGGGCCACCAGCGCCTCCCGGGAGACGACCTTGGCGAAACGTTCCAGCAGGATCTCCACCAGCCGGGCCTCGATCGGCGGCAACGCCGTCCACCCCTCCCCGTAGCGGAGCACCCCGTCGTGATCGAGCGTGGGTTCCACCACGCTGCGCCGGGACAGGGTCTCAACCCTGACCTGGAGGTCACGCTCGTCGGCCGGCAGCCGGATCCAGTCCTCCATCGGGTCGACCGTGATGGGCGCCGGCTCGCCCCGCTCGACCAGCAGGATACGCGGCTGACTTCGATCGCTCAGCTCCACCCGCCGGTCCTTCTCGGCCGGCCAATACACGAGCTGCACCTCCATGTCATACGACCTTAGGTTCCAGCGATTACGCCCACGTTTCGCCGATGTTAAACGTATGATCCGACCCGGGCGCCCCGCACGCCAGGCGCCGACCGTGGCCATCCGCGGGCCCGTCCCGCGGAGCACACGAGTCGGATGTAGGGTCGTTGGTGGGCCCATCCGAGGCAGGGCCGAAACGGTCGGCCCGCCCTGACCGTGGAGACGACGACATGTCCGAAGTCCAGGACTCGTGGAAGAACGTGATGAGCAAGGTCGAGTCGATCGGCCTGAAGCTCAAGCTCCACCTCGCCCAGGAGGAGGGGGCCGCGGGTGAGGACGACCAGGCGGCCGCCTCCCCCGCCCCGGCCGTGTCGACCGACCCGTCGTCGGACCCGGGTCCGGCCGCCGACAGCGGGTCGGATGCCGACGCCACAGCCGGGCCGTCGACGGGTACCGGAGCCGATGATGCAGGCGGATCGTCACGATTCGCGGTGGACGACCTCGGTGACCGGATCCAGGATGCGTTCGACGCGTTCGGCAACGCCGCCAAGGACCCGGCCGTACGCGCCGACCTGAAGGACCTGGGCGGCCTGCTGAAGTCGGCGGTGTCCGAGACGTTCGCGTCGGTCAGCACCGAGGTCGGCGACCGGGTCGATCAGGCCAAGCGCCACCGGAGCGACCGGTCGGCCCACGACCGCGGGACGGGACCGGCCGACTCCACGGCCACCGACGCGCCCTCGGATCCGGCCGACGGTCCGGAGGAGGACCCCACGGCCGGATCGTGAGCGCAGATCAGCCCCAGCACGACTTGCTGGCGTTCCACGGGGAAGTACCGGACTGCTGCCAGGTGATCAGCGCCGCCTCGTCCTGCTGGGCGGGCGTGGCCTGGCTGGCCGAGCTGACCCCGTAGCGATCCTTGTGGCCGTAGCTGGCCCAGCTCCCGGTGAGGAACTGGTAGGCCCCCCGGGCCGATGAGTTCGGATTGGCGGCGCTGTAGTTGTCGCGAGATTCGCA
>JBKDZN010000251.1:0-6512 GCA_047971245.1 Acidimicrobiales bacterium
CGCGGCCCACCGCCGGCTCGGCCTGGCCGCGGGCCTGAGCGAGGCGTCCCTGGACCGCCTCCAGGCCGGCCAGGACCCGGGCTTCGAGGGTGATGAGGCCATCGCCCACGCCGTGGCCAAGGAGCTGACCGCCGGTTCCCTGCTGAGCCCGGACACCTACGCACGGGCGGTCGCCGCCTTCGGCGAGACCGGGCTCATCGAACTGGTCACCCTGGTCGGGTACTATGGCCTGATCTCGTTCACCCTCAACGCCTTCGACATCGAGCTGACCGACGGGATGGTCGACCCGTTCCCCGACGCCTGATCGCCCCGCCGCCAGCCGCAACCCGACCCAGGCGACCCGTTCAGGCGAACACGATGGTGTGGCTGCCGTGGCGGATGACCCGGTCCTCGCTGTGCCAGGTGACGGCACGGGACAGCACCGCCCGTTCCACATCGGCCCCGAGCAGTTTCAGGTCGGCGACGGTGTCGGCGTGTCCGACCCTGATCACGTCCTGCTCGATAATCGGCCCCTCGTCGAGCTCCTCGGTGACGTAATGGGCGGTCGCCCCGATCAGCTTCACCCCACGTTCCCTGGCCCGCTGGTAGGGGTCGGCGCCGACGAAGGCGGGCAGGAAGGAGTGATGGATGTTGATGATCGGAACCCCGAGCCGTTCGATGAACCCCGGTGACAGGATCTGCATGTAGCGGGCCAGGACGACGAAATCGACGTTGCCGGACAACAACCGGAGCTGTTCGGCCTCCGCCTCCGCCTTGTCGGGCCCGGTGCACGGCACATGGAAGAACGGCACCCCGAATCGGCGGACCTCCTCCGCGGTGTCGGGATGGTTCGAGATCACCATCGGCACCGTCACCGGGAGCTGACCCCGCCGGTGACGCCACAACAGATCGAGCAGGCAATGGTCCGATCGGGAGGCGAAGACGGCCATCCGTTTCGGGATCGACCGGTCCCGGAGCTGGAACCGGAGGTCGAACCCGGCGGCCAGGGCCTCGGTCAGGTCGGCATGGAGGGCAGGCATGGCCGCCTTGAGCTCGACCAGGCTGAACACGGTGCGTTGGAAGAACGCTCCGTCCATCGGATCGGAGTGCTGGTCGAGCGCCACGATGTTGGCGCCGTGACCCGACAGCACCGACGTCACCGCGGCCACGATGCCCGGCTGGTCACGTCCGGTGACGATGAGCGAGGCCTGTGGTGTCGCGGAACGGTCGGCTGGTCTCACGGCCACCGAGTGTGCCGGTTCGGGCCCCGGATGGGACGCCCGGTCGGGCCCGGTGAGAAGATCGTCACTCGCCTCGTGGCCCCGCGGGCCGCCATGGGACAGAATCGGGCCATGACCTACGATCCGACCCGGGCCTTCCGCCCCGGACTCCCGCCCGCCGGCCCGGCATGGACGCCCCCACCCGCGTACAGCTTCGTCGGCGGCCACAACGACGCCGACAGCGTTCCCGTCGGGGGCCTGGCCGAATCGGCTCTCGCCGTGCTCGGCCGCGAAGGCCGCGGCCTCGCCACCTACAACCTCGGGGGCAGCCCGTTCGGCTACGAACCGCTCCGCCAGTTCGTGGCCTCCATGCTGGCCAAGCAGGCCTCCATGCCGTGCACGGCCGACGACGTCCTGATCACCTCTGGGTCGCTCCAGGCCCTCGATCTGGTCAACATGCTGCTGGTCAAGCGGGGCGACGTGGTCCTGGTCGAGCGGGCCACCTACGGCGGCATGCTGGCCAAGCTCCAACGCCGCGGCGCCGAGGTGGTCGGTGTCGAGGCCGACGACGACGGCCTCGTCGTCGAGTCCCTGGTCGAGGTCCTCGAACGGCTCGCCGCCGAGGGCCGCCGACCGGCGTTCCTCTACACCATCCCCACAGTGCAGAACCCTACCGGCACCGTCCTGCCCCTCGAACGGCGCCGCCGGCTGCTCGAGGTGGCCAAGGCCCACGATCTGGTCATCTTCGAGGACGACTGCTACGCCGAGCTGCTCTGGGACGGCTCCCGCCCGCCCACCCTGGCCTCCCTGGACGACGAGGGACGGGTGATCTTCTGCGGCTCGTTCTCCAAGTCCCTGGCTCCGGCGTTGCGGGTCGGCTACATCGTGGCCCACCCGGCCGTGCTGGCCCAGATCTCGGCCATGAAGGCCGACGCCGGCACCGGCGCGCTGGAGCAGATGGTGGTGGCCGAGTACGCCGCCGCCCACTTCGACGACCATGTGCCCCAGCTCACCGCGACCCTTCAGGGCAAGGCCGCGGCGATGATGACCGCCGTGGAGGACTCCTTCGGATCCCTGGCCCGGTTCCGGGCCCCGAAGGGGGGCATCTTCCTCTGGTTGGAGTTCACCGAACCGATCGACACCACGGAGCTGGTGGAACCGGCGGCCGAGGCCGGCATCGAGTTCAACCCCGGCGCCGCCTGGTCGGCCGATCCGGCGTGGGGGGCGTCCCGCCTCCGGCTGTGTTTCGGGCAGCCGAGCCCGGAGACCATCCGGGTCGGGGTGGCCCGCCTGGCCGATGTCGTCCGTGCCGCCCTCCCGACGGTCGGCGCGTGAGCGAGGGCGCCCAGGACGAGGCCGCCGGCCCCGGTAGCGAGCTCATCAACCGGATCACCTGGAAGATCCCGAACGCGCTCGCCCTCGTCGGCTCCCGGGCCGGGGACGACCGCAACGCGATGACGACGAGCTGGATCACCCAGTTGTCGATGGAACCGGTGCTGATCGGGGTGGGGATCGACAACACCGCGGTCACCCACCGGTTGATCAGTGAGGGCGGGTCATTCACGGTCAACCTGTGGAACGCCGAGGACACCAGGGTGTTCGTGAAATTCTCCAAACCGGCCGTCGACGATGGTTCCACACTGAACGGACGCCCCGTCCGTCCGGCCGCCAGTGGCGCACCGGTGTTCGAGGAGGCCCTGGGGTATCTCGACTGCCGGGTGGAGCACGCGATCGACCTCGGTACCCACACCCTGTTCATCGGTGAGGTCATCGACGCCGAGCTCAACGATGATGTTGCCCGCCCGGCTGCGATGAGTGACACCAGAATGAAGTACGGTGGAGTCAAACGACACTGACGGCCGCAGTGCCGGCCGTTGCGGAACTGCTGCGGAAAAGAAGCACGCCATGGCCGGAACCGACCCGCCTCATCGCCGGGGGAAACCCCTCACCCCTGAGGAAGAACGGCGGTTCCGCGAACTCACCGCCGATCTCGACGGCAGTCCGGGGCGGTCGCTCGACCAGCTCGAGGCCGACATCAGTGGGGCCATGGGTTGGCGACTGCGGCTTCGGGCCACCCTGATCGCGGTACTGGAATGGTGGTGGTTCGCCCCGGTCCTGATCGTCGCCGGTCTGGTGGCGGCCATGCTCGTCATCCAACGGTCGCCGTTACTGGCGATGCTCGGTGTGGCCGTGGCCGCCCTCGGGGTCGTCCAGCTCACCCGAGGCGCCCGCTCGGCGATGCGGCGCCTGAGTGGGCGCGACCGGCGGGTGTCGTCCCAATCCCGCCACTGAAGGTCGGCGCCGATCCGGCTCAGGTGGTCAGGTGGCTCACCACGACCGCGACGGCGGCCGACTGCTCACCGCTCAACAGCCACGCCGCCAGCACCCCGAGAACGAGGGCGATCAGGCATACGAGGGCGAACACCAGCAGGGGACTCGCGCCGCGTCGGGACGCCGAGGCGGGCGCCGGGTCGCCGGGGAGTTCGGTGTCCTCGGGAGGGTCGGCTGGGGCGGGGCCGGGTGTCTCCGCGGCCGGTGCGGAGACCGGGTCGGCGGGTTCCTGCGGCTCGCTGATCTCGGGAGCCGGACCGGTGGCCGTCGACGGTCCCGGGTCGGTCGTTACCGGGTCGGCACCGTTTCCGGCGGTGAGCGGCTCGGTCGAACCGGGGTCGACGGTGGTCTCCGGTCGGGGCATCACCTTGGACGGGATGGCGTCCGGGTCGAGCGGATCGTGGAACGCCGGCACGGACACGCGGCCGGTCGCCGCCTCAGGATCCGCAGCGACCATCGGGTTCGGACCGGTGGCAATCATGGCGCCGTTGCCGTTGCCGTTGCCGTTGCCGTTGCCGTTGCCGTTGCCGTTGTGCGCGGCGACGGTGGCCGTGACCGCGCGGTCGGTGGTGGGCGTGGCGCCGTTGGAGGGCGTGGTCCCGGACC
Organism: Acidimicrobiales bacterium; assembly: GCA_047971245.1. GTDB lineage: Bacteria > Actinomycetota > Acidimicrobiia > Acidimicrobiales > SZUA-35 > CADEDH01. Next base: position 4,137 of record JBKDZN010000251.1, read on the forward strand.
GTGACGTCACCGAGGGCTGGGCGGGGACGGTCGCGGTGACGGCGGGTGGCCCGGCGAGGACCTCGGCGGGGCCGGCCGCCCGGACGGCGACGATCCGGAGCTCGGTGGTGATGTCCTCGTCGGCGGGAGCCGCGTCACCCGGTTCGTCGATGGTGCCCGGCTCGTCGGGTGCCAGGGCGTGGGGAAGCCGGTCGAGATCCACGACCTCGTCGGTGGACCGGCCCGGTGCCGGCCCCGCTTGCGGGGTATCGCCAACGGCACCGTCCACGACGGTGGGGTCTGCTTTGGAGTTTCTGATCGCCCCCGGCTTGTCAGACTCAGCCGGTGCGGATCCGACCTTGCCAGCCCAAGCCGGCAGATAGCTGAGGTGCCTCATGACTCCTACTCGTGCGGTGGTCCCTCCGAGCCGGAAGTCCAGATAATAGCGGATCGCGACGGTGCCGTCATGATCGATCCCGGGCTCGGGGTCCGGTGGTGCCGCGGTGGTCGTATGGCGCCCGGGAGCCATCGACCCCCGCACGTGTGGCATCATGTGCCGGGGCGTGGCAGGTGCCACCGAGCTAGAGTGCCCCTGGTCGGCCTTCGGGCCGCTGGGACATAGGGCGGGTGTGTGCCTCTGGCACTGGCGGAGCGAATGGCGATTTCAGACTCCCATGAGGGCGACGGCCCCCAGGATCGGGACCGGTCGGAAACAGAGTTTGCTGCCCTCCTCGACGCAGCCCGCCTCGGCGACGGTCGGGCCTTCGAGCGGATCTTCCGTTGGCTGTCCCCGTCGGTGGCGGCCTACGCCGCGGCCAGCCAGGTGCCCGATGACGCCGAGATCGCCAGTGAGGCGTTTCGGCGCGCCTTCCAACGTCTCGACCGCTTCGAGGGCGGGCAGGCGGGTTTTCGGGCCTGGGTGTTCGCCATCGCCCACCGTCTGGTCGTGGCCGCGTCCCCGGTCGGGGGTGATTCGGTGACGGTGACGGCGCCCGCCCCCCGGGTCGGCCCCGACCTCGATGTCCCATCGCTCCTGGAATCCGGTTCGGGTGCCGACGCCGGCCTGTCCGGGTGTGAACGGTCGCCCCACCCCGATCCGGCCGTTGAGCGGTTGATCACCATGGTCGCCGACCTCAACCCCGAGCAGCGGTCGGTGGTCCTGTTGCGATTGCTGGGCCCGCTCAGTGCGGACGAGGTGGGGTACGTCCTCGGCAAGCCGGCGACCGCCGTCGCGGCCTTGCAACGGCGCGCCATGCGCCGGGTCCAGTCCCGAGTTCTCCTGGAGATGGTCATCCCATGACGTCCGGCCCTCAACTGTCCAACCTCTCGTCGGGCCAACGGTCCGACGACGAGGATCTGTCCGATGACGGTGTGCTCACCGATCGGGGCTTGGCGGCGGTGCTCGATGGCGAGCCCGCCGATGTCGACGACCCCCTCGTCGCCTTCCTGTCCGACGCCCGTCGCCTGCCCGATCGGTTCAACCCCGAACCCGGCGGGTCGCTGACGGAGTGGTTCTCGTCCCGCCCCGCCCGGGTGACCCCGCCGGGGGAACCCGGCTCGCTCATCCGGCCGGTGTCCCGGCCGGTGTTCGCCTCCGAGACGGTCGAGTCCCCGGCCCCGACACCACCCGATCGCGGTCCGATCCTGGAGGGGGGACCGTCCGGCGAGGCCCGGAGCGATCATCCCGACGATGGATCGTCAACCCCGGCCTCACCCGGCCCTCCACCGTTCCCGGTGGTGGCCAGCGCGGTCGAGACGGGCACCCTGCGGGCGGCCAGGACGGGCACGTCCGCTCCGGCGCTGGATCAGCCGGAGGTCGCCGAGCCACCGGTGACGTCGGTGTTGGAACGGTCGGAGGGCGAGGTCGCCCCGTCGCCACCGGGATCCGATGAGAACCGCCGCGCCGATGATCCTGATCGTGCCGTGGTCGAAGGGGTCTGGTCACCGGCCCCCCTTCCGCCTCCCACTTCGGCGGCCTACCGAACCTCACGTCCCGAGGCAATGGCCGCCCTGCTCCGCCCGACCGGGACGAAGCTCCTGGTCGGCACGACGGTGATCCTGTTCCTGCTCACGGCTGCGCACACCACCGGCTTGATCACCCTGCCGCTTCCGGGCGGGGGCGACGGTGGCGACCAGACCGTCGCCGCCGACGACCTGCAGGCGGCCGCCCCCGCCGCGATCACCGAGGTGCCGGCGGAGGCCACCACCTCCACCAGCACACCGGCGTCCAGTCTCACCACGGCGTCCAGCGCTCCGGTCACGGCACCGTCAACCGCAGCCTCGTCGGCCGCGCCCGCGGCCACACCGGGGCGACGGGTCACGAGTACGGCCGCTCCGACGAGTCGTCGCCGGTCCACCTCCACGGCCCGACCCACCACGGCCCCCAGGGCGGCGTCG
>JBKDZN010000252.1:0-35700 GCA_047971245.1 Acidimicrobiales bacterium
CGCTGAAGCTGATGATGCCCGTCACCGGATCGACGCTGAAGGTGCCCACCCCGGCGATCGTGACCGGTTCGGAGGTGACCAGATCGGTGGCCAGATCGATCAGACGGACCGAGTCGGGGCCCACGGTGCCGTCCAGGTCGGTGTCGTTGCCGAGTACGTCGATCCCGACGGTGTGGCCCGCCATGTCGACGCCACTGTCGGCGGCGGCCACCGGGGGTGCCTGGACCTCGATGCTGAGGGTCGTCGGCTCGGAGAGGTTCCCGTCGTCGTCGGCCACGACATAGTCAACGGTGACCGGACCGTGGTAGCCGGGCGCCGGGGTGAAGCTGATCGCCCCGGTGACCGGATCGACGGTGAACCTGCCGACACCGTCGACCTCCACCGGTCCGGAGGCCGGTTCCCCGGTGGCCGGGTCGATCAGCTGCACGGTCTCCGGCTGGACCCACCCGTCCGGATCACGGTCGTTGCCGAGCACATCCACCCTGACGGGCTGCCCGTCCAGGGTAACGGCCGAATCGGCCACCGTGGCCGGCGGAGCCTGCACATCGACGGTGAGGTGCGCCACGTTGGAGACGAAACCGAAGTCGTCCCCCACCGTGTAGTCGATGCCGGCCGGGCCGGAGAAGCCGTCGGCGGGGGTGAACAGCACGTCACCACTGGTGCGGTCGACCTCGAAGGTGCCCACGCCGTCCACGGTGACCAGGTCGGCCCAGGTCCCCTGGTTGGTGGCCGGGTCGATCAGCCTGATCGTGTAGGGCGCCACCATCCCGTCGGGGTCGACGTCGTTGGCGGTGGCCGGGATGAGGACCGGCCGGCCGGTCAGGGTGGTGGCCTGATCATCCGCCGCGACGGGCGGGGCCCAGATGATGGTGGTGTACACCGCGGGCGCCGACACCAGGCCCTGCCCGTCACTGATGATGTAGTCGATCGAATACGATCCGGCGAACCCGGGGTCCGGGACGAACGTGGTGAGGCCGGTGGCGGGATCGAAGCGGTAGGTGCCCACATTGTCGACGACGATCGGGCCGGTGGCCGGCTGGTTGGTGGCCGGATCGATCAGCTGGACCAGCGACCGATCGATGATCCCGTCCGGGTCCGTGTCGTTACCGCTGAGGTCCGTCTCCAGGGTCTCGCCGACGAGACCGGCGGTGGCGTCGTCGTAGGCCACGGGTGGGGCCTGCACATCGATGACCGCCCGAGCCGGGTCGGACACCAACCCGTCGTTGTCGGCCACCACGTAGCGGATGGAGGCCGTACCGTGGTAGCCGGGCCGGGGGGCGAAGGTGACCTCCCGGGTGATCGGATCCACGCTGAAGGTGCCGACGCCGGCGATGGTGACCGGCCCGGTCGTGGGCTGGTTCGTCGCCGGGTCGATCAGTCGGAGGGTGGCCGGATCGATGGTGCCGTCGGTGTCGGTGTCATTGGCGAGGACGTCGAGGGTGACGTCCTGTCCGGTCACGGTGGTGGCCGAATCGTCCAGTGCGGTCGGGGTGACCTGGACCAACACGAAGATGGGTGCCGGGTTGGTGACATTGCCGTCGGTGTCGGTGACCACATAGTCGACGGTGGCGGTGCCGGCGTAGCCGTCCCCCGGGGTGAACGTGACCTCACCGGTGGTCGGGTCGATCAGCCAGGTGCCGACGCCGTCCACGGTGAGCGGCCCGCTGGTGGGTTGGTCCGTGGCCGGATCGATCAGCCGGACCGTGGTCGGATCGATCGGGGCCAGGGCGATGTCGTTGAGGGTCGGGTCCACCGTGACCGGGTTCGTGTCCACGGTCCGGGCCGTGTCGGGCACGGCGTAGGGCGGGGGCTGGACCCCGGTGGTGATGGTGGCCGGGCTGGAGAGATGCCCCTCGGTGTCGGCGATCACATAGTCCAGATTGGCGGTGCCGGCGAAGGTGAGCTCGGGGGTGAAGGTGACCTTCCCGGTGACGGTGTCCACCGACCAGGTCCCCACACCGCTGATCGTGACCGGACCGCGGGTCGGCTGGTCGGTGACCGGGTCGATCAGCTGCACCGTGGTGCGGGCGACGGCGCTGTCGGGGTCGGTGTCGTTCGCCGGCACGTCGATGGTGACCGGGATACCGCTCACCGTGTAGCCCGCATCGTCGGTCGCGATGGGTGGGGCCTGGACCTCGACCTCGACGGTGGCGGAAGCCGATTCGGTTCCGTTGCTGTCCGCAACCACGTAGCCGATGGTGGCGATGCCGTGGTACCCGCTCGCCGGGGTGAAGACCACCTCGTGGGTGGTGGGGTCGATCGACCAGGTGCCGACACCGTCCACGGTGACCGGCCCGCTGGTGGGTTGGTCCGTGGCCGGATCGATCAGCCGGACCGTGGTGGGGTCGATGGTGCCGGAGCGGCCGGAGTCGTTGGCGAGGACGTTGACGTTGACCGGTTGGCCGGCCTCGGTCACCGCCGAGTCCCCGGCGGTAATCGGGGGATCGAGCACGGCGACGGTGATCGAGGCCGGAGCGGAGACGTTGCCGTCGGGGTCGGACACGACATAGTCGATGGCGGCGTTGCCGAGGTATCCGGAGACGGGGGTGAACGTGACCGCACCGGTGGCCGGGTCGACCGACCAGGCGCCGACACCGTCCACGGTGACCGGGCCGCTGGTGGGCTGGTCGGTGGCCGGATCGATCAGCCGGACCGTGGTGGAATCGATGGTGCTGTCGGGGTCGGTGTCGTTGGCGAGCGGATCGAGGGTGATCGGGGTGTCGAGGGCGGTGGTGGCGTCATCGTCGACAGCCGTGGGCGGTTGGAGGGGTGGGAGCACGGTGACCGTGGCCGTGGCGGTGTCGGTGAGCCCCTGGGTATCGGTGAGCTGGTAGTCGATGGTGGCGGTGCCCGTGTAGCCCGCGACGGGGACGAAGGTGATCACGCCCGTGGCGGGGTCGATCGTCCAGGTGCCCTTGCCGGTGACGGTGACCGGCCCGGTGGTCGGGGTGCCGGTCGCCGGGTTGATCAGGGCCGAGGTGGCCCCGGCGATCTCGCCGTCGTAGTCGCCGTCGTTGGCGCGGGCGTCGATGACGGCGGTCTGGCCGCCGCGGATGGTGGTGGTGTCGTCGGTCGCCTCGGGCGGGCAGACGACGTCGCCCAGACCGAACGAGAACCCTTCCCACGCCGCGCCGCCACCGGCGGTGAACGAGAACGAGTCGGCGCCGATCGGGGCGGCCACCGACCAGCGGAGGGTGCTGTTGATGTACTTGGCGTTCTGGGTGAACGTGGTGCCGCTGGCCATCTGGGCGCCGTTGGCGGGCGCACCGTTGTAGGTCAGCTGGTTGGCCGGGTCGATGATGGTTGCGTTGGACGACGTGCCGGTCCAGTTGAGGGTGTAGACGTTGAACCGGGAGTAGCCGTCACTGTTCGTCTGTTCGAGGCCGAACAGCATGAGCTGGAGGGGGGCGTCGGCCGGGATGACGTTGCTGAACGCCATGGCGACGTCCATGTTGTAACCCGAGTACGACGGCTCCATGACCACGCTGAATCCGTTGCCGGTCTTGGTGATCGAGCGGATCGGGGCGACCACCCCACCGGCGTCGGTGTAGGTGCGGATGCTGAAGGTCCAGTCGGCGGTTCGACCGTCGCTGGCCGCCACGGTGCCGGTGGCGGTGGCGGTACCCCGCACCGAGAAATCGGTCGCGACGAGGGTGACCGTGCCCGGTGCGGCCACCGGGTTCAGGCAGGTGTCGCCGGCGGCCGCCGACACCGGGGGGACCCCGATCATGGTGGTCATCGAGGCCAGCAGGGCCAGGACGACAACGGAGCGAAGCAGGGAAGACGGGTACATCCATGAGCGGCGAACCAAGGTGCACATGCGCCCCCGTTCGACGGCCCGCCCGGCGGGCTGAAGCGGGTAGACGGTCCGCCGAGCATCACTTGAGGCGACCTCGAGGTCGCACCGAGATCTTGAGGTCGCCTTGTGGGGACGCGGAGGCGGAGATCCGGGGCGGACCGGGTGCCCGACACCGGGCCGCGCCCGTCGATACGATCGGGAACGGCACCGGGCGGCGGTCGAGATCCCCGCCCCGGCCGACCGCCGACCGCCCGCCTCTCCAGATCCAGGGGACACCTCCGAACATGATGAATCGTTCACGTCGCCACCGGCCCACGAGTCCGGTCGTGCACCGGCGGCCCCGCCGCCCCGGACCGCTGATCGGAGCGCTGGCCGCCGTCGTGGCGATGACGACGGCCGGGTGTTCCGGGCTCGGCGGGGACGACACCGCGGCCACCTCGGCCCCGGCAACCACGACCGCCGGGACCGATCCGGCCACGAGTGCCTCGCCGGTCGACGGCGGCGCCGACGACGACGACGGCGGGACGCCCTCGATCACGCCGAGCACCGTGCGGGACACCCCGCCGTCGATCGACCGGGCCGTCCCGGTGGAGCAGGTCACCTGGTGGGCGGACGGCCTCGACAGCGACGTGCTCCTCGGGCTCCGGGAGACCGAGGAAGCCGGCACCGCCGGTTGTGAGGGCGAGCCCCCGGCCCGACTCGACGCCTTCGGTGGCGACGGGGAGGTGGTCACCGAGGGTGTCCAGCCGGCCGGCCAGGCCGATCGGGTCAGCCGGTACGGCAACCGAGCGGCCTTCAGCGGGTTGTGCGAAGGGTTCGTCATCGACCCATCGGTGGGGACCATCGACGACGAGGGCGGGGTGACCGACATGGTCCCCCTCGATCCGGTCGACGGTATGACCGTGCTGTCCCTACCGGTCTGGTCGGCGAACGGGGCCGAGCTGCTGGTGAGCGCCTACAGCGAGGACAACGACCGCCTCCACGAGCTCACCTACGACCCCGGCACCGGCGCCCTGTTGGCGTCCGCACCCGCGGAGGCCTCGACCCTGGCCGAGTTCGGCACCGGGGCCCGGGTCCTCCTCTGGGCCGACAACTCCGTGACGGTGGACGACCGCCCGATCGACGGGGCCATGACCGCGTCCGGTTCGCCGCTGGTGTCGGTCTCCGCGGATGGGAGCCTGGTGGCGCTGGGCATCGATCGCCAGATCGTGGTGGTCGACGCGGAGGGTACGACCGTGTTCACCGCCACCGCGCCCGGCGGCCGTTTCATCGGCGGCCTGGGCTTCCTCGATTCCCGCTGGATCGTCTGGGTGGACGGCACCGATCAGCTCCACACCGGTGACTTGGCCACCGGCGACGAGGACACCCTCGATCCCGATCTCGGGTCCGGCTACAGCTGGTCGAACCTGGCTGTCGCCAACGGCGGCTACACGGTGGGGCTCAGCGGCTACGACGGTGAGGCGTGGCAGGCCGCCGTCGTCCATCTGGACTGAGTCCCCGGCGGGACGTCGAGGATCAGGCCAGATCAACCCCGGGATACCCGCCGTCGGCGACCTCGGTGATCTTGGCCAGGTACTTCGGCGCGCCACCGTTGTAGACGTTGTACCGCAGGGTGCCCTCCTCGTGGCCCTCGACGTTCGAGTTGTAGCCGGTGAACCACCCCTTGGCCTTCCGCATCAGCATGATGGCGTAGAGTTCCTCGACGTGCGCCACCCACGCCGCCTCGGCCTCCTCGGTGGCCTCGAGACGGGTCCGGTCGTGTTCGAACACCGAGGTCAGGAGATCGGTGACCCAGTCGACGGAGGTCTCGATGGAGCGGGGGAAGTTGGTCGAGGCCGACCCGCTCTGGGGCCCGGCCACCATGACCAGGTTGGGGAACCCGTGCACCAGGACACCGAGATAGGTGATGGGCCCGTCGCGCCACTTGTCGCGCAACGTCTGCCCGCCGGTCCCCACGATGTCGATCCGGTCGAAGGCGCCGGTGATGGCGTCGAACCCGGTGGCGTAGACGATGACATCCAGATCGTGGTGACCGGCATCGGTATCGATGCCGGTGGGGGTGATGCGTTCGATCGGGGTCTCGCCGATATCGACCAGACGCACATTCGCACGGTTGTAGGCCTCGAAGTAGTTGGTTTCGAGGGGGACCCGTTGCACCCCGAACCCGTGGTCACGGGGGATGAGCTTCTCGGCGATCTCGGGGTCGTGCACCCGACGGCGGATCCGATCCGCGATGTACTCGGAGAACTCGGCGTTGGCCTTCTCGTCGGTGAAGATCTCGGCGAAGTTCTGCAGCCAGATCCCGAAACCCGGCTCGTCGTAGAGCCGGTCCCACAGGGCCAGCCGTTCCTCCCGGGTCACCTTCCAGAAGCCCCGACGGTCGGGCTCGTGCACGAAGCCACCGGGCGTCCGGGCGCAGGTGGCGAAGATCTCGTCGTAGCGGGCGCGGATGTCGTCCATCGTCTCGGCGTCGATGGGGGCGTTGTTGAGCGGGGCGCTCCAGTTGGGACGCCGCTGGAACACCACCAGCTCGCGGACCTTGTCGGCGATTTCCCCGATGACCTGGATGCCGGTGGCGCCGGTGCCGATCACGCCGACCCGCTTGTCGCTGAGGTCGATCGGGTCGTCGGGCCAGTCGAAGGTGTGGAACGAGGGCCCGGCGAAGGTCTCCATCCCCTCGATCCGCGGTGGGGTCGGGGCCGACAGCAGGCCGATACCGGTGATCACGAACCGGCAGGTGTAGACCCGGCCGTCGTCGGTGGTCAGCGTCCAACCGGGACCGGCACCACCGGTGTCCTCGGAGAACCGCATGGACTCGACGCGGGCGTCGAAGACCATGTGACGTTCCAGGTCGAACGTCTCGGCCACGTAGCGCAGGTACCGGAGGTTCTCCGGTTGGGGGGAGAACCGCTCCTTCCAGTGCCAGCCGTCCAGCAGTTCCTGGGAGAACGAGTAGCCGTAGGTGTAGCTCTCGGAGTCGAATCGGGCCCCGGGGTACCGGTTGCGATACCACGTACCCCCCAGGCCGGACTGGGTCTCGAGCACGATGGCGTCGACGCCGAGGTCGACCAGGCGCTTGATCTGGTAGATGCCGGCCACCCCCGCCCCGATCACGATCACCTCGTGGTACTGGGGAGTCCCGTCCTCGGCTCGGGCCGGCTCGGTCGCGGCCTGCTCCGCCGGCGACACCGTCGTGGTCTGTGACATTGGGCTTGGGCTCCTGACTGCGGCCGCGGTCGGTCGGCTGCATCGGTCAACGCGGCCCAGGAGATTCTAATTCGGATTGGGATCTGGGGCCAGATCATCGATCGGCGGCCGCGGCGGCGACCGAGACCGGATCGGCGATCTCGAACTCCAGGGTGATCGGGATCGTCTCCCCGTCGACCACGGGTTCGGTCAGGCCGAGGCACATGGCGTGCAGGCTGAGCGGCTCGAAACGGAGCGACGCGCCGGGATCCACGACCAGATCGTCCGGTCCGGCCGGGTTCATGGACGCGGTGCCGGCTTCGACGTCGGTCCGGTGCAGTTCCACCACCTCGCACCGGGGGGAGGTCACGGCGACGAGCCGGTCGGTTTCCGCCCCGCTGTTGGTGATCGTGAAGTAGAAGGCACCGAGGTTGCCCACCGGCGGCGTGGGCCGGATCCAGGCGTCGGTCACCTCGAGCGGTCCCGTGGCGGCACCGGCCGGCGCCGAGGGGTCATCGGTCGACCCGCAGCCGGTGAGCACACCGGCCAGGATCACGGCGATCAGCCCCATCCGGCCCACCCGGCGGGTCACGAGAGCAGGGCGTCGATGTCCGCGGCGAGCTGGGTGTCGGTCACGTTGGTGGGCCAGACCACCCGGAGGCTGCCATCGGGCCCGATGGCCATCAGGGAGGCCGTGTGGTCGATGTTGTAGGCACCGTCCTGGTCGGGCGGACCCAGCTCGTAGAACACCCCGTAGGCCGAGGCGGCCGAGGCGACCTCCTCCTCGGCGCCGGTGGCCCCCCGGAACGAGGGCCCGAAGAACCGGACGTAGGTCTCGAGCGTGGCCGGATCATCGCGGGCCGGGTCGACCGAGACCATCAGCACGTCGACCCGGTCCGGGTCATCGACCAGTTCCAGCGCCCGGCCGACGGTCGACAGGGTCGTCGGGCACACGTCGGGGCAGTTGGTGAAACCGAAGTAGATGAGCACAACGTCACCGGAGTCAGCGGCCAGATCCACCGGGCCGCCGTCATCGGCGTAGCGGAGCGCCGCCAGGGAGGGGGCCGCCTCATCGCCCTGGAGGACGGTGCCGCTGTAGAGGTGGGGACCGCTGATCACCCTGGGCAGCAGCCAGATGGCGGCCAACCCGGCCACGAGGACGGCGGCGGCGATGGCCAGCCACCGGCGGGGGCGGCTCGGCGGATCCGGTGGCGGTGCCGGCTGCGGATCGTCCGGCCCAGTCGGCGGATCGGATGGGGCGGCCGGCGGTTCGGATACGGGCGTGGTCATCGTGGATCGTCCTCGCCTTCCGGCACCGGTCCCCGGCGGGGACGGAGGGTGCCGGTCACGGGTAGCACAGGAAGAGGTGGGCGGCTTCGTAGGCTACAGCGGCCGGCCCCTCGGCGTTGCGGACCTCCGTCGCCAGGATCTCGGTGTGGCGGATCAGCTTGTCGTCGTCGGATGACACCGTCCGGTACCGGTAGTCGCCGCGGATGAGGCCGTTCCCGTCGACCAGGACGAAGGCTGGGTCGAAGGCGATCTCGCCGTCGGGTTCCGTTTCCGACCACACCCGGAAGCCGGACCCGACCACGGTCTGGACCTCGAGGGCATCACCGCCGACCCATCGCCAGCGATCACCGTCGGCCCCCGACCGTACGGTCGCCTCCCGGAGTGCGTCCGGCGCCTCGGCGGGGCTGAGATCGTCGAGGGCGATGGTGACGATACGGAAGTCGGTGCCCTCCAGGTCGACATCGGCGGCCACCTGATCACGCACGACGGCCAGGGTGGCGAACAGCTCGTCGCAGGCGTCGCCACAGTCGACGGGGGCGAACGAGTAGAGGGTGAGCGTCGACCGGGCGTCCTCACTGGTGGCCGAGGTCCCGTCGGCGCCGGTCAGCGAATAGCCGGGGGCGAGCCGCATCCGGGGCAACACCGTGATCGGTTGGAACACCGCGAAGGCGATACCGGCCACGACCAGGAGGGCGAACAGGCCGGCCACCGCCTTGATCGGCCACGGCAGACGAAAGGTGTCATCGATCCCGTCGCCCGGGTCGGCCGCCGGCGGGCTACCATCCGCGCCGTGCGCTGGCTCATGTGGACGGTCGGGATCGTCGCCTTCCTGGTCATGCTGTACAGCTGTGCCCTCCCCGGCGACCTCGCGGTGGGCCGCGACGACCCGGACGGGCTGTCCGGCGTCTACACCGTCAACGGTCTCGACCCGGTCGGCACCGAGTACTCCGGCACCGTCACCATCCGCGACACCGACTCCCCCGACGTCTACGACGTCGAGTGGATCGTCACCGGGGCCATCCAACATGGCCGGGGGGTCGTCGTCGGTGACCGGATGGAGGTCACCTGGGACGAGGTCAACAACGCCACCGGCCGGGGCACCAGCAACACCGAGTACGTCATCGCCCCCGACGGCACCATGACCGGCACGTGGGTGGCCGCCGGGTTCGACCAACCCGGCACCGAAGAGGTCTTCCCCGAGCCCTGATGGTCTGGCGGTGGTCATGGGTTGCTCCCGTCGTCCGCAGCCGGATCCATGGTAGACCCGAGGTCGGGTGACGCCCCCGGTTCGGTCAGCGTCATCAGGTAGGCGACCACGGCGTCCAGCTGCTCGTCGCTGAACCGCTCCCGGTAGATCGGGAGCATCTGACCCGCCGGCCAACCGGGCACGATGTACTGGTCGGGCAGCAGGATCGACTGGCGGAGATAGCCCTCGGCGTCGAGACCGTCGACCCGGGTGGAGGCCCGCGTCGCCACCCCGGCCAGTGAGGGACCCACCCCGTCGTCGCCGGGCCGGACCGAGTGGCAGACGCTGCAGCCCCCGGTGCGGCCGGCAAAGATGTCCCGGCCCTCGTCCACGCCGGGCAGGGGCGGCCGGTCGGTGAGGTCGACGATGGTCCGCCGGCCCGGGGTGGGCTCGACGGGGATGGTGTACACGGTGATCGGGCCGTCGTCGGTGACGATCCTCACCTCCAGCTCGGTCGGCTCGTCGCCGACCCACCCGGGGTCGTCGACATCGACGATGTGGCTCCAACGCTCGTCACCCGGGGTCCCGGGGATCGTGACCAATGACCGGCCGTCGGCCACCAGCTCCACCTGATGGATGGCCCCGATCTGACCCAGCTCCTGCCCCTGGGCGAGGACCTCGCCCGGCTGGTGGTCGGCCACGAACCGGACCGGGGCGGTGGCCGACGGCTCACCGAAGGGGGCCCGGGTGGCGAACGCCACCCCGACCGCGGTGAGGACGGCGATGATGGTGACCCCGAGCAGGGCTTCCCGCCGGCTGGGCATCCGTGCGGTGTCGATGGTGGCCCGGTCGCCGGGGTGGGCGACGGCCCGGTCGACCTGATCGGAGTCCACCCAGTCCTGGGCGACCAGGCGGGCGTAGCGTGAGGGCGGATGGGGGCGGCGGGTGCCGGACAGGCGTTCGGCGGCGAGGGTGTTGCCGATCCCGTAGCGGCAATCCTGGGGGGCGCAGCCGATGAGTTGCACATCTTCGGCGCCCCGCTCGGCGAAGGAGCGGAGGGCGGTGGGGGCCAAGGCGCCGGCACACCGCACCGGGTCCACCACGGGGGCCCCGTCCCCGTCCTCGTCAGCCAGGTCGGCGGTGACGGTGTCCAGATGCCGGTCGCACACCACCAGCAGGTTGCGGCCGTCCACGTCGAGCGCCTCGGGGGCTTCGGCACCGGGTAGCTCGATGGCACCGAACGCGCACGATCCGAGGCAGATGCCGCAACCCACGCAACGGTTGGCGTCGACCGCGGCCAGCAGGCCGGACGGCCCGGCGGACTCCCCCACGGTGGGCACCATGGCCAGGGCGTCGTAGGGGCAGTCGGCCACACACAGCTCACAGCCGGTGCAGTGCTCCTCCACGATGCTGACCACCGGAGGATCCCGACGCTGGAGGAACCGGGGCAGCAGCATCATCCCGACCCCGACGACGAGGGCGGCCCCCAGGACCGGCCACGCCCACGGGGACAGCAACGGCGGCAGCAGGAACAGGACGAAGGGATCGATGGGCAGGCGCCCGACGAGTTCGGCCGGGTCGGCCGGGCCCAGCATCCCGACCGGGACGGCCACGGACACCACGAACAGGGGGACACCCATGATGCCCATCCACAGGGGCGGGGGGAGCCAGGGCTGTTTGCTCCGTCGCAGGTGCCGGAAGATGAACCAGCCGATCAGCGCGGTCAGGCCGAGGTGGATCAGCCATAGCACCAGCAAGAAGCCGGACCCGGACCGGCCGCCGACCACACCGAGATCGTCGACGGCGACCCGGACACCGACGCTCCTCGAGGCGAACAGGCCAATCATCACCTCGTTCAGGGCCGCAGCCCGCCGATCCCACACCAACCAGTAGCCGGTCACCCCGGCCAGCCAGACCAGCAGCAGGGCGGCGACACCGGTTGCCCACCGCCAGCGGCGCACCCGGCCCGAGAACCGGCCGGCCACCAGGATCCGCCAGCCGTGCACCATGGTGGTCACCACGAGCGCGGCCGACGCGTAGCGGTGCAGGGCCCGCATCACCTTCTGGATGGCATGGCCCTCCATGCCCGCCACCGACTGGTAGGAGGCTTCATGCCCGAACTCGAAGAACAGGGTGATGTAGAGCCCGGTGACGATGACCACCCCGAGCAGGAACACACTGATCGTCCCGGCGTAGGGCAGCGGGTTGAGCCGCGCCGAGCCGGCGGCCCGCCGCACCGGCCGTTCGATCCACGAGCTGGCGTGGTCGACGGCGCGGCGGGCGGCGGGGAACCGGAACTCGGCGTCGGGTGCTGTTCCCTCGGGGTCGGCCACCGTTGATCAGTAGACGGTCACGTCGGCGCCCGGGCTGTTGAGGTTCATGTTGCCGATCTGGTGGACGAGCTGGGGCCCGTAGGCGATGACCAGCAACAGGGCGGCGGCGATGAGCCACGGCTTGAACCGGTCGAGCCACAGTGGGGTGAGCTGAGGGCTCCGCAGCGACTCGGCGATCGGCACCTCGGGCACCTCCTCGTCGGCGACGACCTTGCCCCGCGCCGTCTTGTACATGATCAGCCCGTACATGATCACCGACACGAGCAGGATCGCCCCACCGATCGACACCCGCATCAGATGGCCGTTCCAGGCCTCCGGCACGTAGGTGGCGTCACCGAGCGGGGTTCGGCGGGGGGCTCCGAGCAACCCCAGGACGTGCATGGCGTTGGAGAAGATGATCATGCCCACGAACCAGATCCAGGCCTGGGCGACCGCCAGCTTGGGTCGCCACAGGGCTCGATGGCTCAGGTGGGGCACCATCCAATAGGTGATGCCCATGTACGACAGGGTGACGGCGCTGGCCACCGTGAGATGGAAGTGGCCCGGCACCCAAGCGGTGTTGTGGATCACCAGGTTGAGGTTGTAGGAGGCGTTGGTCAGGCCCCCGATACCGCCGAACACGAAGAGGATCGCAGCCAGAAGCTGGGCGGCCACCGACGGGTCCATCCACGGCAACCGCCGGATCCATCCGACCAGCCCGGTACCGCCGCGCCGCCGCGCCGCGTACTCCAGAGAAGCGACCACGGTGAAGGCGGTGATCATGGACGGGAAGAACACCGAGTAGGTCAGCAGGGCGTGGATCCACTTCCACGTCTGGGGTACCCCGGGGTCGACGAATTGGTGATGGAAACCCACCGGCACCGACACGATGAGGAACATCCAGAAGGCCAGACGGGCCAGGGAATCGCTGAAGAGCTTGCCGCCAGCCTGCTTCGGCAGCATCCCGTACCAGGACACGTAGGCCGGCAGCAACCAGAAGTAGACCAGGGGATGACCGGTGAACCAGAAGTAGGTCCGGGCCAGTTCCGGGTCGGTCCCGTCGATAAGGCCGAGCGACCACGGCAGCAGCATGGTCAGGATCTCGACCGCGATCCCGAGGGTCGCGATCTGCCACATGGCGGCGTTGATGATCCCCCCGAGGGCGATGAAGGGCGACCGGACCCCGCGATGGTCCTTACGCCACGCCGCCAGGGTCAGATAGAAGCCGAGGCCCTCGACCCAACTCCCGACCACGACCAGGGTGAGACCCAGGTAGAAGGCCCAGCTGGCCTCCAACGGCGGGTAGAAGGTGTAGAGCACCGTGGCCGCGTTGCCCAGCAACGGCACCGCGGCCACCAGCAGGCCGACCACCATCATCCAGAACCCGACCTGGTTGATCCGGGGGTGGCTGAGGGGCCGGCCGAGGCCCTTGATCGTGGTCAGGTTAGTGAAGCCCACGATGAAGAACGTGGTCCACACCAGCGCGTTCAGGACACCGTGGATGGTGAGGCCCTGGTAGTAGCTCTTGAGGATCGGCTCCAGGTAGGGGTACAGGTCGAGGCCCGAGAACTGGAACGCCTGGAGTGGGCCCATGAGACTGCCGATCATCAATGCGACGATGGCAACCCCGATGTGGGCTCCGATGAAGATGCGCTCCGACTTCGTCAGCTCATAGCCCGACGACGACCGAGACCGCGGGGTTGAAGGTGGTGGCGTCGGCTCCTCGACGATCGTCATGACCCTTCCTCTTCCTGGGTAGTCGATCCGCCGTCGTCGGTGGCTGGCGCCTCACCATCCACCGTGCCGGCAGCGGAGTCCGAGCTGGCGTCTGCACTTTCGTCCACGACCCGCACCGTTCCATACATGGAAGCATGACCTTGGCCACAGTATTCATGACATATATACGGGAACACACCGGCCTTATCGAAGGTAAAGCTGAGTTTCGATACTTGGCCTGGAACGACCATCATATTGACGTTCGTGTCAGTGATCTTGAACCCGTGCTGCAGGTCGGTACTGGTCACGTAGATGTCGACGGAGGAGCCGACGGGGACCTCGATCTCGCGGGGCACGAACGACCAGACCTGGGCGATCACGTGGGCCTCATAGTGGCCGGGCGAGACCTCCCGCAGGCCGGGTTCGGACCATGGCGCCTCCTCGGTCACCGTGCGGGGGTCCACCGAGCCGTCGTCGCCGATGATCTGGAACCCCTGGGTGAACCCCGCGATGGACACCGTGACGAAGAACACGATGAGCAGCAGGGCGGACAGCCGCATCCAGTTGCGCTCCCAGGGATCAATACCCATGGACAGCTGGGCCTCGTCGGGCCCGGCCGCTCCTCCGGAGGTGTCGGTGGCCGTCATACCGTTGTCCCCCGACTGATCAGGATGAGGTAGACCGACAGCCACAGCAGCACCAGGACCACCACGAAACATCCGAGCAGGAACAGGGTGCCGACCGGCTTGAAGTGCCCCTCGCCGTCCCCGGGTGTCCTGCCGGCGCCGTCGACCTCGCCGGACGATGCAGCAACATCATCCAACGCCGACTCGCGCTCATTCATCACGCGCCTCCTCCAAATGATTGGGGCACAATCGTTTGGCCGGCAACCGTCTTGATCCCCAGCAAATACTCCGGGGCCTGACGCCGACAAGTAGTTCGATTGCGCGCCGAGATGGTAGCCGCGAAGAAGAACCGAAGGAAACATCGCCATGTCATCGATAAAGAGGCTATGGTCCTTGCCGGGCGGCGCAAGCCGCTCGGAATGACCGTGGCGGTGTCAGCCCATTCGGCTCACCGTTGAGCTCGGGAATCTGGTACCCAATGGCCTCAACCCCCCAAGATCCTCAACGCGGCCGGCGTCGATCCGGCCGGTCCGCGTGGCGCCCGAGTGTGGCCGCGTTCACCCTGGCCCTCGTGGCGGTGTTCGTGGCGGCGGTCACCGTCGGCCCCGGAGCGGCACCGGCAACGGCCCAGGACGAGCCGACCACCACCCAGGCCGACGATTCCGGCACCACCACCGGCGAGGGCACCGCGGACGACGGCACCGCGGAAGACGGTGCCACGGAAGACGGTGCCACCGAGGGGGGTGCCACCGAGGACGGTGCCCCCGACCCGGCCCTGCTCCAATCGGGGCAGGAGGTCTACTCGCAGATCTGCTCGTCGTGTCACCAACCCGGCGGGGCCGGTCTCCCCGGCCAGTTCCCGCCCCTGATCGACAACCCGAACGTGCTCGACGCCGCGTACGTCACCGAGGTGGTGTCCAACGGGAAGCAGGGTGAGCTGACGGTCAACGGTGAGACGTACAACGGGGTGATGCCGTCGTTCTCGACCCTGGGTGACGAGGACATCGCGGCCGTGTCCGCCTATGTGGCCTCCGGGTTCGCCGCCCCGGCGGCCGAGGCCGACGCCGCCCCCACCGGGCCGGTGGCGGGCACCGAACTCCCGGCGGCGGCCAGCCTCACCTCGATCCTGGCCTACCTACTCGCTGCGGCCGTCGCCGCTCTGGTGCTGTATCCCCGCCTGGTGGCCAGCAACGACCGGCTGAGCATGCCCTGGCTCGATGCCGCCCTGAAGACGGCGGTGATCGTGCTGGCGGTCGCCCTGCTGATCATGTTCGTGCCCAACTGGGTTCTGAAGACCGGTCCGGTCGAGGGCCTCAGCCGGTTCGGGCAGGACCTGGTGGGCACGGCCGTGTGGGGGGCCGGCATCCTGGTCATTCTCGGCGGCCTGTGGATGGCCGAGAAACGGTCGCAGGTGTGACCGGTGCGAAAGGCAACCAGCTGAGATGAGCCTGCAGTTCTTCGACGAGAACATCCCCTGCCTGGCGGCATGCCCGGTCCACACCAACGCCGGCATGTATGTGGCCGCCATCGCGGACGGCCAGGACGAGCTGGCCTACCTGACCGCCCGCCTGCCCAACCCGTTTGCATCGGTCTGCGGCCGGGTGTGCGCGGCGCCCTGTGAGGACGCCTGCCGTCGGGGCAAGATCGACCGGCCGATCGCCATCCGGGCCCTGAAACGTTTCGTGACCGAACAGTACGGCACCGAGGCCGGACCCGAAGGGCTGGGCAACGAGATCGCGGTCCCCCCGGCGATCGAGCTCCCCCAGAGCATCGGGATCGTCGGCGGTGGACCCGCCAGCCTGGCCTGTGCCCACGATCTTCGCCGCTACGGCTACGGCGTCACCATCTATGAGGCAACCGACAAGCTCGGGGGGGCCATGTGGCTGGGTATCCCCGAGTACCGGCTCGACCGTGACGTCCTCCAGGGCGACGTCGACGCCATCCTGGCCACCGGGGTCGAGGTCGAGTACAACACCCGGCTCGGCACGGACGTCACCCTCGAACAGCTCCGGCAGCGCCACGACGCCGTCTTCCTCGGTATCGGCGCCACCCTGGGCCGGGGCCTCGACCTGCCCGGTGCCGACGCCGACGGGGTACTCAAGGCGATCGAGTTCCTGATCAACATGAACCGGGGTTTCGAGGTGTCGGTCGGGCGCCGGGTGCTGGTGATCGGTGGTGGCGACGTGGCCATGGACGCGGCCCGGACCGCCCTGCGGGCCTCCGACTACGCGGACGCCCGCGACCATCTCACCGCCCCCGAGGGTGAACGGCCGTCGATCGGCGACGCCATCGACGTCGCCCGCACCGCCCATCGGGCCGGGGCCGAGTCGATCACGATCATGTCGCTCGAGTCCCGGGAGGAGATGCCCGCCCACGACTTCGAGGTGGAGGAGGCCGAACACGAAGGGATCCGGTTCGTCCACCGGCGGGGACCCCGGGCCATCACCGCGGCCGACGGCCGCGTGACCGGCGTGGACACCGTCGGTGTCCGCTCGGTGTTCGACGGTGAGGGCCGGTTCTCCCCCGACTTCGACGAGGACGATCTTCAGCACATCGACGCCGACACGGTGATTCTCGCCATCGGTCAGGCCATCGACCTGGAGTCCCTCGGCCCCGACGGCCCCGAGGTGAGTCCTCGTCGCACCATCCAGATCGACCAGGACACCGGGGCCACCTCACTCGCGGGGGTCTGGTCGGGTGGCGATGCGGCCAAGGGCCCACGCACCCTGATCGACGCCATCGCCGACGGCCGCCGCTCCGCCACCGACATCCACCGCCATTTCGGTGGCACCGTGGCCGAGGACCGCCACGGCACGATGGTGGAGCTGCAGCAGTTCCACCGCCTCGACGATCTCTACGACCGCCAGGCCCGGGTGGGTGTCCCCACCCTCGACACCGGGCGGCGGATCGGCCTGGCCGAGGTGGAGCTCGGCTTCACCCCCGATCAGGCCCGCTGCGAGGCCTCCCGCTGCCTGCGTTGCTTCGCCAATATTCTGCTGGACGTCGAGAAGTGCGTCCTGTGCGCATTGTGCGCCGACGTCTGCCCGGTGAACGTGATCTCACTCGTTCCCGGAGAGGAGATCGACGGTGGGGGGTCGGATTCGACCGCTCTGCTGCTCGACGAGGAGGCATGCATCCGCTGCGGGCTGTGCATCGAACGATGCCCGCCGGATGCGTTGTCGATGGGTGTGTGGTCGGGACAGGGAGTGCCCCAATGACGATGACCGAGGATCCACCGCAGGCCGAGACCCGGCCTGCCGATGACGAAGGGGTGGTGGATCGGCTCCGACACAGCGTCATCGGCCGATCGATCTGGCGCTCACCGAGCCGGGACACCCCCCGGGACCGGGCGGCCGCCCACTGGTCGAGCTTCCTGCTCCACCTGTACCCGGTCAAGATGCGGCGGTCGCACATCGGTTTCCGGTACACCTGGTATCTGGGTGTGATCGCCACCGTGCTGTTCGGGTCGCTGATCCTGTCGGGCGTCTACCTGATGTTCTTCTACGTCCCGTCACCCGGATCGGCCTACACCGACATCCAGACCATCCAGACCGAGGTGCCCTTCGGGCAGTACATCCGCAATGTGCACCGCTGGTCGGCCCACCTGATGGTCCTGGCCGTCGCCGCCCACATGGCCAAGGTGTTCTACCGGGGGGCCTACAAGGCGCCGCGGGAGTTCAACTGGGTGATCGGGGTGATCCTGTTGGTTCTCACCCTGCTGATGTCGTTCACCGGCTACCTGCTCCCCTGGGATCAGCTGGCCTACTGGGCCGTCACCGTCGGCACCCAGATGGCGGCGTGGGTTCCCTTCATCGGAGCCGACGTCCAGGGCATGATGCTGGGCGGCAGCATCGTCGGAGCGTCCACCCTGCTCCGGTTCTACGTCCTGCACGTCGCCGTGCTGCCGACCTCGATCGTGATCCTGCTGATGTTCCACTTCTGGCGCTGGCGCAAGGACTCGATGTTGGAGCTCGACGTGGAGGAGCCTGATGTCTGATCCCGACCAGAACCTCCTGCTGCCGACCCACCCCACCGTGGTGACCCATCCCGACGGGGAGACGGCCACGCCGACCACCACCCCGGTCCGCCTCACCGGCTCCCCCTCGGTGGTGGGCGGCAAGCGGGTGCTGGGCATCGTGGCCGGCAAACCGGTGGCGGGTGAACGCAAGGAACCCGCCGACGACGACCTGGTGTTCGTCTGGCCCCACCTGCTGGTCCGCCATGGGGTGGCCGCCCTGTCGGTCATGCTGCTGGTCATGGTGATCGCGGTGTTCTTCGACGCCCCACTGCGCGACGTGGCCAACCCGAGCATCACCCCCAACCCGGAGAAGGCGCCGTGGTACTTCGCGGCGCTGCAGGAGCTCCTGGCCCATTTCCATCCCCTGATCGCCGGGGTGCTCATCCCGGGCGCCATCGTGGTCGGGCTGCTGGCGATCCCCTATCTGGACCGCAGCCCCTACGTGCAGGCCCGTCACCGCAAGGTGGCGATCCTGACCTTCACCACCTTCCTGGTGATCTTCATCGCCCTGACCCTGATCGGGTTCGCCTTCCGCGGTCAGAACTGGGGCTGGGTCTGGCCGTGGCAAGAGTGGCACGGCGAGCTATAGCGAGCGGAGCAGGAGAAAGAGCATGAGCGAGCTCCACAACCGACGGCAGTTCCTGACCCGGGCCTGGCAGGCCGGTGGCCTCCTGATGACGGCCGCGTTCGGCTGGACCACCTGGGATCTGTTGCGGCCCCTACCGACATCGGGCTTCGGTGGTCTGGTGCGTTCGGTGAAGCCGGACGCGGTGACCGAGACCGAGGTGGTGGAGGTGCCGGCCGCACGCGCCTACCTGACCCGCGTCAATGGCGAGGTCGTCGCCCTGTCCGAGACCTGCACCCATCTGGGCTGCCGGGTGCCCTACTGCGACTCGTCCGGCCATTTCGAGTGCCCGTGCCACGGGTCGGTGTTCGACCGGGCCGGAGACTATGTGGCCGGTCCCGCGCCGCGGGGCATGGACCACTACCCCGTCGAGGAGGGCGAGGACGGGTTGCTCTACATCAACACCGGGGCGAAGGAAGACGGCACCAAGCCGGGAACCGTCACCATCGACCAGACCCCGAAGGGGCCGATGTGCGCCGGTGAGGGGGGTCACTGATGGCCTACGAGGTCGACGACGGCCTGGAACGCTCGACCAACAAGGTCATGGCCATCGGCGCCGTGCTGATGATCGCGTTGGTGCTGGTGTTCCCGCTGTACCGCTGGGTCGAGCCCTCCAACCGGGACCAGGCTCGCGATGACCAGTTGCAGTCCCTGGCCGAATCCGGGGAGCAGATCTGGTCGTTCAACTGCCAGTCCTGCCACGGCCTGAACGGTGAGGGCGCCATCGGACCGGCGCTGAACTCCCAGCAGTTCCTCACTTCGGCCACCGACGAGCAGATCCAGTTACTGGTGTCGGTCGGCGTGCCCGGCACCCAGATGGGCGCCTACAACCAGGACCACGGCGGTCCGCTCACCAGTGAGCAGATCAAGGCGGTCGTCATCTACATCCGTTCGTGGGAGCAAACGGCCCCGGACCGTCCGGACTGGCTGGACTTCCCGTTCACCGGCGACAGCACCGCCGCCGCGGACAGCACCGCGGCCACCGACACCACCGCATCGGGGGATGCTGAGAGCTGATCCCGGCGCCGGCACCCACCGGGAGGGGAGGGGGCCGGAGCCGGGGTCGCAATCCGTCACCGCGCCGCCCGCAACCGCTGCGGCCACCTACCGGTCCAAGGACCCTGGCACCGAACCGCCAGGCCCCTTAGCGGGCGGCCTGGTGGCGCTCCACCTCGGCGGCGACCGCGGCCGCGTCGCCATGGTTGCGGTACCGCTCGGGGACGTCGATCCGGAAGATCCGGGCGGCGTTGAGGCCGAGGATCCGGGCCCGTTCGTCGTCGGTCAGTGAACCCATGGTCCGTTCGATGGCCTGGGCCGAGTACGGCCAGGAGCCTTCGTGGTGGGGGAAGTCGTTGGCCCACAGGAAATTGTCGACCAGGCCGTGGTCACGGGCCAGATCGAGACCGGGGCGATCCTCCTGGAAGCTGGAGAACCCCTGGCGACGGAAATAGGTGCTGGGCAGCTCGTCGAGTTTGGGCCGCACCCACATGTGGTGCTTCAGGTAGGCCTCGTCCATGGCCTCGAGCATCCACGGCACCCACCCGATCCCGGCCTCGATGGCCCCGAAGCGGAGTGTGGGGTGTCGCTCGGCCACCCCGGACGCACAGATGTTCACCAGGGGTTCCATGGTCGGGGCGAGGGAGTGGATCGTGTAGTTGATCACGGCTCCGCCCTGGCTGCGGGCGGTGCGGGGGTCACGACCGGTGGATACGTGGAAGGTGATGGGGAGGTCGACGTCGGTGACACAGTCCCACAACGGTTCGAACTCGGTTAGATTGTAGTTCGGGTCGTCGACATTCGGGGGTCCGAACACCGGCTTGCACGGCAGGGACAGCCCCTTGAACCCAAGGTCGGCGCACCGCTGGATCTCGGCCAGGGCATCCGCGCCGGCGGCCGGGGCGATACAGGCGAGGGGCATCAGGCGGTCGTTGACGTCGCTGAAGGTCTCCCACGCCCAGTCGTTGTAGGCCTTGCACATCAGGTGGCTGAAGTGGACGTCCGGGGTGGCCCAGATGGTGAGTCCCTTGTTGGGGAACAGGATCTCGGCGTCGACCCCGTCGAGGGCCAGGTCGGCGATACGGTCGGCCGGGGTGCGGCCCGACTCGTTGCGGAGCTTCTCGTGGCCTTCGAAGGGTTGGACCCAGTTGAGCCTGGCCTGACGGAATCCCTCGGTCTTCTGGAACTGGTCGCCTTTGGCGTCAACGGCCACCGTGGGGAGCCGGTGGTGGTACTCCTCGGGCAGGCGATCCTGGAGGAAGGTGCGGGGCTCCTGGACGTGACCGTCGGCCGAAGCCATGAAGAACTTGTCGGTGGCATCGGGCCGGGCGGACCGTGACCAGCCGTCGTTGCCGGGGGTCTCGACCCGCCAGACATTGTTGACGTCCGGCGCGGGAATGGTGGTGGCCATCGTCTGTTCCTCCGATGGTGGCGCGGCGGGCGGGGGTCTCCGCCAGTTCCGGTCCCCCTTTTCTCTAATTCACCTTAGGACCCCGGGCCGGGTCAGGCCAGCTCCGCAGCCCCGCCGGCGGAACCGGCGGGCCCGAGACCATCGAAGATCATCCGGCACAGCAGATCGGCCACGTCGTCGACCGACGATCGACCCTCGGGGTCGAACCATTCGGCGCTCCAGTTAGCCGCGCCGACCACCAGCATCCGGACCGCGGACAGGTCGACCGACGGATCGATCGAACCCTCGGCCTCGGCCGCCGCGAACAGGTCGGCGAAGATCCGCCCGTACTCCCGGAAGGCGGCCGACACCGGGGTGGCGACGGCGGGCGGCAGCTGGCCGATGGCCCGGGCCGCGGCCAGGGCGGCGGGGCTGCGATGCAGGATGGACTCGACATGGGCCCGGATGGCGGTCTCGAGGCGCCGGCGGGCCGCCGCATCGGCCGGGAGCGCCTCGACGGCGGCGCTGGTGTGGGCGATGGCGATGTCCACCCCCTGGGTCAACACCTCGATGGCCAGCTCCTCCCGGCTCTCGAAGTGGTAGTAGAGACTGCCGGCGAACGTGCCGGCCGCCTTGGCGATATCGGCCAGGGTGGTGCCGGCGTAGCCCTGTTCGGCCAACAGCTGCCCGGCGGCCTCGATGATCCGGGCGCGCTTGTCCTCGCCCCGGGCGGTCACCGGGGCCCGCCGCGACGCCACTGGGTTGGTCCGGTTGCCGGCTCGGGTCGACATGCCGGGAGCCTACCGCCCGACCTCGTGGACCCCCGGAGCCGCACCCACCGGCAACCCGGCGGCACCGGCCGGGCCGCCCGGGGCCGACGCCCAGTCCGCGGTCACGCGGATCCGGCCGCCTCGATAGCCCGGTTGACCTCGGTGTGGAAGTGGACGAGGGGTGGTTCGATCCGCCCGTAGACCAGTTCGGGCAGGGCGCCCGACGCGAGATTCCGCTGGATCTCCTCCATGACCGGGAAGTCCTCGGTGCCGGTCACGGTGACCAGCAGATCGAGGTTCTTCCGGTAGTACCTGCGGGCCTTCTCCGTGGCCGGCTCGGTGGGGGCATAGATGGAGGTGGTCAGCCGGCTGCGGTCGACCGCGAGCGGCTCGACGTTCCACACCTCGACATGATCGATCTGGTGCACCACCAGGCCAGTGGGAACCAGGAAGTACTGGATGGTGCCGTAGGGCAGGAGACTCCACTCGTCGCGAGGCTTGGCCACCTCCTGCTTGACCGATTCCCGCAGACCCACACTCAACAGGTTGCGACCGAACGGCTCGAAGATGACGGCCTCGGAGTTGAACGTACCGGCCAGCGTGTTCCGATGCAGGGTCCGGATGTGGTACGACTCGGTGAAGGTGTCGAAGAACAGCTTCCAGTTCATGTCCCGTTCACTGGTGCACGAGTCGACCAGGACGTACTCCTCCAAGCCGAAGGACCCGAGATCGTCCCCGGCACCACCCAGGGCGGCATCGACATCGATCGGTTCGTCACCACTGGGCCGTACGAAGATCAGCCCGTGCTTCTCGGCCACCGGCCGACTCAGGAGATCACAATCGGTGGTCACGTCGTCGAACGCCCCGTAGCTGGCGGGCCGGGCCCGGAGCCTGCCGTCGAGCTCGTAGGTCCAGGCGTGGTCGGGACAGGAGAACGCCCGGAGGTCCCCACCGCGGCCCAGGGCGTCGACCAGCGGTGCGGCCCGGTGCCGGCACATGTTGACCAACGCCCGCAGCGACCCGTCGGCCTGGCGCACCACGACGATGGGGATCCCATCGAACCGCATGGCCCGCCAGGAGCCCGGCCCGGGCAGATCGGCACTCATGCCGAAGAAGACGGGGCCCGGCCGGAACAGGACCTGCTGTTCGAGGGCGAAGCGGGCCGGGTCGGTGTAGGTGGAGGCCTGATTGGTCATCGACGTGGCGCCGAACAGGCCCTCGAGGTGGGGCCCCGCGTCGGCGACCCGCTGTAACAGTTCGATCTGACGTTCTCGGCGCATCCAACCCCCAACCGTTCCTAACGATCCTTAGAATACCCCGGCGGGTGACACGATACTCAATTGGCCGTCGACCGGGCCTCTCCCCGCCCGACGGGACGGCAGTCGTGACCGCAACCGTCGCCGACCGGTTCACCGTCGGCGTGGGCAGCGGGGCGGTGCAGGACGGCGGCGGTGGCGGTGACCAGGACGTCGTCGTCGGCCACGGCCGCCGAACCGTCCACGATGAGGCTGTAGCCCCGGGGACGGGCCGGAGGGAACACCAGGGTGACGATCGGGTTGGCGGCCACATTCCGGCAGCTCCCGCCACCTGGACCGACGATCCGCAGGACCCCACCGTCCGCCTCGGGTTCCACGGTGACCACCTTGACCTGCCCCTCGGTGGTGGAAAGCAGGTAGCCGGGCCCGTAGTCGCCCAGGGCACGAACCAGATCGTTGAGGTCGACGGGGATGCTCATGTCCCCAGGGTAGGCGATCGGGGCCGACCCCTCCGGCGGCCGCCGGGCGCGGACCCCGATATCGGGTCCCCGCCCGGGGGGCCGGACGCTCAGAGACCGAGCTGGCGGGCCATGCCCCCGTCCACCCGGAGGCAGGTTCCCGTGATCCACTCCGAGGCCGGGCCGGCGAAGAACAGGGCCGCGCCGGCGAAGTCCTCGGCGTAGCCGGCTCGACCCATCGGGGTGTCATGCGCCCGCTCGATGGTCTCGGGCGACCAGGCCTTGGAGATGTCGGTAAGGATGGCGCCGGGCAGGATGCCGTTGACCCGTACGGTGGGACCCATGGCGTCGGCCAACGCAACCGTCATGGCGTTCAGCCCCGACTTGGCCATCCCGTAGACCACCTCGGCCCGGCTGGGCCGGATCGACCCGATGGTGGAGATGTTGATGATCGACCCGCCGTCATGATCCATCATGTGGCCCCCGAGCCGGAGGCTGAGCGCGAACGGGCCCTTGAGGTTCACCGAGGTGACCTTGTCGTAGTACTCCTCGGTGATGTCGGTGACCTTGTCGTAGAGGGGCGACATCCCGGCGTTGTTGACCAGGATGTCGCAGCGGCCGAACTCCTGGAGGACCGTGTCGGCCAGAGCGTTGCATTCGTCCCACCGACCGACGTGGGTGGCCACCGGTACGGTCCGACGTCCGGTCGCCTCGGCGATCTCGGTGGCCACGGCCTTGCAGTTGTCGAACTTGCGGCTGGCGATGACCACATCCGCGCCGTGTTCGGCATAGGCGAACGCAATGGCCTTGCCGATGCCACGGCTGCCGCCGGTGATGACGGCGACCTTGCCGGTGAGGTCGATGAGGGGGTCCATGGGTGCTCCGGGTTCGAAGGGTCGGGTTCAGGGCCGTGCTCAGGCAACGACGGTGCTCAGGCAACGACGGTGCTGAGGGGACGATGGTGGTCAGTAGGCGTTGATGCTGAGGCCGTCGAGGTGGTCGGCGAACCGCTCGATGGCGGCGGCCCGGCGGGTGGGAACGTGCTCGGTGGGCACCTCGCTGGGGCGGTAGCCCTTCAGGACCTGGCGGGACACGGTCACCTTGTGGACCTCGTCGGGGCCGTCGTAGATCCGGGCCGCCCGGGCGTGCCGGTACATCGATTCGAGCGGCAGGTCGGTGGTGTAGCCCAGGCTGCCGTACACCTGGATGGCCCGGTCGATCACGTTGTAGAGCACCTTGGCGCCCCAGAACTTGATCACCCCGATCTCGATCCGGGCGTCGCTGTAGTGCTTGCCGGCGGCGTGGAGCTGGTCCATCTTCCAGGCGGCCTGGAGGGTGAGCAGGCGGGCCGCCTGCCGTTCGGCGTAGCTCTCGGCGATGAACTCCTGGATCATCTGCTTCTCGGCCAGGATCGAGCCGTGGGCGTACCGGGTGAGTGACCGCTCGCACATGGTGTCGAACGCCCGCCGGGACTGACCCAACCACCGCATGGCGTGGTGGATCCGGCCGGGGCCGAGCCGTTTCTGGGCCAAGGCGAACCCCTGGCCGACCCCCTCGAGACCACCGACGATGTTGTCGAGAGGGACGCGGGCGTCCTGGTACAAGATCTCGGAATGGCCGCCGGGTTCGCCGGTGCGGTGATCGGGTTCCCCCATGGTGGGGGTGTCCCGCAGGATGTTCACCCCGGGGGTCGAGGTGGGGACGATGAAGATGGAGAACGACTTGTACGACGAGGTCTCCTGGTCCCCGGTCCGGGCCATGACGAGCAGGAAATCGGCGTTCGACGCGTTCGACGAGAACCACTTGTGGCCGTTGATCACCCACTCGTCGCCGTCACGCACCGCGGTGGTCGACAGCAGGGTGGGGTCGGCCCCGGCGGTGGGCTCGGTCATGGAGAAACACGAGCGGTACTTGCCGTCGAGCAGGGGCTGCATCCACTGCTCCTTCTGCTCCTCGGTGGCGCCGACGGCCAACAACTCGGCGTTGCCGGAATCCGGGGCGTTGTTGCCGAAGATGCTCGGCCCGTACCGGGTCTGGCCCAGGATCTCGTGCATCAGCCCCAGCTTGACCTGGCCGAAACCGAGGCCGCCGAGATCGGGAGGCAGGTGGGCGGCCCACAATCCCTGCCGTTTCACCTCTTCTTTCAGCGGGTCGACGATGGCCTCGAAGCGGGCACGCCCCTCCGCCGTACGCCACACGTCCTCCAGGGTCTCGAGCGGGAAGATCTCGTCGCGGACGAAGCCCTCCATCCAGTCGAGCTTCTCCTGGAATTCCGGGTCGGTGCTGAAGTCCCATGCCATCCCGGCAGCCTAGGGACGGACCGGGCCGACGTCGAAAACGCAGGGTGACGATCTCGACCACGCACGCGACGACCTCGCCGACGGGCTCGTCACCGGGGGGGGGGGGGAGACCAACGGTGACTGTGACCCAGGGGCTGGTTCGGGTTGGCGGGGTTCCGAGTTGCCCCAAGGAAGTGACTACGTAGACTTGGTCCACATGGTCATCAAGATGAACGTCTCCGAGGCAAAGGCCAAGTTGTCTGAGTTGCTGGATGCGGCCGCCAGGGGTGACGAGGTCGTGATTGCCCGGTCGGGTCGTGCGGTGGCCCGTCTCGTGCCGATCGAATTGCCGACGAGCCGTGAGCTGGGATTTTTCCCGCTGCGCGTTTCCGACGAGCTTTTCGCTCCGTTGGATGATGAGGTGTTGGCCGCGTGGGAATGACCTATCTGCTCGACACGCACACCTTCGTCTGGGCGGTTGCCGATCCAGTCCGCCTCGGCCAGGAGGGCCTGGCTCGCCTATCCGATCCTTCCAGCGAGCTGTTCGTCTCGACTGCGACGGCGTGGGAACTGGCGACCAAGGTTCGTCTGGGCAGGTTCGACGAGGCGGAGCCGCTCGTGGCTCAATACGGGCCCCTTGTCCAGCGGTTGGGAGCCTCCCACATCCCCATCAGCCACGCTCATGCGCTCCGGTCGGGAAGCTTGGTTTGGGCGCACCGGGATCCGTTCGATCGGATGCTGGCGGCCCAGTCGATGCTCGAGCATCACTGCCTCATCACGAGGGACCAGGAGTTCTCGGCGTTGGGTGGGCTTGAGACCGTGTGGTAGAGACCCTCCGGTGGGCGGTTGGGTGGAGCCACCGACGGTCTCCGGGCGGCGGGGCGCCGGTCAGGGCTTGAGCAGCCGGTAGTTGTCACGAGCAGTGGTGATGACGTCGCCGATGTCGCCCTTGAGGACCCGCCGGGCCAGGCTGAGGGTGAACCCTTCGGCCGTCTTGGCCGGCACGTGCGAGGGGAGGGCCAGGGCGGATCGGTCGGTGACCATGTCGAGCACCACCGGACCGTCGGTGTGGGCCAGCGCCTCGGTGATGGCGGAACGCACCTCGGCCGGGTCCTCCACGCGGATCCCCATGGCCCCGAACGCGTGGGCGATGGCGGCGAAGTTCGGGTTGGGCAGGTCGGTGCCGTAGGGGACCAGGCCGACCTCCTGCTGCTCGATCTCCACGAAATCGAGCGCCCCGTTGTTGAACACGACGTGCACGATCCGGGCGTTGTGCTGGACCTCGGTGATGAGGTCACCGAACGCGAGCATGGAGAAGCCCCCGTCGCCGCAC
Organism: Acidimicrobiales bacterium; assembly: GCA_047971245.1. GTDB lineage: Bacteria > Actinomycetota > Acidimicrobiia > Acidimicrobiales > SZUA-35 > CADEDH01. The sequence continues at coordinate 27,241 of JBKDZN010000252.1, forward strand.
ATGGCCACCACCTGCCGACCGGGGTAGGCCTTGGCGGCCCCGAACGCGTTGGGGGAGGCCGAGGCCATCGACGCCCAGCTGAAGGAACCGAACATCCGCCGATCGCCACCGAACTCGATGTGGTGGGAGGCCCACATCACCGGGGTGCCGGTGTCGACGGTGACGATGGCGTCGTCGTCCATCAGCTCGTTGAGGGTGGCGGCCACATACTCGGGTCGGATCGGTGACCGCTTGTCGCCCCCGTCGACGTAGACGTTGAGGCGGCCGACCCAGTCCCGGCTGATCTCGAGGGAGCGGTTGAGATGGGTGTCGTCGTCCCGTTCGTCGACCAGGGGGGTAAGGGCCCGGACGAACGCGCCGACGTCGGCCACCGAACCGGCCGCGATCGGGGTGCGCCGGCCGAGACGGATGGCGTTGTCGTCGACCTGGACCACCTTGGCCCCGCCGGCCTCCAGGAAGTCGGGGAACGGGAAGTCGGTACCGAGCATGAGGACGAGGTCGGCCTCCTTGACGGCGTGGAAACAGCCGCCGTAGCCGAGCAGGCCGGTCATGCCCACGGCGTTGGGGTTGCCGGCCTCCAGCCACGGCTTGCCCTTGAGCGAGAATCCGACCGGGGCCTTGAGCTTGCGGGCCAGGGCGACGACGTCCGCCCCGGCGTCACGGCAGCCGTCGCCGCCGAACACGGTGACCTTGCCGGCCGCGTTGACCAGATCGGCGATCGCCCGCAGGTCGGCCTCGGCCGGTTGGGGCCAGGGCACGGTGGGCACCACGAGGTCGATCGGACCCCCGGGGGAATCGGCGGACGCGATGTCGCCGGGGATGGCGATGACGGTGGGGCCGCGGTCGAGGATGGCGGTGCGGATCGCCTCGGAGAACACGCCCCGGGCCTGGTGGGGGTTGACGACCCGCCCGGTCCACAGTGACGCGGTCTGGAACAGGTCCTTGGGGTTGATGCCCTCGATGGGGGCGAGATCCATCACGCTGGTCTCGATGTCGCCGGCCACCGCGATGACCGGGCACCGTTCGTGGAACGCGTCCAGGAGACCATTGACGAGGTGCACGATCCCCGGTCCGGCCGTGCCGCACACCGCCACCGGCTCTCCGGTGAGGAAGGCCTCGGCCGACGCCGCGAACGCGCCCCATTCCTCGTGGCGGACGTGCACGAACTCGATGTCGTCGCGCCGGGACAATGCGGCGATCACCGGGTTCAAGGCGTCACCGACGATGCCGTAGCACCGTTTGACGCCGGCCTGGACCAGCATGTCCCACAGGTCGTCTGCCACCTTCTGCGCCACGGTCCGCTCCTTCCTCGTCGCCCCGTCGTCCGGGTCGCGGCCGGGGCCGCGCCCACCGGGCCGGGCCCGGCGTTCCCAGTCAAACAGGTCGCCGCCGGTGGTGCTTGAAAACGGAACGGAACCCGGCCGGAAGGATCGCCCCGGTCGGCGGTGACGCCGGTCAGATCCCGAGAAAGGCGACGGCGTTGGCGCCCAGGCAGCGGTCGTCGAGACCGGAGCCGGCGGCCATGGCGTCGTCGATCACCCCGCGGGGTCCCGCGAACCCTTCGGGCAGGAACGGGTGGTCGGTGCCGTAGAGGATGTGGTCGGGGCCGAACCGCTCGACGAGGAGAGCCACGTTGGCCGGGTCGAACACCAGGCAGTCGACCCAGAGGGAGCGCACCAGGTCGTCGAGGGCACGGCCGACCGGGTCGGGGTCGGCCCCGGACTGGCCGGCGGCCCGGGTGGCCATATAGCGGAGCCGGGGGTGGGTCCAGGCGAACGCGCCGCAGCCGTGGGCGAGGGCGATCCGCAGGTCGGGATGGCGGTCGAGGACGCCGCCGTAGACGAGGGCGGCGGCAGCGAGGGCGGTGTCGGTGAGCATGCCGATCCCGAACTCGTAGGGCATCCCGGACCGGCGGGTGGTGACCGCCTGGTGGGCGGGGTGGATGAACACCGGTACCTGTTCGGCCGCGGCCGCGGCCCAGAACGGGTCCAGGGCGGTGTCGTCGAGTTCACGGTTTCCGGCCATCGCGGTGATCTCGACCCCGGCCAGGCCGAGGTCGTCGTGGATGCGGGCCAGTTCGGCCACGGCCCGGCCCGGGTCGTGGAGCGGCACCGCACCGAGGGCGACCAGCCGACCGCCAGACTCGGCGGCGATCTCGGCCAGCCGGTCGTTCTGAGCGCCGAGGAAGGCGAGCGCCTGGTCGGGCGGGGCCCAGTCGATCAGGGTGACCGGCACCGGTGAGATGACCTGCCGGTCGACCCCGGCGGCGTCGAGCTCGGCGACGCGGACCGCGGGGTTGTAGCAGGCGGCGGTCACCCGGCGGAATACCTCGTCGCCCCGCATGATCCGGGCCCCGCCGGGGCCGAGACCGCCGCCCCGCTCCAGGCGGGGCCAGCGCGGATCGCCGGTGCGGGTCCCGAAATCAGCCAGGCCGGTCGGGAAATGGTGAGCGTGGAAATCGATGATCGTGGGCACGGTCGGGTCCGATCTGTGCGATGACCAATGGCGGTTGGGTCATGACGGGGCGCGGCGCGGGTACTGGGGCCAGTAGCGGGCCAGGGCGCCACCGTCGATGGTGAGGTTGGCGCCGGTCATCATCCCGGCCCCGTCCGAGCACAGGAAGATCAGCGGGGCCACATAGTCGGCGGGGGTCGGGAGCCGCTCCCACGGGTTGAGACCGGCGAAGTCCATGATCCGCCGTTCGGCCCCGGCCGTCACCGCCCGGTCGAAGGACGCGGCCAGCTCGGGATCGTCGGGCCTGGTGGCGGTGGGGGTGAACCCGTTGACCCTGATCCCGTGGGGGGCGAGTTCCATGGCCACCGAGCGGGTGAAGTTGATCAGCCCCGATTTGGCCGTCGAATACCCCACATTGCCGGCCTGGCCCTGCCAGGCGGCGGTGGACAGGACGTTGACGATGGCCCCGCGGACCTGGTCGGTGATCATGGCCGAGGCCACGGCCCGGGTCATGATGAAGGCGCCGCCGAGGATGACGTCGAGCTGGCGCCGGTACCGCTCCAGGGGCATGTCGAGCAGGCCGGCCTGGTCGAACCTGACCGCGTTGTTGACCAGGATGTCGATCCGGCCGTGCCGAGCGACGATCCCGGCCACTGCGGCGTCGGCCGCTTCGGGGTCGGTGACGTCGAAGGGGACGGCCTCGGCCGTCCCACCGGCGTCCACGATCCGCGCCGCGGCGGCCCCGGCCAGGTCGGCGTCGAGGTCGTTGCAGACCACGGTGGCCCCGGCGGCGGCCAGGCCGGCGGCGGCCGCGCCGCCGATGTTCGGGCTGGTCCCGGTGATCAGAGCCACCCGCCCGGCCAGCAGGTCGGGGGCAAACAGGGCGGCCCCCGGGGCGACATCCGGGCCGGTCACCGCTCCCCTCCGGTGGTCGGCCGCCCGACCGGGGTCCAGGCGGCGAACACCTTGTTGGAGTTGAAGATCCAGGTCTCCACGAACTCGCTCCAGGCAAGCTCGGCGCCGAGCTCCCGGGCGGCGCCCACCACCGCGAACCAGTTGAGCACCTCCTGCTGGCCGGCGTGCACGATGTCGTCGGTCGACACCTTCTCCCAGGTGTCGAGGTCGCCGGAGACCAACGCCTCGTAGAGGCGGCGGTCGGCCGGGGTGTCGGGCCGCATCCGCCAGTTGTGGTCAACCAGGAAGGCGTGCGACCACGACGACGAGGCGAGCAGGGTGACCCGGTGGGGGGAATCGTGGAAATGCCGGGCCACGGCGGCCCCCATGTCCATCAGGCGGGACGGGTTGGGTGACGGCGGGTCGAGTTCCAGGGCATCGCCGAAGGGGCGCCAGGCACCGTGGGCGGCCACCACCCGGGCCCCGTAGCAGTTGATGGGCATGGCGATGACGGGCCAGTCGAATCCCCGCCGGTCGTGATCGAGGAACAGCACTGCGTTGAGGAAGGCGTGGGGAAGCTGGTCGTCGTGGAGGGGCCGGTAGGCGTATGCGATGTCGAATCCCGCCCCGAGCAGGCCGGCGGCGAGGTCCCGGGCCATGTCGGGGCGGCCCCGGATCAGGCGGGAAGTGTCGGGGCCCTCGTCGGCCCAGTACGACGGGAACCGCTCCCCCACCCCGGTCCGGTAGGGGAACACCTCACGGTCCGGGTAGGCGAGCACCGACATGGCCGGGATGAGATCCTCGGTGAAGTTCTCGTACTGGTCGTCGCCCCACACCACGATGACGTCGGGGTCGAAGGCGTCCAGTTCGGCGCGAACCCGGTCGAGGCCGGCGATGAGGGTGGCCCGGTGACCGGCCGCGGCGGCCACGCCACCGTCGTCACCCCATTCGGCCTGCTGCTCGGGCGGCCAGTGACCGGGATCCTTGGCCTCGTCAGGGACCGCGGGATCGGCCATGAGGGCGTGGTGGATCCCCGCCATGTGGGCATCGGCCCAGCCGAACGGTGGGTAGTGGGTGATGCCCAGGAGCTGTACCTCAGCCATCGGGTGGCTCTCCTCTCGGTGCCGGGTGGGTGGGCGCGGTCACAGCAGGACGCTGAGCCGACCGTGGGGGCGCAGCTCCTGGAGGGCCAGGACCGCCTGGCGATACCGGATCTCGAAGCTGCCGGTGCTGGTGGGCAGCAGGGTGAGGTTGAGGAACGCCGGGTAGACGTCGAGCCGGGACCCGGCCGACCGGTGAACCACCAGGTTGGCGCGGGCCTCGATCGTGCCGTCGTCGTGTTCCCAGGCCCGGACGTTGGCCACCGTGCGATGGGTGGTGGAGCGGGGCGACTCGGCCCAGGCAGTCCCGTCGAGGATCGATTCGATCCGCTGGGACAGCAGGAACCAGTCGTCCCAGACGAACGACAGGTCGTGGGTCGGGTCGCCGTCGGGCCGGTCGGTGGTGGGGATGTGGTATCGGCAGTCGAGGGAGAACCGTTCGAACCATTCCCGCAGCCGCCAGGTGTCGAGCAGTTCGGCGTCGTGGTAGAGGAACTCCTCGACCGCCGACCGCAGCGACGACGGGGTCACGGCCCGTTCGGTACCGGCGGGGGCCGGATCGGGGTGCATGTCAGCCGACCTCGGCCCGGGTCGCGCCCGGAGCGGGTTCGGGGCGGGGTGGGTAGGGCCAGCCGACGCGACCCGCCCGGGGGACGACCGGCGCCTCGTCGGGATGGACGGTGCCGGTCATCAGGCGATCCCATTCCCGCCAGAAGCACCGCATCTGGAGCTCATCGGTGAAGATCGGCTGGTCTCGCACCATGCCCCGGCTGATGTCGTTCCAGGGGGCCAGGTCGTGAGCGATGAACCCCCGCTGACAGCGTTCCAGGGCCTCGATGTCATCGGGCGTGGCCAGGCCGGCCGGTCCCCAGAAGGTCAGGAAGTTCTCCTGGCGCATCTCCCGCAGGACCGGGTCGTCATCGGAGGGTTGGAGACTCCACGCGGTGACCTCCATGTAGTCGGGGGAGATCGGATAGAAGGTCCGGATCGTGATCCCCATGATCAGGTCGATGACGGCGAGATTGGGGAACACGACCAGATTCCGGGAGGCGAACATCCGGTCGGCCCAGTCGTTGCCGTAGCGGGCGGCGAACCGGTCACGGCGGGCCACCTGGTTGGCGAGCGCCTCCTCGGAGGGCAGGTCACGGCCGAGACCGGTGTTGCGTCCCCCCGTGCCATCCGCGCCGCCGATCACGGCGTGGCCCCGGCCCAGGTTCCACGCCAGCGCCGCCTTGCCGCCGTTGCCCCCGAACACGAGGCTCATGTCCTTGCCGGACTCCTTCAGCATGGCCAGATACCGGTGGTGGGTGGTCATGGCGTGATAGCCGTCGTAGGAGTTCTCGGCCAGGAGCTTCCAGTTGGCCCGGATGGCGTAGACGTGTGAACCGCCGATCACCCGCATCCCGGTGTCGGACTGGTCGGCGAACAGATCGAGGATGTCGAGGACGCCGCCGAGGTGCTCGTCGAGATCCGGACCGTCCGGGCTCCACGACAGGAACACGAATCCCCGGTAGGACTCGAGGCGGGGCGGGCGGGCCAGGCACAGGTTCTGGCGGTCGAAGTCCGGGCCGTAGGAGGCGTCGTCGGGCAGGGCGACCAGGTCGCCGCCGGTGTTGAAGCTCCACCCGTGATAGAAGCACTTCAGGAACCGGCCGTGGCCTTCGGCGCGGGTTTCGATCTGCATGCCCCGGTGAGGGCAGGTGTTGAGGAACACCCGGACCGTCCCGTCGCCGTCTCGGGTGAAGATGACGGGCCGGCCGCCGACGTTCCGGGTGCGGAAGTCATGGGGATCGGGGATCTCCGATTCGTGGCCGATGTACAACCAGGTCCGATCGAAGATGAGGCGCCGCTCCTGCTCCAGGACGTCGTCGGCGACCATGGTGGAACGGTGCACCCGGAACCTCGGGGTGTCCCGGTCGTCGATGACGAATCGGCTCTGTGTGACCGCCACGGCAGCCCCCCCTTTCCCGGTCCCCCCGACCGGTGACCCTACGGAGGCCCGCCGCCGGACGAGCGGCGCCCCGTCATGGCCACCACCGGGGTGGTGGCCATGAGGCAGGTCCCCGAATGCGACGCTCGTACCACGCCGTTCCCCTGATCCTAACGAAGATTGCAAAGCCGGTCGAGCGGGGACGACCGGAGCCCGGATCGATCGCGGCGCCGAACCGCCGCCTATCCGGGCGGTTCCTCCTCGCCGGACGATGCCGACGAGGAGCCGGCGGCCCGGCATTCATCGTCCCACTCCTCCACCCGGATCAGGGTCGGTTCGCGCAGCCCGTCCGAACTCGACGTGGACGCGAACGCCACTCCCTCCACACAGATCCGGGCCACGTTGGGGAACTCGTCGACATTGCGGAAGACCACCACATGGTCGACGTCACCGATGCTGTCCGGGGGCGCTCCCTTCACGCCCCCTCGATCGCCAAGCTGGTCGGGGGCACAGGCGACCGACACGGCCACCGTGGCGGCCACCACAACACCCAACCGCCAGCGCTTCGGGGCCGGCCCCGAAGCCCGTCCACGGGCGGAACGATCGGGCGACGACGTTGTCCACATCTCTCGGTTCCTCCTCGGGCCCCGGGCACGGGCCCTGGCCGCTGGTTGGCAGCCGTGGCACGAGACCGGAGCGACTCGGCTGCGAGCAGGGTAGACGCGGATGAGACCCGCGGGCGGTCGCACTCCCCACCCGCGGAGGTGGCCGGAGACGGCTGCTGTCCTCCCCTCGAGGTAGGTGGGCCGACCCCGGGAGCCACCGGAGACAACGGGCAGCGGCGCCGAGATCGGCCTGTCTGGTTCGATCCAGCCAGTCGCCGGACTTCTCCATGCACTCGGCATACATTCGCGTGGCCGGGATCAGATGGTCTCCACCTGACAGGGCAGGCCGGGTGCATTGGCCAGTCGGTGATCGGCGGTTAGCAGGGGCTGCTGAATCGCTTCGGCCAAGGCGACGTAGCATGCCTCGTAGGCCGTGAGGTTGTGACGTAGTTCCCACACCCGCCCGAGCACTGGGGCGGTCGGAAAGACGGTGATCGGGAAGGTCAGCAGGTCGCCCACCGCTCGCTCGGCCTCCTCGGCGGTCAGTTGACCGCTGTTGGCGTGTCGCCGGAGAACCGAGGTGACCTCGACCCGCAACAGGTCCGGTCCGACCACGATCTCACCGCGGAGCCGGGCCCGGAACCGGTAACCATCAACGCCACCATCGGCTACGACCGGAGCGAGCACCGATGCGTCAACGACGACCACGCTCGTCACCGATCGCGTCGATGGCGCTCGCGGCCGACAGCCGACCCGTCGAGCGGCTCTCGATGCGGTCGAGGATCTCATCGATCGACGGTGTCGCCGCGATCCTGACCAACTGAGCCGCGAGGAACTGTTGCAGCGACTGACCAGCGAGCTCGGCTCGCCGAACCAAGGCCTCGTGGACGTCGTCGGGCACATCACGAACTTGCACGTTCGGCATGCATGCATAATACATGCGCTCGCTGCCGGGGCCGACCGTCGGGTGCCGGCCAGAGCATCCCTATGAGGGCTCTTGTGCCGATCCGAGGTTGATTCCGCTGTTGCGAGCAGGGCGAGCGATGCTGTGGTGCCGGCGAGCAGGTAGACCCAGCCGGCCGGCCGGAGGCGCCCACCAACGAATCGCTCATCGGAGCGCTCCGGCGGTGGTCGTGACGGCGTCGATGAACGCTTGGGTCTCCTGGGGCGGGGCACTCCGCGCTCGGCGAAGCTCGGTGGAGACCGTTGCTGTCCCTGCTGCTGCCCTCTCCTCTGGAAGCAGAAGAGCCGACCCCGAGGGACCGGCTCTGACCTGCGATTTCTTGTCGGGCTGGGGAGATTTGAACTCCCGGCCTCTTGACCCCCAGTCAAGCGCGCTAACCAAGCTGCGCCACAGCCCGTGGCCCTGCGATGCTACCGGCCCCGCCGGGCGCCGACACCCGGATTCACCATCAGATCGTCGATCCCGGGACCGTCGGCACCGGCATCGACGCGGGTCAGAACGTGCCGATCAACC
>JBKDZN010000253.1:0-17050 GCA_047971245.1 Acidimicrobiales bacterium
AACCCATGCCCAAGATGAAGAGCCACAAGGGCGCCAAGAAGCGGTTCAAGGTCACCGGATCGGGCAAGGTCATGCGCCGGAGCAAGAACCTCAACCACTTCCTCGAGAAGAAGTCGAGCCGCCGCAAGCGTCGGCTGAGCGGCGAGACCGCGCTCACCGGAGCCGACGCCGCCCGGGTCAAGGAGATGCTGTCGAGCTAAGCCCCATCCGGGCTCACCCCGACCAGCACACCACACACGCACGACGACACGAACGACTCAGGTGAAGGGATAAACGACGATGTCACGGGTGAAGCGAGCCGTGCACGCCAAGAAGCGGCGCCGCACGACACTGTCGAAGGCCAAGGGCTACTACGGCAACAAGAGCCGGACGTTCCGAGGCGCCAACGAACAGGTCATGCGGTCGGGCAACTACGCCTTCCGCGATCGCCGGGCCCGCAAGGGCGAGTTCCGCCGACTGTGGATCCAGCGGATCAACGCGGCGTGCCGGCAGAACGGGACCTCCTACAGCAAGTTCATCAACGGCCTGAAGGCCGCCGAGGTCAGTGTGGACCGCAAGGTGCTCGCTGACCTGGCCGTCAACGACGCGGCGGCATTCGCCGCCCTGGTGGCGGTGGCGAACGGCGCGAACGCCGACTGAGCCCCGGTGGCCCCGTCACCGCCGCTCACTGCCAACAACCGCCGGATCAAACGGATCCGGCGGTTGTTGGCCCAGCGTCGCCAGCGTGTCAGCGAAGGGGTCATCGTGGTTGAAGGACCGGTCCTGGTGGCCGAAGCCATCGCGGCCGGCCGGGTCGAGGAGGTCTACCTCGAACCCGGCGGCAGCCCCGACATCGAGGCGGCCGCCCGCCGGGCCCGCACGGTGGTCCACCACTGTGCCCCAGGGGTGCTGGCCAAGGTCCTCGACCCGGTCAATCCCCAGCCGGTCGCGGCCGTCGTGCCCCGGCCATCGGCCACCCTCGACGACCTGCCCACCCGGGGCCGGTTGATCATCGTGGTGGACGGGCGGGATCCAGGCAACCTGGGCACCCTGCTCCGGAGTGCCGAGGCGTCCGGGGCGGTGGGCGTCGTGCTCGCCGGGCACTGCACCGACCCGAGCGGTCCGAAGACCATTCGCGCCGCGGCCGGTGCCGCACTCAGACTGCCGGTGGTGGAAGCCGACGACCCGGACGCGGTGTGGGCCCATCCGGCCATCACCGGGCGTGTCGTCGTGGCCCTCGTCGCCGGGGGGACCGACGCCGTCCCCTACGACCAGGTCGATCTGCGGGAGGCGGCCCTGATGGTGGGCAACGAGGCCAGTGGCCTACCCGCCGGTCTGGTGGAGCAGGCCGACACCGTCGCCACGATCCCGCTGGCCGGGCCGACCGAATCGCTTAACCTTGCGGTGGCCGCCTCGGTGGCGTGCTTCGAGGCCCTGCGCCAGGAGCGCCACTGTCCCGACGGCACCGCTGCTGTCCGGCGGTCCGAGTGACCCCCATGCGGCGATGCGGCCCGGCACCCGAGGCCGGCGAGAACGCCCTGACTCGAAACCCCCAGTTCCGACACCCCGTGGAGGGATCATGACCGACCAGACGATCGATGTGGCCCAGGCCGAGGCCCAGGCGCTCGACGCGGTCGACACGGCCGGAGATCTCGACGAACTGGCCCGGCACGAGCACACCCACCTCGGCAAACAGGGGGCCCTGACCCGAGCCCGGGCCGCCCTGGCCCAGCTGGCCGTCGAGGATCGCAAGGCGGCCGGCCGCGCCCTCAACGAGGCCCGTCGGCGGGTCGAGGCCGCCGTCGGCCGCCGCCGCGACGAGCTCGAGGCCGTGGCCCGGTCGGTCCGCCTCGAGGCGGAACGGATGGACCTCACCGAGATCGCCGCCGACGGGCCGGTGGGGCACGCCCACATCGTGACCCGGACCTGGGACCATCTGGAGGACATCTTCGTCGGTATGGGGTTCACCGTGGCCGAAGGGCCCGAGGTGGAGACCGACTGGCACAACTTCGACGCCCTCAACATCCCGCCGGGGCATCCGGCCCGCGACGGCTTCGACACGATCTACGTCGAGCACGGCGAACCGGGAACCACCCTGCTCCGCACCCACACCTCCCCGGTCCAGATCCGCTCGATGCTGGCCCACGAACCACCGATCTACATTGTCGCCCCCGGCCGGGTCTTCCGCCGTGACACTGCGGACGCCACCCATATGCCGGTGTTCCATCAGATCGAGGGTCTGGTCATCGATCGCGACATCTCCCTCGCCGACCTGGCCGGCACGATCCAGGAGTTCACCGAGGCCTACTTCGGCCCCGGGTTCACCTCGCGGCTGCGGCCCAACTACTTCCCCTTCACCGAACCGTCGGCCGAGTTCGACATCCAGCGGCCCGACGGCTCCTGGCTCGAGCTCGGGGGCTGCGGGATGGTCCACCCCAACGTGTTCCGAGCCGGTGGCGTCGACCCCGAGCAGTGGTCGGGGTTCGCGTTCGGGTTCGGCATCGATCGCCTGGCCCAGCTCAAGTACGGGGTCGACGATCTCCGCGACCTGTTCAGCAATGACGTCCGGGTCCTCAGCCAGTTCTGACCGATCCCCAGCCCCATGTCGCCTGCCCTGCCCCCCGTCCACCCCGACCACCCCGAGCCCGTCGCGGTGGTCCCCACCTACCCGATCCCGGACCGCGACCACGCGATCCGTCGAGGAGGCCGACCATGAAGGTCCTGCTGTCCTGGCTTCAGGAGTTCGCGCCGATCACGGGAACACCCGCCGACCTGGCCGAGACCATGACCGACCTGGGCATGGTCTGCGAGGAGGTGTCGATCGTCGGCGCCGACTGGGACGGCGTGGTGGTGGCCGAGGTGCTCGACCTGGCTCCCCACCCCGACGCCGACCGGATCCAGCTCGTGTCGGTCGACGCCGGCGACGGTGAGCCCCTCCAGGTGTGCTGTGGGGCGTTCAACATGGCCGTCGGCGATCGGGTCCCGTTGGCCACCATCGGCACGGTCATGCCCGACGGCATGGAGATCGCCCGCCGGAAGATGCGGGGTGAATGGTCCAACGGCATGCTGTGCGCGGCCGAGGAATTGGGGGCGGCCGGCAGCGACGACGGGATCTGGATCCTGGACGGCGACCTGCCGGTCGGCCAACCACTGGCCGAAGCGCTCGACCGTCACCCCGACGTCCTGTTCGACCTGGACATCGAGGGCAACCGGCCCGACGCCCTGTCGATCGCCGGTGTGGCGCGCGACCTGGCCGCCCGCCTCGGGGTGCCGTTCACCATCCGCACCCCCGAGCTCGCCCCGGCCGGCACGGCCGCCGGGGAGCGGGTCCGGGTGGAGGTCGCCGACCGGGTGCTGTGCCCCCGGTTCGGTGTCCGGGTCCTCGACGGGATCAGCGCCGGTCCCTCCCCCCGGTGGATGGCCGACCGGCTCACCGCCTGCGGTGTCCGTTCCATCAACGCCATCGTGGACATCTCCAACTATGTGATGCTGGAGCTCGGTCAACCGAACCACACCTACGACCTCGGTCTGGTCACCGACGGGGTCCTCGGCGTGCGGAGAGCCCGACCGGGCGAGACCGTGACCACGCTCGACGACAACAAACGCCGGCTCGACCCCGACGACGGGGTGATCGTCGACGGTGCCGACGAACCGATCGGCCTGGCCGGGGTGATGGGGGGTGCGTCGACCGAGATCACCGACGCGACCACCGGCGTCGTCGTGGAGGCCGCGGTGTGGGACCGGATGACGGTGGCCCGCACCTCCCGGCGCCTCGGGCTGCGATCGGAGGCGTCGACCCGATTCGAGCGCGGTGTCGACCCGGCCGGGATCGAACGGGCCCTCGACCGGTTCTGCCAGCTCGCCGTGGAGATCTGTGGCGCCATCGTCGCCCCCGGCGTCGTCATCGACGACGACGGCCCCGTGACGACCCCGACCATCGGCCTGCGGGTGCCACGGCTCAACCGCCTGCTCAACCTCGATCTCGACCTGGCCGCGGTCACCGGGTACCTGACCGCCATCGGCTTCGAGGTCGAACCCGGTGACGGCGACGACGCCCTGGCGGTCACCGTCCCACCGTGGCGGCCCGACGTCACCCAGGAGATCGATCTGGTCGAGGAGGTGGCGCGGCACCACGGCTACGACCGCTCCGGCCGTCGGGTGCCCCGCTCACCCCAGGCCGGCGGGCTCAGCCCCTACCAGCAGGCCCGGCGGGCCATCCGGGCCGGCGTGCTCGGGGCGGGAGCCACCGAGGTCATGCCCACCCCGTTCCTGGCCCCGGGCGACCTCGAACGGGCTGGTCTCGGAGCGGACGGGATCTCCCTGTCGAATCCCCTCGTGGCCGAGGAGTCGGTGCTCCGGACCTCGCTGTTGCCCGGCCTCCTCAAGGCGGTGGCCGCCAACCAGGCCCACCGGTCCGGACCCCTGATGCTGTCCGAGCTCGGTCGGGTGTTCCAACCCTCCGGTGGCGAGCTCCCGGCCGAGCCGGAGCAGCTGGCGGTGATCATCAGCGGCCACCGGGCGGACGGGGCCGCCACCGCGGCGGTACAACTCGTGCACCGCCTGGCGGCAACGTTGGCCCTGACCGGATTGAGTCTGGCCAACCGTCCCCTCCCCGGGCTCCATCCCGGACGGTCAGCCGTGGTCCGTTTCCGTGGGGCCGAGATCGGCGAGGTCGGTGAGGTCGATCCCGACGTGGCCGGTGCCTACCGCATCACCGGGAGGTTGGGCTGGCTCCGGATCGATGTGGCCCCGATGGTGGCGGCACTGGGGTCGGTACCCAAGCTCACACCGGTCTCCCGCTTCCCGTCGAGTGACATCGACCTGGCCTTCGTGGTCGACGAACGGATCCCCGCCGCCGCGGTGCGAGCCACCCTGGAGAAGGCGGGCCGTCCCCTGGTCCGCCAGGTGGTCCTGTTCGACGTCTACCGGGGCGACGCCGTCCCCGACGACACCCGGTCACTGGCGTTCGGGCTGCGCCTCCAAGCCGACGACCGGACCCTGACCGACGCGGAGGTGGCCGAGGTGCGCCAGACCCTCATCGACGCCGTCACCTCCGGCCACGACGCCACCCTCCGCTGAGGGCGGTTCCCCGCGGTTCCGACCGGCCGCGGCCCCCTGGGGACGCGGCATAGTGGAAGCATGTCCGTCACTGACGCTGCCTCCGTCGATCTGACCGCCGCCGACATCACCTGGGATCTCGAACCCCTCCTGGCCGGAGCGGCCGAGCCGGGTGAACTGGTGGCCCAGGCGGCGGAACTGGCCGACGGTCTCCAAAGCCATCGGGGCAAGGTGGCCGAGCTCGACGCCGGCCGGCTGGCCGAGGTGATGCACACGGTGGCCCGGATCAATGAGCTGACCGCCCGAGGCGGGTACTTCGGGATGCTCCGGTTCAGTGAGAACACCCTGGATCCCGAGCGGGGCGCCATGATGCAGCAGCTGCAGGAGGCGTCCACCGCGGTGGCCACCCAGCTGGTGTTCCTGGAACTCGAGTTCGCCGCCCTCGACGACGCCGTGGCCGACGCCCTGATCGCCGACCCCCGGCTGGAGTTCTGCCGTCATCACCTGCAGACCACCCGGCTCAACCGGCCCCACCTCCTGTCCGAGGCGGAGGAGACGGTGCTCATCGAGACCTCGGTGACCCGAACCTCCTCCTGGGTGCGACTGTTCTCGGAGCTGATCTCGGCCATCACGGTCGAGCTCGGCGACGGCGACGAGCGCCGCACCGCCCCCCTGGAGGAAGGGCTTTCCCTGCTCCAGCACCCCGACCGGGAGGTCCGGCGGGCGGCCGCCGACGCGGTGACCGCCGGTCTGGAGCCCGGGATCCGGACCCGCGGCTTCATCTACAACACCCTGCTGCTCGACAAGTCGATCGACGATCGCCTGCGGTCGTTCGACACCTGGATCTCCAGCCGCAACCTGGCCAACGAGGCCAGCGACGAATCGGTCCAGGCCCTCATCGACGCCGTGGTGGCCCGCTACGACCTGCCCCAGCGGTGGTACCGGCTCAAGGCCCGGGTGCTGGGTCTCGACCGTCTCGCGGACTACGACCGGATGGCTGCGGTGGCCGACAGCGAGCAACAGATCGGCTGGAGCGAAGCCACCGCCGTGGTGCGAGACGCCTACCACACGTTCTCCCCCGAACTCGGCTCGGTGGTGGACCGGTTCCTCGACGAGCGTTGGATCGACGCCCCGGCCCGGCCGGGCAAGCAGCCGGGGGCGTTCTGCGCCTACACCGTCCCGTCGCACCACCCCTACGTACTCCTCAACTGGACGGCGCGCTCACGTGACGTCCTCACCCTGGCCCACGAACTGGGTCACGGGGTCCACGCCTACCTGGCCCGAGGCCAGGGGATCTTCCACCAGACCACCCCCCTCACCGTGGCCGAGACGGCGTCGGTGTTCGGCGAGACGATGACCAACAAGCGGCTGCTCACCCTGATCGAGGATCCCGCCGAGCGGTTCGCCCTCCTGGCCTCCACCATCGACGACTCGATCGCCACCGTCTTCCGGCAGGTGGCCATGAACCGCTTCGAGCACGCGGCACACACGGCCCGGCGGACCGAGGGTGAGCTGTCGACCGACCGGTTCGGTGAGCTGTGGATCGAGACCCAGGGGGAGATGCTGGGCGACGCGGTGGAGCTCAGCGACGGCTACCGGTCGTGGTGGTCCTACATCCCGCACTTCATCGGTACCCCCGGGTACGTCTACGCCTACGCCTACGGGCAGCTCCTGGCGTTGTCGGTGTACGCCCGCTACGAAGCCGAGGGCGACGGGTTCGTGCCGTCCTACCTGGAGCTGCTGGCCGCAGGCGGATCCAAGCCGCCGGCCGAGCTGGGGGCCATCGTCGGTTGCGACCTGACCGATCCCGGGTTCTGGGACGGGGGCCTGGCCATCGTGGACGCCCAGCTCGAAGCGGCCACGGAGGCGGCCCGGGCGGCCGGTCGGCTCGGCTGAACCGCCCGTGGGGTGAGATCGCCGAGGCGGGCGATGATCACATCGACGAAGGTGTCGACCGGATCCGGGCCGCCCGCCGGGGCCCGAACGGCGTCCGGCTCGGCCTCGTCGAACAGCAGGTCCGCCCGCCAGGCGTTGGCCTCGACGAAGCGTTCGTGCATCGGCTGGACCGTGGTGGTGAACTGGGCCACCACCGAGGCGGCGTCCCGGCCCCGTTCCCGTACGTCGCGCCGCAACCGACGTTCGAGGCGTCGGCCTTCGGGACACCGGCGGAACACCATGAGGTCGACGGTGTCGCGGACAGCGGCGAACTCGAGCAGGAGGATGCCCTCGACCACGATCACCGGTGCCGCCGGGACGTCGGTCACCGCCTCGCGTCGCCGGTGGTGGGCGAAGTCGTAGGTGGGAACGGCCACGGCCCGGCCCGATCGGAGCTCGGCCAGATGTTCGGCGAGGAGGTCGGCGTCCAGGGCGTCGGGATGATCCCAGTTGATCCCGGCCCGCTCAGCAGCGCTCAGGTGCCCGAACTCACGGTAATAGGCGTCGAACGGGACGAGCGACGCCACGGCCGGCCCGGCCGCGGCCCGGAGCCGGGTCACCAGTCGTTCGGCCAGGGTCGTCTTTCCCGACCCGCTGCCGCCACAGATACCGATGATGGTGGTCACCGACACCTCACCCTAGCCAGGCCGGCGCCATCCGGTGGGGGTGCGGCCGGTCAGGCCGAGGTGCGCACCTGGCGGGGTTCGTAGAGGGCGGTGTGGGCCATCGAGCTGCGGGGCGTGGCGTCAGCCCCGAGGACGAGCACGTCCAGCAGGACGAATCGGTGGCCCTTGTGCTCGAAGGAGCGCTCCACCCGGCTGCGGACGGTCAACGGTTCCCCCAGGGCGGTCGAGCGATAGTTGGTCATGGTCGACCCGACATGGATCCACGGGCCGAGCATCACCGAGGAGGCCAGGGCCCGGTTGGCCAGACGGAGCAGCCAGCCGGGATGCACCGGGCCGTCGACGGCGAGCGCACTGTCCTCATCGCGGACCTGGTGGAGGTAGTCGGCGTGGTCGTCGGGGTCACACACCGCTTCCAGGGTCCCGAGCACGGTACCGCCGGCCAGGGTTTCGGGGCCGGCCGGTGGTCGGGTCCCCGGGAGGTCGGCCCGGGGTGGGAACCGCATCGGCGGGGCCGGGTCGACCAGGAGCTCGGCCTCGAGGGAGGCACACCGGCCGTCCTCGGTGTCCACCGCAGTCTGAAGACGATCGCGACCCACGGTCCGGCCGGTCACCGTGACGGTCTCCCCGTCGAACACGGGACGATCGAAGCGGCACTCCATCCGGCCCCGATCGGGCAGATCGGTGCCCCAGTGGGCGATGGCGGGTCGGCACAGGTAGGCGAACACGTCGACGCCGGGGACCAGGCCGCCGCGGAACCCGAACGACGAGGCGACGTCGTCATCGTGGATCCGGTTCTCGCTGGCGGTGGCGGTGTTGTGGGCGACGACCTCATGGTCGGCCAGCTTGACCATCGGCTTGCTCCGATCTCGACTCATCGGGGTGGGCCCCCTCGCCCCGAGCCTCGCGCCCGTCGCCCGGCTCACGCCAGCCGACCCGGTGTAGTTGCATAGTTATCGAGACATTCGTATATTGTCTCAATCTGCTGGGGGTCCCGGTCCAGTACCGCGCTCGGGGCCATGCTCGGCTTCGAACCTTCGACCAGTCAACCGTGGGGAGACAACATGGCCAGCACGCTACGCGTCGGCATCGTCGGGGCCTCGGGCTACACCGGCGCCGAACTGCTCCGACTGCTCGCCAGTCATCCTCGTTTCGAGGTCATGGTGGCCACCGGTGACCGCCACGCCGGCTCGGCCATCGCCGACCTCTACCCCAGCCTGGCCCTCGCCTACGGCGATCGTGTCTTCGACACCTACCAGCCCGAACTGTTGGACGGCCTCGACGTGGTGTTCTGCGGGCTGCCACACGGCGTCTCGATGGGGGTCGTGCCCGAACTGCTCGGGAAGGTGGGCCGCATCGTCGACCTGGGCTCCGACTTCCGGCTCCACGACCCTGCCCTCTACCCCGACTGGTATGGCGCCCAGCACACTCACCCCGAACTGCTCGACCGGGCTGTGTACGGCCTCCCCGAACTGTTCCGCGAGGACATCGCGGGTGCAGAGCTGATCGCCGCCACCGGGTGCAACGCAGCCACCGCGGTGCTCAGCGTGGCCCCACTGCTGTCGGCCGGACTGATCGAACCCGAGGGCATCGTCATCGACGTCAAGACCGGGGTGAGCGGGGCCGGGCGACCCCCGAAACCCAACACCACCTTCTGCACCGTCGACGAGGACGTCACCGCCTACGGGCTCCTCACCCATCGTCACACCCCGGAGATCGAGCAGGCACTCCACGACCACGCCGGCCAACCGGCGCGGGTGTTGTTCACCCCCCACCTGGTCCCCATGAACCGGGGGATCCTGGCCACCGGCTACAGCCAGCCCACCGGGGGGGAGCGGACCACGGCCCAGGTCCTGGCGGCCCTGGCCGGCTTCTATCGGGACGAGCCGTTCGTCCTGGTGTCCGAACGGGTCCCGTCGACCAAGGCGGTGCTGGGCTCGAACGCCGTGCACCTCACGGCCCGGGTCGACCCGCGGACCGGCCTGGTCCTCACCATTGGCGTGCTCGACAACCTGACCAAGGGAGCGTCCGGAATGGCGATCCAATGCGCCAACATCGCCCTCGGCCTCGACGAGGAGTCGGGGCTCAGCGTGGCCGGGGTCTACCCATGAGCCCGCCGGCAGTGTCCCCGCTGGCCCCGGCCCGGTTCCCCGATCTCCCCCCGGTGGCCGGCATCGCCATCGGTACCCACGCCGCCGGCCTCCGTTACCAGGGGCGTGACGACGTGCTGGTGGTCGCCCTCGGCGAGGCCACCACGGCCGCCGGGGTGTTCACCCGGTCGAAATGCCCGTCGGCGGCGGTTGACTGGTGCCGGCGCGTCCTCCCGGCCGGTCGGGCCCGGGCCCTGGTGGTCAACGCCGGCAACGCCAACGCATTCACCGGCCACGCCGGTGAGGTGGCGGCCGCGGCCACGGCCGAGGCGGCCGCGGCCGCCCTCGGGTGCCGGCCCGACGAGGTCCTGTTGGCCTCAACCGGGGTGATCGGCGAGCTGCTCGACCCCGACGCCATCAGCGATGCCGTCGTCGCCACCGCAGCCCGGGTCGAACCGTTGGTCGACCCGGCCGGCGCCGTCACCCGGTGGCACCGGGCCGCCGACGCGATCCGGACCACCGACACCTTCGCGAAGGGGGCCGCGGCCCCGGGGGCCGGGCCGGTCGATGGGGTCGTGGTGGGCATCGCCAAGGGGTCGGGGATGATCGCCCCCGACATGGCGACCATGCTCGCCTTCGTGTTCACCGACCTGGCGGTGACCCCCGAGGCGCTGCAGGTGGCCGTGGCCGGGTCGGCGGAGCGGACCTACAACCGGATCACCGTCGACAGTGACACCTCGACCAGCGACACCCTGGTGGTCATGGCCACCGGTGAAGCGGGGAACGCGCCGATCACGGGCCCGGACACCCCGGGCTGGGACGAGCTGGTGGCCGCCCTCGACACGGTGAACCTCGACCTGGCTCACCAGATCGTGCGCGACGGGGAGGGCGCCACCCGGTTCGTGACCGTCACCGTGACCGGGGCGGCCGACGATCCGTCGGCCAAGGCGATCGCCCTGGCCATCGCCAACTCGCCTCTGGTCAAGACGGCCCTGGCCGCCGGGGACGCCAACTGGGGCCGTATCGTGATGGCGGTCGGCAAGGCCGGGGAACCCGCGGATCGTGACCAGCTCACGATTCGCATCGGCCCCGAACTCGTGGCCCGCAACGGCCGGCTCGCTGATGGGTACTCCGAGGACCGGGCCACCCACCACCTCCAGGGCGACGAGGTGACCGTCGAGGTCGACGTCGGCATCGGCTCCGGTACGGCCACCGTGTGGACCTGTGACCTGACGCATGGCTACATCGAGATCAACGCGGGGTACCGCTCATGAACGCAGCCGACCAGTTCCCCGACGACCCGGCCGTCCCCGGGCCGTCAACGGACGGACCCCGGGGGTACTCGCCGGAGGCCCGCACCCGCGCCCTCGTCGAGGCCCTTCCCTACATCCAGCGGTTCCGGGGGGCGGTGGTGGTCGTCAAGTTCGGCGGCCACGCCATGGTCGACGCGGAACTGGGTCGCCGGTTCGCCGAGGACATCGTGCTGCTCCGCTCGGTGGGCATGAAACCGGTCGTGGTCCACGGGGGCGGCCCCCAGATCGGCGATCTCCTGGCGCGACTGGGCAAGGAGACCGAATTCCGTGACGGTCTCCGGGTCACCGACGCCGAAACCCTCGACGTGGCCCGCATGGTGCTGGTGGGCAAGGTCGGCCGTGACATCGTCGGCCAGATCAACACCCACGGGGCCTACGCGGTCGGGATGTCCGGCGAGGACGGGGGGATGATCGAGGCCAGGGTCCGTGACCCCGAACTCGGATTCGTGGGCGACATCGTCCGGGTCGACCCGGCCATCGTCCGCCGCCTCCTGGCCGAGGACCTGATCCCGGTGGTCTCCTCGATCGGCGCCGACACCAGCGGCCAGGCCCTCAACATCAACGCCGACACCGTGGCCGGAGCCCTCGGTGGCGCGCTGGGAGCGGAGAAGGTCGTGTACCTCACCGACGTGCCCGGTCTGCTCGCCGACCCCAACGACCCCGACAGTGTCATCACCCGGGCCACCGTCGCCGACCTGGAGGCGGCCATGGCCGACGGGTCGATCTCCGGGGGCATGGTGCCCAAGGTGCGCTCCTGTATCGAGGCCGTCGCCGCCGGGGCCGTGAGCGCCCACATGCTGGACGGCCGGATCCCGCACGTCCTGCTCCTCGAGCTGTTCACCGACGCCGGTATCGGGACCATGGTCACCGGACACCCGATACCGGAACCCGCCGTGCCCCACCCGTCCGACCCCACCGACTCTCCAAGCCCGAGGACTTCTCCATGACCGATCACCGGACCGCTGTCGGAGCCTCCGACAGCCAGACGTTTTGCCCGCTGATGCCCACCTACGGACCGCCGACGGTCGAGTTCGTCCGGGGCGAGGGGGCCTACCTCTACGACCGTTTCGATCGGCGCTACCTGGATCTGCTGTCCGGTCTGGCCGTCACCAGCCTCGGTCACGCCCACCCGGCGGTGGCCGAGGCCCTGGCCGCCCAGTCACAACGCCTGCTCCATGTGTCGAACCTGTACGGCACCGAGCACAACGGGCCGTTGGCCACCGACCTCGACCGGTTGATCGGTGACGGGGAACCGGCCGGTGGGCAGGTGTTCTTCTGCAACTCCGGGGCGGAAGCGAACGAAGCGGCGATCAAGCTGGCCCGACGGCACGGGGGCCCCGGCCGCCATGGGGTGGTGGCCGCGTTCCAGAGTTTCCACGGCCGGACCCTGGCCACCCTGGCCGCCACGGGTCAACCCCAGAAATGGGAGACGTTCCAGCCGTTGCCCGAGGGGTTCCGCCATGTGGTGTGGGCCGACCCGGCCGAACTGGAGCGGGCCCTCGACGACTCGGTGGCCGCCGTGCTGTTGGAACCGGTGCAGGGCGAGGGCGGCGTGAACCCGGCCACGGTCGAATACTTCACCGAGGTGCAGCGGTTGTGTCGGGAACGGGGCGTGCTGTTCATGGTCGACGAGGTTCAGACCGGGTTGGCCCGCACCGGCCGGTGGTTCGGGTTCCAACACTTCGGTGTCGAACCCGATGTGGTCACGATGGCCAAGGCCCTGGGCAACGGCGTCCCCATCGGAGCGTGCTGGGCCCGGCGCGACGTGGCCGAGTCGTTCCAGCCCGGTGATCACGCCACCACCTACGGTGGCCAGCCGTTGGCCGCCGCGGCGGCCCGGGCGGTGGTGGCCACCATGGAGGCCATCGACGCCCCCCGCCTGGCCCGGGAGGCCGGTGCCCGCCTCACCGACGCGCTCGGCCCCCTCCACGGGGTCACCGGCATCCGGGGCCTCGGCCTCCTGCTGGCCGTGGAGCTCGCCGACCTCGACGCCCGGGTCGTCGCCGCCCGGTGCCTCGACGAAGGCCTGGTGGTCAACGGGGTCACGCCCACCGCCCTCCGCCTGGCCCCACCCCTGATCATCTCCGACGACCAGATCGCCGAAGCGGCCGCGGTGCTCGATCGGGTCCTTAAGAACGAACGGGCGGGAGCGGTCACCTCATGACGACCAGGATGCGCCACCTGCTCGACATCGACGACCTCACCGTCACCGAGCTCCGCCAGGTCCTCGAGCTGGCTCGGATGCCGGTGGAGGATCTCGATCCGGTACTGGCCGGGCAGGGGGTGGCCTGCGTGTTCACCAAGCCCTCGGCCCGGACCCGGAACTCGACCGAGATGGCGGTGGTCCAGCTGGGCGGGCACCCGGTCTACATCACCGACGTGGAGGTGGGTATCGACAGCCGCGAATCGGCCGAGGACGTGGCCCGCACCATGGCCTGTTACCACACCACCCTCTGTGCCCGGGTCCACCACCACGACGTCCTCGAACGGATGGCCCGGCTCGACGTCATCCCGGTGGTCAACCTGCTCTCGGATCGGGCCCACCCGCTCCAGGCCATGGCCGACGTGCTCACCCTGGAGGCCGAGCTGGGCCCGGTCGGTGACCTCACCGTCGCGTACATCGGTGACGCCAACAATGTGGCCCGGTCCCTGGCGTCGGCCGTCGGCCGCCTGGGGGGAACGGTCCGAGTCGCCAGCCCGCCCGGCTATGCGTTCGACGAGATCGATCAGGAAGCCCTGACCGTGGCCGGGGTGACGGTCGAGTTCGCGGACCGGCCCGAGGCCGCGGTGGACGGTGCCGACGTGGTCTACACCGACACCTGGACCTCCATGGGTCAGGAAGCCGAACGCGACACCCGCATCCGAGCCTTCGAGGGGTTCACCGTCGACGACCAGTTGATGGCGATCAGCCCCAAGGCCCGCTTCATGCACTGCCTTCCCGCCCACCGGGGCGAGGAGGTGGTGGACGCAGTCATCGACGGCGACCGCTCCCTGGTGTGGACCCAGGCCGCCCGCCGCCTCGACGCGGTCCGGGGCGTCCTGGCCTGGCTCCACCATGCCGGGTCGGATGCGGTGGCGTGATGACGGGCAAGACCCAGCGCCAACACCGCATCACCCGGATGCTGGCCGACGAGGCGGTCACCAGCCAGGCCCAGCTGGTCGATCTCCTGGCCGGCACCGGAATCAGCGCCACCCAGGCCACGGTGTCCCGTGATCTCGAGGAACTGGGGGCCATCAAGGTCCGTGCCCCGGGCGGGAGCACCATCTACGCCATCCCGGAGCTGCCCACCGAGCAGCTGGCCCCCGAAGACCACCTGCGCCGGGTGTTGGGCGAGTGGTTGGTGGACACCGAACGGTCCGGAGACCTGGTCGTGCTGCGCACCCCGCCGGGCTCCGCCCATGTGGTGGCGGCCGCCCTGGACCGATCCGCCCTGCCCGACCTGCTCGGCACGGTGGCCGGGGACGACACCCTGCTGGCCATCGTCCGGCCGGGGTGCGGTGGGTCGGTGATGGGTCGTCTCCGGGTCCTCGCCGGTCTCGAGCCGGGCTGAGCACCGGCCCGGCGATGCGACGTCGGCCCGGGTCGGCGTCACCGTCGATCCAGGTCGGTACCGTCCGATCCAGCAGACAACTGCGGCCACGGCCGCATCCCGGTCGGCCGGCATCCCGGACCGGACGACCGTCCCCATCCCTGGCCATCTTCAGCGTTCACGGAGGTCGAACCCCATGGCAGGCATTACCCCAGCGACGAAAAACGGCAAGCAGGTCGACAAGGTCGTCCTGGCCTATTCGGGTGGGCTCGACACCTCGGTCATCCTGCGATGGCTGACCGAGACCTACGGCTGCGAGGTCGTGACCTTCACTGCCGATCTGGGTCAGGGGGACGAGTTGGAACCGGCCCGGACCAAGGCCCTGGCCATGGGGGTACCCGAGGAGTCGATCTATATCGACGACCTCCGCGAGGAGTTCGTGGCCGAGTACGTCTTTCCGATGTTCCGGGCCAACGCCATCTACGAAGGTGAGTACCTGCTGGGAACCTCGATCGCGCGCCCCCTCATCGCCAAACGGATGGTGGAGATCGCGGCCGAAACCGGAGCCGACGCCGTGAGCCACGGGGCCACCGGCAAGGGCAACGACCAGGTGCGCTTCGAGCTCGGCGCCTACGCCCTGGCCCCCGACATCACCATCATCGCCCCATGGCGGGAATGGAACCTGCTGAGCCGCGAGAAGCTCATGGCCTACGCCGCCGAGCACGACATCCCGATCGAGATGACCAGGGGGGCCAAGTCGCCGTTCTCGATGGACGCCAATTTGCTGCACATCTCCTACGAGGGTGGTCCCCTCGAGGACCCCTGGACCCAGCCCCCGGAAGAGATGTGGCGCTGGTCGGTCGCGCCGGAGCACGCGCCCGCCGAGGCCACCTTCATCGAACTCGAGTACCGCGGCGGCGACATCGTGGCCATCGACGGCCGGCCCATGACCCCGGCCGAGGTGCTGACCGAGCTCAATCGTCTCGGGGGGGCCAACGGCATCGGCCGGATCGACATCGTGGAGAACCGCTATGTCGGCATGAAGAGCCGGGGGGCCTACGAGACCCCGGGCGGCACCATCATGCTGCGGGCGCATCGAGCCATCGAGTCGCTCACCCTCGACCGTGAGGTCGCCCACCTCAAGGATGATCTGATGCCCCGCTACGCCAGCCTGATCTACAACGGTTACTGGTGGAGCCCGGAACGCGAGCTGTTGCAGCAGGCCATCGACGCCACCCAGGTCTCGGTCAACGGCACCGTCCGTCTGAAGCTGTACCGGGGCAATGTCGACGTCGTGGGTCGTAAGTCGCCGGACTCCCTGTTCGACGACGCCATCGCCACCTTCGAGGACGACGGGGGGGCCTATGACCAGGCCGACGCCGAGGGCTTCATCAAGCTCAACGCCCTCCGGCTGCGGACCCTGGCCGCCAAGCGGGGTGGCCGGTGAGCGGGAGTTCCGACCCGGCCGATCCCCCGACGACCGACGGGGGCTCGGCGACCCTGTGGCACGGCCGGTTCGCCGATGGCCCGGCCGAGGCGTTGCTGGCCTACACGGTGAGCCTGCCCTACGACCGGCGTCTGGCCCAGGACGACATCCAGGGTTCCCGGGCCCACGCCCGGGGCCTGGCGAGGGCCGGACTCTATTCCGAGGCCGAACTGGCCGAGGTCCTGGCCGCGCTCGACGTCACCGCCATGGAACTGGCCGGCGGTCAGTTCCGGTTCGAACCGAGCGACGAGGACATCCACACCGCCATTGAGCGCCGGGTCACCGAGCTCTCGGGCCCGGTCGGGGCCCGGATCCACACCGCCCGGAGCCGCAATGACCAGGTCGCCACGGCGTTCCGGCTGTGGTGCCGCCGGGAGCTGGGTCGGACGGCGACCGCCGTCCTCGACCTCCAGCAGGTTCTGCTGGATCGGGCCATCGAGGCGGGCGAACGCTACCTGCCCGGCTACACCCACCTGCAGCGGGCCCAACCGGTGCTGCTGGCCCACCATCTCGCGGCCCACGCCTGGGCACTCGGCCGGGACGTCGATCGGTTGCTGGACGCCCGCCGCCGCCTGGACGTGTCTCCCCTCGGGGCCGGAGCGCTGGCGGGGACGTCGATACCGATCGACCCGGCCGCCACCGCCGACGACCTCGGGTTCCGGGGGGTGTTCACCAACTCCCTGGACGTCACCAGCGACCGGGACTTCGCGGCCGAATCGCTGTTCGCCCTGGCCATGGTGGGTATCCATCTGAGTCGGATGGGGGAAGAGGTCGTGCTGTGGACCTCCGACGAGTTCGGGTTCGCGGTACTCGACGACACCTACGCCACCGGATCCTCGATGATGCCGCAGAAGAAGAACCCCGATATCGCCGAACTGGCGCGCGGCAAGGCAGGACGGGTCATCGGTGACCTCACCGGGCTGCTGGCCACCCTCAAGGGCCTTCCCCTGGCCTACAACCGGGATCTCCAGGAGGACAAGGAGCCCCTGTTCGACGCGGTCGACCAGGTGGGCCTGGCGCTGACGGCCATGACCGG
>JBKDZN010000254.1:0-4889 GCA_047971245.1 Acidimicrobiales bacterium
GCACCCCGAAAGTCGACGCCGACTTCAACCTCCTCGCTGCCGCCACCAACATCGCCCGCCTCGCTGTGCTCGGCCTGCGCTCGACGCCAACAGGATGGGCAACAACCTGAACCACCGAACCGGCCCCGCCCCCGAGCCACGACCGACCCGAACCCCGCCCCCAACGGGAGCCCACGAGACAGAGCCGCCACCCCCGTGACCCCACCAGGCTCAGAGCTACAACGAGCCACCCGCCAACCCCGTTCGACACCAGCCACCTAGGGGTCGTCCGGCCCGTTCGTCGAGCGAATTGATCCGCCCGTCACGGCCAGCCACGGCCACCCGGCCTGGTCTTCGGCGGCGCCGGACGCTAAGAGGGGGACATGACCGACACCCTGATCCTGATCGACGACCCCCGGCCGGGGGTGCGACGCCTGACCCTGAACCGGCCGGAGAAACGTAATCCCCTGTCGAATGCGCTGCGGGCCGAGCTGTTCGCCGCCCTCGAAGCGGCCGATGTCGACCCGGACGTCCGGGTGACGGTGATCCGGGGCGCCGGGTCGTGCTTCTCGTCCGGGTACGATCTGGCCACCGACGTGAGCCGGGACCAGCCCTTCTACAGCGCCGGTGGTTTGGGGAACTGGCCCCGCCATGTGGTGGACGGGTTCTTCCGGATCTGGGACCTGGCCAAACCGGTGATCGCCCAGGTGCACGGCTACTGCCTGGCCGGCGGAACCGAGCTGGCCACGGCGTGCGACCTGGTCTACGTGGCCGAGGACGCCAAGATCGGCTACCCGGTGGTCCGGAGCATCAGCCCGCCGGACAACCAGTTCTACCCGTGGATCGTCGGCCTGCGGCGGGCGATGGAGCTGATGCTCACCGGTGACCACATGTCCGGGTCGGAGGCGGTCGAGTCGGGATTCGCCAACCGTGCCTTCCCGGCCGATCAGCTGGAGGAACGGACCATGGAGATCGCCGAGCGGGTGGCGCGCACCCCCACCGACCTGCAGCAGATCAACAAGCGGGCCGTCCACCGGCAGATGGACGCCATGGGTATCCGTTCGGCCATCCGGGCCGGGACCGAGCTGCAGACCCTGGCCACCTACACCGCGACGGCCACCGCCCACATGGCCGAGATCCGCGACAACCTCAACGCCGCATTGAGCCGGCGGGACGAGGCCTTCGGCGACTACCGCTCCGAGGACGGCTGACCCCGCGAACCCCCGGCGGTGAGGGGGGCGGCGGCGGTGCCGCTAGCGTCCTGATCAGCGGGCCGGATCCGCCGGTCCGGGGACCGTCACGAGTCACGGGGGTAGCAGGGTTGCTCCATCCGTACCTGCCGTTCAGGCCGGCTTCCTGGGAGGCGACGGGCCGGTGCCGGGAGGACCATGGGATCGTGGCCGTGCTCGGCCCGCCGATGTTCCCGTCATCGGGGCCCGGCGTGCCCCGACCGCCGGTCGGCGTGGCCTGATCACCCGGATCCGGATAATTGTCCGTACAATAGTTCCGAACCCAAGCGAAGGAGGGCCAGCCATGGCCTTGCACCTGGGCGACACCGCCCCTGACTTCACCGCCGAGACCACCGACGGGACCATCTCGTTCCACGATTGGAAGAACGGCTCCTGGGCGGTGTTCTTCAGCCACCCGGCCGACTTCACGCCGGTCTGCACCACCGAGCTCGGTCGGACGGCCGCGCTCGACGGTGAGTTCGCGGCCCGCAACGTCAAGCCCCTGGCCCTGTCGGTGGACTCCGTCGACGACCACCGCGCCTGGGCCCCCGACATCGGTGAGGTGGCCGGCACGGGGCTGAACTTCCCCATCGTCGCCGATCCCGACCGCACCGTGGCCGAGCTCTACGACATGATCCACCCGGGAGAGGGCGACACCTCCACCGTGCGGTCGGTCTTCATCATCGACCCGGACGACAAGATCCGGCTGTCGCTGACCTACCCGAAGTCGGTGGGTCGGAACTTCGACGAGATCGTCCGAGTCATCGACGCCCTCCAGGCCACCGATCGTGACCCCATCGCCACCCCTGCCGACTGGCAGCCCGGCGACCGGGTGATCGTAAGCCCGACCATGTCGACCGATGACGCCAAGGCCCGCTTCGACCATGTCGAGGAGGTCAAGCCCTACCTCCGCTACGCCGACGCCCCGTCGTCGTGAGATGGCGCCCCCGGCGGTTCGGCTCGTCCGTGAGGGCGGGTCGAACCGCCGGGGCCGGTTCCACGCCTCGAGCCGGTTCGGGTGTCGCTCCCGGCGGTGCCCAGCCGGGCCGGAGGGACGCCGGCCGGCCTAGGTCAGGCGGCAGCGGAGGCGACACCGGGCCTGCCTCGGGTCCGTCGGCTCGAGCCCGGCGATCTCGATACCGCCGATGATGTCGGTGGCGCCGTGGGCCATGCCGAGGTGGAGGGCGCAGATCGAGTCGGGGTCGGCCACCGCCGATGACTCGAACGGGCAGGTCCGGAGCACGATGTCGATGTCGCCGTCGCCAGTGCTCTCGACCACCGGATCGAATCCCTGCCCGGCCATGGCCCGCACCAGCCCGGCCACCGGATCCCCGGCCCGGAGTTCGCTGAGCTGGAACCGTCGACCGGCCCGGCGTCCGACCTCCGTCGGCGAGTCGCCGGTATGCACCACCTCGGTCAGCAGGAGGGACAGCCGTTCGTAGGGGCCGGCCACCCCCCAGCGACTCTCCGCGGCGGGGTGCAGGGTGTAGACCAGCCGCGGCCGGCCCCGCCCGGTGGTGGGGGCCTTGTCCTCGACGATCAGGTCGGCCGCGGCCAGCTTGGCCAGGTGCTGACGGATCGAGTTGTGGTTCAGGTCGAGGTGACCGGTGAGCTCCGAGACGTCGACCGGACGGCTCGCATCGGCGATGTACGCGAATACCTCGTAGCGCGTCGGGTCGCCGAGCGCCTTGGCCTGCTGCTGGAGGCGGTGCACGGCTACATTTTTCCCGCCGACGATGGAGAAATCAACGCCGGCCGGCCGGCGTCTTCGATGATCTGGCCGTCAGTGGGTGTGACTGGCCGGCGCGAACTGGGAGAACCAGCCAGGATTCCGGCTCTGGGTGAACACCCGGCCCGGTCCGGTGATCCGGAAGACGAACCCCTCGCCCGACTTGATGGTGTTCATCCAGCCGGCCGCCGCCCGTTCCAGTTGGAACTGCACCGTGTCCTGCATGAGCACCAGGTGTCCGGTGTCGAGCACGAACTGTTGCCCAGGGGGAACGTCGAACTGGTCGAGGGCGCCGTAGCAGTTGACGAGCAACGGCCCGTGCCCGGTGGCGTGGGCCACGAATCCGCCCTCGCTGCCCACCAGGGAGCTGAACCCGCCCCACTTGGTGTCGAGATCGACCGTGGTGGCCGACGCCAACCAGGAGGATCGGGTCACGATCCACGACGTACCCGGATCGACCTCGACATTGATGATGTCCCCCGGCAGACCCGGGGCGATGTCCACCCAACCCCCCTGGGGTCCGGCCGTGCAGGTGGTCATGAAGAACGACTCGCCGCCGAGCGTGGCCCGCTTGATCGATTTCATGAAACCACCCTCCATCTTCGACTCGAGCGCCATGTCGGCAGATATGGCCACCATGGCTTGGGATTCGAGCCGGACCCCTTCCCCGGGGGCGAGCTGGGCCCGGGCGATGGCGAACGACGGTTGGTGGCGAAGTTGGATCTGCACGCCGACCTGTTGTAGCACGGACATGTCCGGGTGGACGGGCGGTGGGGCTCGCAGCGGAGGGGACCCGTGATCGATCAGTATCTCGACATCGACACCGGTGAAGGGGAGATGCCCGCCTTCGTGACCCATCCCGAAGGCGGGGGGCGGTATCCGGTGATCGTGTTCCTCATGGACGCTCCCGGCATGCGGGAGGAGCTGCGCGACATGTGCCGCCGGCTCGGCACGACCGGGTACTACGTCATCGCCCCCCAGCTGTACTACCGGGAGGTCCGGGCGTACAACCTGTTCGAGACCGACGATCGGGACCGGATGCGGGAACTCATGGCCACCCTCACCAACCCCATGGTGGATCGTGACGTCGGCGCCTGCCTGCGGGTGGCCGAAGCCGATCCAGCCGCGGACCTTACCCGGGTGGGGACCGTCGGCTACTGCATGAGCGGCCCGTTCGCCCTCACCGCGGCGGCCGCCTTCCCCGACACGGTGCGCGCCGCGGCCTCGATCCACGGGGTGAAGCTGGTGACCGAGGACGACGACTCCCCCCACCGGTTGCTGCCGGCGATGAAGGCCGAGATCTACGTCGGTTGCGCCGAGCAGGATCATTGGGCCCCTCCGGCCCTGGTGGCCGAGTTGGAGGCCGCCCTGATGGCCTCGGGAACCAGGGGGCAGGTCGAGTGGTATCCGGGCACCGAGCACGGGTTCGCGTTCGCCGAACGTCCCGCCTACGACAAGGCATCGTCCGAACGCCACTGGGAGCGTCTGCACGCCCTGTTCGCCCGCACCATCGGCCCCGACCGCGGATCGGCGGGTTGATCGTCCGGCCATGACCATCACCGGCGTTCCCAGGCCCGGAGCCGCTGCCCCTCGGCCCGGTCCGATGGGCCCCGAGAACAGCAGCCTCCTGGCCGGGGCCCGCCACGGGGACCCCCGGGCCTGGGACGTGCTCATCGATCGGTACAGCCGGGTGGTCTGGTCGATCGTGCGCCTGTTCCGCCTGGATGAGGCCGGGGCATCGGACGTCTACCAGGAAACGTGGATGCGGCTGGCGGCCAGTCTCGATCGCATCCGGGAACCGTCCCGGCTCGGTGGGTGGCTCACCACCACGGCCAAGAACGAGGCTCTGAAGGCCATCGAGCGATCCCGCCGTGAGGTGCCGGTCCAGCTCGACGACCGGTTGTGGACCGCCGGGGTCGACCCCGACCCGGTGGTCGAGCGGGCGATCAGGA
>JBKDZN010000255.1:0-41651 GCA_047971245.1 Acidimicrobiales bacterium
GGCCCTGCTGTTCGACGCCGGGTACGGCTGGATCTCCGGGCCCACCGAGTACGGGGGCGCCGGCCTGTCCCCGGATCACGAGGCCGCGTTCCTGGATGTCATGGCCGAGTTCGACTGCCCCGACCAGTCCCTGTTCCAGGTCAGCCGGGGCATGGTCAGCCCGGCGGTGGTCGAACACGGCAGTGACGAGCTGAAAGCACGTTTCCTGCCCGGCATCCACCGGGGCGAGATCGTGTGCTCCCAGTTGTTGAGCGAACCGGAGGCCGGGTCAGACCTGGCCGGGTTGAAGACCCGGGCGGTGCGCGACGGTGACGAGTGGATCGTCAACGGGCAGAAGGTGTGGAGCTCGTACGCCCATGTCGCCGACATCGGCCAGCTGCTGGCCCGCACCGATCCCGACGTGCCCAAGCACCAGGGCCTCACCATGTTCCTGCTCCCGATGGACACCCCGGGCGTCGAGGTCCGGCCCCTGCGGCAGATGAACGGCCAGGCCCATTTCAACGAGGTCTTCTTCGACAACGTCCGGGTCCCCGACGCCAACCGGGTCGGGCCCGTTGGCGGCGGCTGGCGGGCCATCCTCACCACCCTCATGAACGAGCGCCATGTCGTGGCCAACCGGGGCGGGGTCACCGGCCAGTCGGCGGCGGAACAGGTGCGGGCCCTGGCCGGGGCCATGGACCGGACCGGCGACCCGCTCATCCGGTCGAAGCTGGCCGAGGTCCACATCCACGAGGAACTCGTCCGCTACCTCCGGCTGCGGCAGGCCGCGGCGGAGGAGGCGGGGGCCGAGCCCGGCCCGGAGGGGTCGATCGCCAAACTGCTCTACACCACCCAGCTCCGGCGGATCGCTGATCTGGCCGGGGCCGTGCTCGGCCCGGCCATGGTGGCCGACACCGGCGCCTGGGGGACCTACACCTGGGGCCGGTTCCTGTGCGGCACACCCGGGTTGCGGATCGCCGGCGGTACCGACGAGATCCAGCGCAACACCCTGGCCGAGCGTTCGCTCGGCCTGCCCAAGGAACCCCGGCCGTGAACGGTCCGGCCGCACCGGACCCCCGGCGGCAGCACCCGGGCTCCGGTCCCCTCACCGGGCTGCGGGTGGTCGAGGCGGGCACCACCGTGGCGACGGCGTACGCCGGTCGCCTCCTGGCCGACCTGGGCGCCGAGGTGGTGCTGCTCGAACCCCCGGGCGGGCATCCGTTGCGGTCGTGCCCGCCGTTCCTCGACGACGAACCCGGGCCGGACCGCAGCGCCGTGGCCGCCTATCACCTCGCCGGCAAACGTTCGGTCGGCTCGGCCGCTCCCGCGGCGGCCCGATGGCTGGCCGGGGCCGACCTGGTCGTGACCGACGGTTCGATCGAGTCCCTGGTCGAACCGATCCGCGCCGCCGGCACCGGGGGTGCCACGGTGGTCGACGTGTCGGCGTGGGGCCGATCGGGTCCCTTCGCCGGGGACCCCGAGGGTGACCTGTTGACCCTGGCCGCCAGCGGTTTCCTCTCGGTGGCTTCCACCGTCTCCAACGACCCCGATCCCATGCCGATCCGGGTACCGGGCGAGTTGTCGCAGGTGCTGGCGGGTTGCTGCGCGGCGCTGACCGGCACCGCGGCCTGGCTGGACGGCCGACCGGCCACGATCGATATCGCCGCGCTCGAGGTCATGGCCGGCTCGCTGGCCACCGCCTACAGCACCGTGGTCTACACCGGTGACGTGCCCGCCCACGACGGCGTCCGGGGGGTCTGGCCGTGGGGGATCTTCCGGTGCCGCGACGGTGGTGAGGTCCTGATCCAGATCACCGACGACGCCCAGTGGCGCGGCTTCGTCGGCCTGCTCGGCGACCCGGAGTGGGGCCACCTCGACCTGTTCGCCACCACCGCCGGCCGGATCGAGCAGGCCGACGCGGTGGCGTCGCTGGTCACCCCGGCCATGGCCGAGGTCGACAGCACCTGGTTCCTCGACGCAGCCCGCCGGATCGGGGTGGCCGCGTCCCTGGTCAATGACGCCGAGGACGTGATGGGGTGGGAGCAGCTGGCCGAGCGGGCCTACCTCCGTCCCCTGACCCTGCCGGGGGCGGGGCGGCCGCTGATCGCCCCCTCGGCCCCGTACCGCTTCGACCAGGTCCGACCCACCGCACCCCGGGTCCTGGCCTCGGTCGGGGTCGACGACGACACCCCTTCGTGGCCGGAGGGCGCCAGGCGCCACCGGTCCCCGACCGAGTCGGGCCCCGGGCCGAACGGCGCAACCCGGGGCCCGCTCGACACCATCCGGGTCGTCGACCTGACCCGGGTCTGGGCCGGTCCGTACGCGGCCATGCACCTGGCCCACCTCGGGGCCGAAGTGATCAAGGTCGAACACGCCGAACGACCCGACGTCACCCGGGTTCTCGGTCCGTTCGCCGACGACGAGCCGGGCCTCGACCGGTCCGGCTATTTCAACCAGTACAACCAGGGGAAGGTGTCGGTGGCGCTCGACCTGACCGATCCGGCCGGCCGGGCCGAACTGGCCGAACTGATCCGCCGCAGCGACCTGGTGATCGAGAACATGCGGGCCGGCGCCCTCGAACGCCTCGGGTTCGACGACGACACCCTGCAGCAGCTCAACCCCCGGCTGGTGACCGTGTCGCTGTCGGGGTTCGGGGCCACCGGGCCCGAACGGGACCGGCCCGCGTACGGCTCGATCATCGACGCCCTGTCGGGGCTGAACGCCCTGGTGGGCCGGCCCGGGGGCGGCCCCACCGAACTGCCGATGTCACTGCCGGACCCGGGTTCGGGTCTCCCGTGCGCCCTGGCCGCCGTGGCCGGGCTGGCCGAGGTCCGGCGAACCGGTCAAGGTGTCCGGGTGGACGTGGCCATGATCGAGGCCTGGATCGCCGCGGTGCCCACCGGAGTGCTCACCCTGTCGGCCACGGGGCGGACGGCCGAACCGGTCGGCAACCGGGACACGACCCGGGTCCCCCACGGGGTGTTCCGCTGCGCCGGTGACTACGAATGGGTGGCGGTATCGGTGACCGATGACGACCGGTTCGCCGCCCTGGCCACGGCGCTCGACCGGCCCGACCTGACCGGACTCCCCCGTTTCGCCACCCCGGCCGACCGGCGCCGCCACGAGGACGAGTTGGAGGCGATCATCGAGCGGTGGACGGCCGAACGGACCCTGGCCGAGGCCGAGGCCGTGCTCGTCGCCCACGGGGTTCCCGCCCGGGCCGTGCGGCGCGTCGACGCGGTGGCGGCCTGCCCCCACCTGACCGCCCGACGGTTCGCCCCCGCCCTCCCCCATCCCGTGGTCGGGGCCCGGCCGCTCCCCGGGGTCCCGTGGCGGGCTCCGACCTGGCCGGCCACGCCCGGTTCGGCCGCCCCGGTGCTGGGGGCCGACACCGACCGGATCCGGACCCGGGTGCTCGCCGACCCCGGCCAGGTGCGCGCCGACACCGGCACCATGACCGCTCCCGATCAGGCCGGGGTGTAGTCGCCCCCGAGGCTCCGGATCCACAACTCGGTGAGGGTGTCGATCGCGACCTCCATGTCGAAGTCCTCCTCGAGCACGAACCACACATAGGCAAATCGGTCGATCATGCCGGTGAGTGCGGTGGCCGCGGTCCGGGTATCAACCGATGAAGAGATGATTTTTTTCCGGCGTTGAGATTCAATGAAGCGCCGTGCTGCCACTGCCGCACCCCGCCTCATGTCCAGACGCAACTGCCTGAATTCTGGAGAATAGGCGGCCACCTGTTCCAGGACGGCCATCATTTGGGCGTGGTCGCGGTAGAACTCCATGAACTGGCCGATCGCGGCCCGGACCAGTTCCGGTCCGGCCATGGTCCTCGGCCACACCTGGGCGGCCAGGATCTGCTCCTGGAGCTGATCGACCAGGGCCCGGAACACCCCCTCCTTGGAGTCGAAGTACAGGTAGAAGGTGCCGCGTGAGACCGCGGCCAGCTCCACGATCCTGCTCACACTGGTCCCGTCGAAGCCGTCCGATTCGAACGCGAGCCGCGCCGACCTCATCAAAAGGTCACGGGTGGC
This sequence comes from Acidimicrobiales bacterium, assembly GCA_047971245.1. GTDB lineage: Bacteria > Actinomycetota > Acidimicrobiia > Acidimicrobiales > SZUA-35 > CADEDH01. The sequence goes on from JBKDZN010000255.1 coordinate 4,020, forward strand.
GGCGGCGCGGTCAGTTCTTTCGGTGAAACTCGACATGCACATCCAGCGAATTGGTCGGAGGTGCAGACTATCACTCAGCGCTATGAATGAACGGTCATGACGGAAAAACCTGGGTCCATTCGCTCAGGTCTCCAGGGGCCGGACCCGGGCGGCAACGTCGGCGAGCTCGACGTCCCAGTCGTCGGGCTCGTTGGTGGGAATGAGTACGAATTTGGAGAAACCCACGTCGACGAACCGGCCGATCGCCGCGGGTAGATCGGCTCGGGTCGGGATGATCTCGTTGACGTCGGCGTCGGGGTTGCGGATCTTGGCCAGCTCGGCGGTCCGTTCGGGCACCGGGCGGTCGTCGGTGCGATACGCGATCAGGGCCCCGAAGTGCTCAGGGTCGATCGTGCGGTCGTGTTCGGCCGCGACCCGCTCCACCACCACCCGGGCCTCGGCCACCTGCGGGGCGGTGCAGAACGACGGGAGCCAACCGTCGGCATGACGACCGACCCGCTTGAGCTCGAGGGGGGCGATCCCGCCCAACCAGACCTCAAGCGGGTCCTGGGCCGGCCGGGGACGCACCGTGACGGCCTCCAGATCGAACCGGGGCCCGTGATGGTCGACGTCGTCCTCCGACCACAGGCGCCGCATCAGGGGCAGGGCCTCGTTGAACCAGGCGCCCCGCTCCTTGCGCTGAACCCCGAACGCCTGATGCTCGGCCGAGTCGGCCACCCCGAGCCCGAACGCGGGCAGGAGGCGCCCGTTGGAGAGCCGGTCGAGACTGGCCAGCGTCTTGGCCAGGACCACCGGGTTCCGGCCGGGGAGGACCATCACCGACATCCCGACCTTGAGCCGGGTGGTCCGGCCGCAGGCGAACGCCATGCCGACCACGGGATCGGGGCAGTCACCCCCGATCCGTTCCGACAACCACAACGAGTCGAACCGTTCGCGTTCCAGCGCGTCGACCAGCGCCCCGAACCGGTCCGGATCGTTGGTGCGGCTGCGAGTGCCGAGCCCGTACCCAATGCGGATCTTCATGCCACCAGCGTGCCGCACCGGCGGCCGTTTGACCCAACGGGTGACCGGGTGGTGACGGGGCTTGCCCCACCACCCGGTGGTGACCTATGACTCAGCCATGGATTTCGGTCTCATGTTCGCGAACACCGGCCCCTATGTCACCGCCGACGGGTTGGTCGAGGTGGCCCGAGCGGCGGAGGCCGTCGGTTTCGAATCCTTGTGGACGGTGGAGCACGTCATCTGGCCCCAGCAGTACGCCTCGGCCTACCCGTACGCACCGAGCGGCCGGATGCCGGGCGACGCGTCCACCCCGCTCCCCGATCCGCTGATCTGGTTGTCGTTCGCGGCCGCCGCCACCTCCACCATCAAGCTGGCCACCGGCATCCTCATCCTGCCGGAACGCAATCCGCTGGTTCTGGCCAAGTCGGTGGCCACCCTCGATTCGCTGTCCAACGGCCGCCTGGTGCTCGGTATCGGGGTCGGCTGGCTGGAAGAGGAGTTCGTGGCCCTCGGCGTCCCGTTCGAACACCGGGGCGCCATCACCGACGAGTACATCGAGGCCATGCGGGCCCTGTGGGCCGACGATGACGCCGCCTACAAGGGGAGGTTCACCTCGTTCAACGGGGTGGCCTCCAATCCGAAACCGGCAGCCGGTGAGGTCCCGTTCGTGGTCGGCGGCCACTCCCGGGCGGCGGCCCGCCGGGCGGGGCGGCTCGGCAACGGGTTCTTCCCGGGCAAGGGGTCGGTCGACGAGCTGCGGGAGCTGTTCGACATCGCCCGCCAGACCGCCGCCGACGCCGGCCGTGACCCCGAAGCCATCGAGTTGACCGCCGGACACCCCGGCCTGTTCGGCGACGACCCGGTCGGTGCGGCCCAGGAACTGGCCTCGATCGGGGTGACCCGGTCGATCGTCCCGGCGTTCATGCTGGCCAACGGGGCCACCGCCGACACCGCGGCGGCCATGGCGGAGCGGATCCTGCAGCCCTGCGCCGACGTCTGATCTCCCGGCTGGTTCAGGCACACCCGGAGATGCTGAGCAGTTCCCGATCGTCGACGGTGACGACGGTCAGTGACCGGTCCGACGGTCGCTCGGCAACCCAGGTGGTGACGGCCTGGGCGAGTTCGTCGCGGTCGGCCATGGTGTCGGTGGCGACCAGGTCGGTGACGCAGGAACGGCCATCGGGGCCGGTCCACAACACGTACCGGTCCCCGGCCCAACCGGCGGCGGCCCGGGGCCCGAACCATTCCCGCAGCAACAACTCACCCATCTGGTCCTCGTCGACGACGGTGCCGTCAACGCCGGGGGCGGCCACCTCGACGTCGACGTCCGTGCCGGGGCCGCCCACCGACACGTCGGGGTGGAGGATGTCCTCGCTGGTCGTCGGGGGGAACGTCAGGGCTTCGTTCACCGCCGGTTCGCCACCGGCGGCGGCCACGGCCTCGACATAGACGAGGCCGTCCTCGTAGGGCGAGAGGGTCAGGTCGATCACGATCGACGGCAGCTCCAGCAGGTCCCGCAGATCGGCGTCACTGATGGAGGCTTGGCGCTCCTGCTCGAGACGGTCCCGGTCCGCGGCGCTCAGCGCCCCGATCCACGCCTCCTCCACCCGGCTGGCGTTGCCCTCGATCACGGCCAGGGAGGCGTAGTCGGCGTCGTCGTTGGCTGCCTCCCGTTCGAGGTCCGCCCACTGGTCGTCGTGGGCGTGGACCAGCTCGTGGACCAGGACCGACTGGACGTACAGGTTGAACTCGGTGCCCCGCACCACCAGCTCCTCGGTGGTGGGGTCGTAGAACCCCACCACCCCGGCGGTCAGGCCGTCCTGGTAGTCGGCGGCCAGGTCGACATCATCGTCGATCAGTCCCATCGCGGTGAGCAGGGCGTCTTCGGCTTCGAGGTCGGCCTCATCGGCGCCGGGGTCGGACAGGAGGGCCTCGTCGAAGGCGGCATCGTCCATCACCTCCACCGTGGGGAAGGTCAGGAACGGCCGGCCCCGGTACTCCTCCACGAAGGCGGCCGCGTTGCAGACGACCGGGTCGACCCCGGCCGGGCAGGCCACCGGCTCCAGTTCCTGTTCCGGTTCGGCCTGGGCGTCACCGTCGGCGCCGGAACCGTCGGGTGCGCTGGAGGGCGGTGTGGTGGTGGACGGCGGTGCGGTGGGCCGGACGTCGGGCCGGGTGCGCCGATCGACCCCGGAGGCGGCCACCACGGGTTCGGGCGGGTCCGAGACCACCAGCAGGGTGGCCAGCATCAGGAGCGCGCCGAGCACGGCCACGGTGGCCAGCAACGGCCCTTCGGGAAGATAGCTCTTGGGGGGAACTCTGGGGGAACCGTCGGCCAACGACCGCCTCCGACACGACACGTCCGATCACCGGTACTCTCGCACGACGGTAGATGGTGTCCGCCCGTTTCGTGTGGTCAGGGCGCCGGAGCGGGACGCGGGCACGGTAGACGAGGTTCGAGGGCTGAGCATGACAAGCGAGAATCTGGGCGAGCTGAGCGAACAGCTCGGCCAACTGGCCCGCACCCCCCGCCTGCTGGTGGCCACCGACTTCGACGGGGTGGTCGCCCCGATCGTCGACGACCCGATGGCGGCCCGGGCCCACCCGCCCTCCGCGTCGGCGTTGCGGTCCCTCGCGGCGCTCGACCACACCAGTGTGGCGGTCATCTCGGGACGGAGCCTGCGTGATCTGGCCCTGCTGTCCCGGCTACCGGAGGAGATCGCCCTGGTGGGCAGCCATGGGGGCGAGTTCGATGTCGGCTTCGCCTCCCAGTTGTCGCCCGAGCTGTCCGAGCGGTTGGAGACCCTGCGGGACCAGGTAACCGCGGTGGGGGTCACCTACGGCGCCCGGGTGGAGCACAAGCCCGCCGGGGTGGCGTTCCATTTCCGCAACCTGGACCCCGAGGTGGCCAAGGCGGCCCGGGACGAGCTGGTGAGAGGTCCGGCCAGCGCGGACGGGGTTCACACCCGGAGCGGGCACCTGGTCATGGAGATGGCGGTCGTCGACGCCGACAAGGGCACCGCGCTGCAGGCCATCCGCACCCGGGTGGACGCCACTGCGGCCGTGTTCTTCGGCGACGACGTCACCGACGAGGATGCGTTCCGGACCCTCGGTGGCGCCGACGTCGGGGTGCGGGTGGGTGACGGTCCGACCGTGGCCAGGTTCCGGGTCGCCAGCCCGATGGTGGTGGCGGAGATCCTCCAGCTCCTGCTGGAGTTCCGCTCCGACTGGCTGCAGTCGGCCAACATCGTCCCGATCGACCGGCATTCCCTGCTCTCGGACCAGCGGACCACGGCGATGGTGAGCCCATCGGCCCGGATCTCCTGGATGTGCACCCCCCGGATCGACTCGGCGTCGGTGTTCGGGGAGCTGGTGGGCGGCCCCCAGGCCGGCCGGTTCGTGGTCGCCGATCATGACGGCCGCCAACCCCTCGCCCAGCGGTACCGGCCCGACACCATGGTGCTGAGCACCGAGTTCCCCACCTTCACCGTGACCGATTACCTCGACGCCTCGGCGGACCGGGTCGACCACCTGGCCCGCCGGTCGGATCTGATCCGGCGGATCGAGGGCAGCGGCCGGGCCGAGATCGAGTTCGCCCCCCGGCTCGACTTCGGGCGGGTGGCCACCCGGCTCGAGATCCGACCCGATGGGCTGGTGGTGACCGGGACCGCGGATCGGATGGCCCTCCGGTCCCCCGGGGTGGCGTGGTCGATCGTCGACGAGGGCTCGCATCAGACCGCCCGGGCCCGGGTCGACATCCCGTCGCACGGCCTGGTCCTGGAGTTGCGGGCGGGGACGAGCAATTGCCGGGCCGACCCGGTCTCCGAGGAGGATCGGGGTCGGCAGACCGAACAGTTCTGGTCGAGCTGGATGGCCGGGCTCGCCCTGCCGGACCGGGAACGGGAACGGGCCGCCCGCAGCGCCCTCGTGCTCAAGGCCCTGTGCCACGCCCCGACCGGGGCCATCGTGTCCGCGCCGACCACCAGCCTCCCCCAACACCTCGGCGGGGTCAGGAACTGGGACTACCGCTACTGCTGGATCCGCAATGGGGCCATGGCGGCCACGACCCTGGCCCGCGTCGGCTCCATCAAGGAGGGCGTCGGCTTCCTGCAGTGGCTGCTCGGGGTGATCGAGACCCGCTCCGGCGCGGCCCGCCTGGCCCCGGTGTACAGCGTCACCGGGCGGCACCTGGCCCCCGAGGCGGAGATCAACGACCTCGCCGGATACGCCGGGAGCCGCCCGGTGCGGGTGGGCAACGCGGCCGACGTCCAACCCCAGATCGACGCCTTCGGACCCGTGGTCGAACTCGTCCGGGTTCTCCAGCAGGCGGGCGCGGCCCCGTCCTCGGCCTACTGGGATCTGGTCGTCGCCCTGGTCGACGTGGTCGACCAGCGGTGGCAGCACCCCGATCACGGGATCTGGGAGATCCGGCGGCCGCCCCGCCAGCACGTGTACTCCAAGGTGATGGCGTGGGCCACCGTCGACCGGGCCGTGGCGGCAGCCGAGGCGTGGGGTCACGAGGTCCCCGACCGTTGGCCGGAGCTCCGGTCCGCCATCGCCGCCGACGTGGTCGCCAACGGCTGGAAGCCCCGGGTCGGGTCGTTCACGGCCGCCTACGACGGCACCGATCTGGACGCCTCGGTCCTCGCCATCGGCCTGTGGGGCCTGCTGGCCCCCACCGACGAGCGGTTCCTGTCGACCATGGCCACGGTGGAACGGGAGTTGCGGCGCGGCCCGACCGTGCACCGCTACCTGGAACACGACGGCCTGGCCGGCCGGGAGGGCGGCTATCACCTGATGACGTCATGGCTGATCGACGCCATGGTGCTGACCGGGCGGGTCGACGACGCCGAGGATCTGTTCGCTCAGCTGTGCGACCTCGTGGGGCCAACCGGCCTGCTGTCGGAGGAGTACGACGCCGAAGCCCAGCGGGCGCTCGGCAACACGCCCCACATCTACTCCCACCTCGGCCTGATCGGCAACGCCCTGAACCTCGACGATTGATCCGCCGGGAACGGTTGGGTCAGGACTCGGCCCGTTCGAGATCGAGGGCGGCCTGCTCCCATTCCGCCAGCAAGCGCGTGGCGCGGGCCGATACCCGCTCGTGCTCGTTGACCAGATCGTTCATCCGAGCCTGATCCTGGTAGATGTCGGGGTCGGCCAGCTCGCTCTCGATGCGGCGCACCTCGGCCTCGGCCTCGGTGGCCTGCTTCTCGAGCCGGTCCACCCGATTGCGGATCTTCCGGTTGGCCCGGTGGGCGGCGTTGCGGTGCTCCCCCTGGTTGCCCGACCGGGGCGAGCCGGCCTTGGATCGGGCGTTCCCTGAGCGCTGGTCGCCCGACCGCTTGTTCCCCGAGGGGCCGTTCCCGGTCGGACCGGTCGCGGAGGCGGCCTCGGATCGGGCGGTCGAGGCCCGCCGGGTGGCCCCGAGCGGGGCGGCCGCGGCAACCCCCGAGGGGTGCAGCACCGTCTCCTCCACGTCACGGTGATGGGTGATCGAACCGTCCCGGACCTCAACCACCTCCTCCACGGTGTTGCGGATCAGGTACCGGTCGTGACTGACCAGGATGACGGTCCCCGGGTAGGCACCCAGGGCGTCTTCCAGCAGGTCGCAGCTGGGCAGGTCGAGATGGTTGGTCGGCTCGTCGAGGACGAGCAGGTTGACCGGGTTGCACATGACCTCGGCCAGGGCCAGCCGGGTCCGTTCCCCCCCGGAGAGGTCACCGACGCGTCGATCCGCGGCGTCTCCGGAGAACCCGAACGAGCCGAGCACGGTGCGAAGGTTCCGGTTCTTCGGTTGTTCACCGACGGAATGACGGAACTCCTGCTCCACGGTCCGGTCGAGGTCGAGGGCGTCGACCTGATGCTGGGCGAAGTAGGCCACGTCGACGTTGGCGCCCAGCCGGACCGAACCGGCCCGCGGTTCGAGCTGACCCAGGATCGCTTTCACCAGGGTCGACTTGCCGGCCCCGTTGGGGCCGAGCAAGGCCAGCTTCTGGCCTCGTTCGACCACCAGATCGACCTGGCTGACCACCGGGTCACCGTCGCCGTAGGCCAGGGTCACGTCGTCGAGTTCGACGACCACCCGGGCCGATCGGGGCGGGTCGGGGAAGGCGAACCGGAGTTTCAGGTCGGCCTCGGTGGGCACCTGGATCCGTTCCAGCCGTTCGAGGGTCTTGATCCGGGATTGGACCTGCCGGGCCTTGGTCGCCTTGTAGCGGAACCGATCGATGAACCGTTCGACCCGTTCGATCTCCTTGGCCTGACGGGCCGCGGCCGCTTCGAGGGCGGCGATCCGTTCCTCTCGGGCCACGATGAACTCGGCGAAGCCGCCGATGTACTCGGTTGCCGTCCCGAAGGCCACCTCGAGGCAGCGTTCGGCCACCGCGTCGATGAAGTCCCGATCGTGGGAGACGAACAGCAGGGCCCCGGGCCAGGCGGCCAGCTGCTCCTCCAGCCAGGCCACCGAATCGACGTCCAGATGGTTGGTGGGCTCGTCGAGCACCAGCACGTCGGGTTTCTGGACCAGCAGGCGGGCCAGCGAGGCCCGCATCTGCCACCCGCCCGACATGGAGCGCAACGGCCGGTCCATGTCGTCGGTGGAGAACCCGAGCCCACCGAGCACCCGTCGGGCCTCGGCCTCCAACTGGTAGCCACCGAGGGCCTCGAACCGACTCTGGGCCACCCCGTAGGCGGCCATCGCGGTGTCGAGGGCGGCACCCTCGGCGGCGCCGATCTCGACCTCGAGGCGCCGGAGTTCGTGTTCGAGGGCGACCACCTCGGCCGACCCGGCCAGGACCTCTTCGATGATGGTGCCGTGCCCCGATTCGAGCAGCTCCTGGGGCAGGTAGCCGATGCGGTAGTCGGAGGGTCGGGAGACCTCCCCCCGGTCGGGCTGGCGGATGCCGACCACGATCTCGCAGATGGTGGTCTTGCCCACCCCGTTGCCCCCGATGAGGGCGATCCGCCGCCCCGGCGACAACCGGAACGTCACGTCCCGGAACAACTGGCGGGCCCCGTGGGCCACCGACAGGCCTGACACGGTGAGCACTCGACGAGGCTATTGCGGGCTAGCGGCGGAGCCACCGCCGAAGGCCGTGGCCGAAGGTGACCGACGTCGCTCCCCCGGCGCCGCGTGGGCGGCCCGCCCGGCCCGGATCTTCGGGTTGGGCCAGTGACGCGGTCGGCCGGTCGAGCACGAGCACGACCCGGCCGAGGGCGGCGTCGCCGGCCACGGGACCCCAACGTCGGGAGTCGGTGCCGGCGGCTGGGTTGTCGCTGACCAGGGTGATCCGGCCGTCGTCGCCCACCTCGGCCACCCGTTTGACGACGACCAGATCGGGCCGTTCGGGGTGGCGGGCGACGATGACGTCACCACGGCGGGCGGGGGCCCGGTCGTTCACCAGCACCTGTTCGCCGGCGCGGAGCGTCGGTTCCATCGATGGTCCGGTGACCCGGTACCGGCGGCGACGGCCGCCGGCCCAGGCCAGGAGTTCGGCCCCGGCGTCGAACAGGGGCCGGTAGATGATCACGGCCGGTACCGGCCCGGACAGAACCGGGCCGAACCTCCCACGATCACGGGTTGGCGAGCACCCACGGGACGTCGCGGCCCTTGGACTGCCAGAACATGTTGTGGATCGTCTCCACCCTGGCCATGAGATCGTCGCAGGCCTCGGTGCTGACCGAGACCTTGCAGGCCGACGCGGCCTTGATGGCCTTCCAGAAGGTGTCGTGCAGATCGGGGAAGGTCTCCAGGTGCTCGGGCTTGAAGTAGTCGCTCCAGAGGATGGCGAGCTCGTCCTTCACGATCTGGGCCTGCTCCTCCTTGATGTTGACGTAGCGAACGTAGGTGTTCAGGTGGTCGGGCGCACTCATGTCGAGCGCCTGGAGCTTCTTGGTCATCGAAACGACCGCCTCGGCCGCCACCCGGGTGCTGGCCGGGTCGTACACACCACACGGTCCATCACAGTGGGCCGACGCCATGGGGGCGGGGCGTGACCGGTCGAGTCGAGCGAGCAGGTGAGCCGTAAGCGTCATGGTGACCTCCAATGGTCCGAATCTTGCGGGCTGAACGGCGCATGCTAGCTGGTGGTCCGGTACCGGCCGAACCCGGGTGGACGCGATCCTCCCGCTGGTCGCATTCGGTCCCGCCTGGTGCCGGCGAGTAGGTTCGGCGCCGATGATCGACCATCCGCCTGTGGCCGCCGGCCCGCCGTCGAGCCCGTCGCCGGTCAACCCCGACGACGTCACCGCCGCGATGTACGCCAACGACCGCGCCGCCACGGCGTTGGGCATCGTGGTCCGATCCACCGAGACCGACCGGGCCGTGGTGGAACTGACCGTGCGCGCCGACATGGTCAACGGGCTCGATGTGTGCCACGGCGGCATCATCTTCACCCTGGCCGACTCGGCGATGGCCTATGTGTCGAACGCGGCCAACGAACGGGCCGTGGCCGCCCAGGCCGACATCGACTGGGTCCGACCCGCCCGGCTGGGCGATGTGCTGACCGCAACCGCCCTCACCGTGCACCGGCAGGGTCGGGCGGCGGTGCACGATGTGACGGTGGTGAACGCCGACGGTGAGATCGTGGCGTTGTTCCGGGGCCGGACCCGGCTGGTCGGCGGCCACCACGTGCCCGGCTGACCCCGTCAACGGCCACCCGGTCGGGGGCACACCGGCCAGGGCGGCCCGGGAACACGGTGCCGGCACGGGCTACCGGTCGGGGCGGCCGGGAAACACGGCACCGGTATGCTCGCCCAGCCGGGGTGCCCGCCCGATCTCCCACCAGTCGGCGGTCGTCCGCATCGGCGGGCCGGGCACGGTGACCTTCTGCCCGTCGGGGAGTTCACCGGGACGCCAGAATCCGACCGCATCGAGGTGGGGGTCGGCGCGGAGCGAATCGACGGTGTTCACCGGGGTGACGGGGATGCCGCGACGCTGGCCCTCCTGGAACAACTCGGCCACCGTCATCGACATCGACAGTTCCTCCACCCAGGCGTCGACGAGTTCCATCGTCTCGGCCCGCACCCCGATGTCGGCGAACACCGGATCGGTGATGGCGTCGTTGCCGCACGCCTCGTGGACCCAGGCCGCGATGGCGTCCCAATGGCGGGGCATGAGCACCAGGATCGAGGCGTACCCGTCGGCACAGGGGTACAGGCCGAACGGGCGGCCGAGGTTGCGCCGGTTGCCGGTCCGGCCCCGATGGACCCGATCGTCGAGCAGCAACGGGACCCCGGTCTCGGGGGCGAAGCTGAGGCACGCCTCCACCAGGGACACGCCGACCCGCTGACCCCGGCCGGTGATCCGGCGGGCCCGGAGGCCGAGGGCGGCGCCGAAGGCGGCCTCCATCCCGACCGCGTGCATGGCGAGCTGGGCCGGGCCGCCGGGCACCACGGGTGCCTGGTCCTCGAAGCCGACGGTGTAGAGGACCCCGGAGGCGGCCCTGGCAACCAGGTTCGATGACCTCCAGACCCGTTTCGGTCCGCTCGGCCCGAACGGGGTGATCTCGACGCGGACCACCCCGGGGTTGGTGGCGGCCACAGTGTCGTGGCCGATCCCCCGGCCGTCGAGCACACCGGGGCCGTGATCGTCGACCACCACATCGGCCGTCGCCAGCAGGGCGGACAGGTCGGCGAGATGGCTGTCGTCATCGAGATCGACCACGGCGCTGCGGGTGCCCATCGCCAGGTAGGCCCACCACAGCGACGTCTCCCGGTCGGGGGCGAACGGGCCCAGCCGCCGCATCGGGTTGCCCGACGGGGGTTCGATCTTGATGACGTCTGCGCCCAGCCCGGCCAGCATGCGCCCCACCTGGGCGCCGGCCAACCCGGACAGGTCGATCACGGTGACGTCGTGGTACGGCCCGGTCATCGGTCGCGGGCGTCGACGGCGTGGCGCGGGAACAGGACGTGCAACCACTCCTCGTACGGACGTTCGAGGACCAGGTCCGGTTCGGTCTCGACGAAGGCGGCCCCGGCGGCGACGAGCTCCTCGGTCCGGGCCGGGTCGTACCCGGCCACCTCGGCCAGCGCGGCCACGGTGTGCTCGCCGAGCGACGGTCCGGCCCGTTCGAACCGACCCGGGGTGTCGGACAGATGGATCGGGTGACCGCTGTACACGTCGCGGACGAACCGCCGTCCGGGGCGGACCTGATACCACCCGGAGGCCTTGAGGTGGGCGTCCTCGAGGAGGTCCTCGTTGGCGGCCACCAGGTGGGCGGCCACCCCGGCCCGTTGCAGCCGGGCGGCCAGATCGAGGGCCTCCTCGTTCACGGTCCAGGCGGTGATGGCCTCGTCGAGTTCGGCGGCGGCCGCCATGCGGCCGTCGGTGACCGCGAACCGGGGATCGTCGGCCAGACCGGGGGGAGCCTCGGCGGCGAGGGCGTTCCAGGCGGCGTCGTCGGGGACGCTGATGGCGATCCACCGCTCCTCGCCGGCGCAGGGGTACACCCCTTCCGGGGCGTACCAGGCCGATTGGTTCCCGGTGCGGGTCTGGACCCGGCCGTTGAGTTCGTAGTCGAGCACGAACGGTCCGAGCAGGTTGGAGATCGTCGACTCGAACTGGGAGATGTCCACATGGATCCCCTCGCCGGTCCGGTCGCGGTGCTCCAGGCCGGCGACGACGGCCAGGGTGGCCTGGAGCGAGCTGAAGTAGTCGGGCGGGGCGATGGTGGCGATCCCGGCCGGCTCCCGGTCCGGATGCCCGGTCAGGGCGTCGATCCCGACCAGGGGGGCCTGGTTGGGACCCCAGGCCACGAACCGGTAGTAGGGCGACGACGGGTCGGCCCCGAAACCGGGCAGATGCACGTAGACGATGTCGGGTCGGAACTCGCGGACCGAGGCGTAGTCGAATCCCGCCTCGGCTAGGGCCCGGGCCCCGTAGTTGGCCAGGAACACGTCGCAGCCGGCCAGCAGGTCCCGGGCCGCCTGCCGACCGGCCGGATGCTTCAGGTCGAGGGCGACGCTCCGCTTGTCGGCGTTCATCTCGGCCACGTACGGGCTCGAATCGGGCCAGGCGGCCGCCCGTTCCTCGTCGTCGCGCAACCAGGCGGATCCGAGGAGCCGGACCACGTCGGGCGCCGTCGGCGACTCGACCTTGTACACCTCGGCGCCGTGATGGGCCAGCATCCGCCCCGCGTTCGGTGCCGCGATGGCGATCCCCATCTCGAACACCCGAACCCCCTCGAGTACCCGATCCATCCGCTACGTCTAGCACGCCGACATCGGGGATGTCACGGGACGAACCAGGCGGTTGGGTGCCGACTCGGGGTCGCGATCCGCCACAATCAACCAGGTGACCTCCCCGATGCCGAAGCGTGAACCGGTACCCCAGCTCTTGGTGGCCTTCGACATGGAGGGGGTGTTGACCCCCGAGATCTGGATGGCGGTGGCCGCCAAGACCGGGATCGAGGCCCTCCGCGCCACCACCCGCGACGTGGCCGACTACCAGGAGCTGATGGCCATGCGCCTCGGCGTCCTCGACCGGCACGGCATCAGCTTCGGCGACCTCATGTCGGTGGTGGAAGGACTCGATCCGCTCCCCGGTGCCCAGGACTTCCTCGACCGGGTCCGGTCCCGGTGGCCGGTCGTGGTCCTGTCCGACACCTTCGAGCAGCTGTCAGATCCGCTGTTCGCCAAGCTGGGCCGCCCGATGGTGCTGTGCCACCGACTCGACATCGTCGATGGTGCCGTGACCGGGGCGGAGGTGCGCTGTGCGGACGCCAAGCTCCGGGCGGTGCAGGGTTTCCGGGATCTGGGTTACCGGGTGATGGCCGTCGGTGACTCGTTCAACGACCTCGCCATGTTGCGGGCCGCCGACCAGGCCGTGCTGTTCCGCCCATCGGCGACGGTCCGCGACGCCAACGCCAATCTGCCGTCGATGACCGGCTACGACGACCTGTTCGATGCGATCGCCACTGCGGACCCGGCCCCCGGTCCGAACTAGCATCCGGGACCGACCCGAACCGCCGCGAACAACCGTCGCGAACGGTAGTGAGGAATCGAGGGGGCAGCCATGACGGCACCGTCGGAGGAAGAGATCCTGGGCTGGTTCGACACCCTGTCGAACTGGAAACGTTGGGGTGACGACGACCTGCTCGGCACCCTCAACCATGTGACCCCGGCCAAGCGGGTGGCCGCGGCCCGGCTGGTCACCGAGGGGGTGTCGGTGTCGTGCGCCTGGGACATCCGCACCGGGCAGCAACCGGGCGCCACCGTCGAATCCCAGCGTTACATGCTGTCCACCGGCCTCGGCCTGGACGACCCGGATCGGGTCGGTTTGCTGGGCGACGGGCGGGCCGGTGGCGCACAGGAGTACATCGGGATGGTGTTCCACGGTCTGGACGTCACCCACCTGGACTCCCTCGCCCACATCTTCTGGGACGGGAAGATGTACGGCGGGGCGCCGGCCTCGCTGGTGTCAGACCGTCAGGGGGCCCGCCGGCACGACATTGTCTCGGTGGCCGAGGGAGTGACCACCCGGGGTGTGCTGCTCGACATGGCTCGGCTGCGGGGGGTCGAGGCGCTCGATGCCGACGATCACATCCACCCGGCCGACCTGGAGGCGGCCGAGGAGGAGGCCGGGGTGCGCTGCGAGCCGGGCGATGTGCTGCTGCTGCGCACCGGTGAGGGGGCCCGGCGGCGGGTGGAGAAGCGGGACTACAACGCCAACCGGCCCCGGTCCGGTTTCCAGGCATCGTGCCTGCCGTGGCTGCAGGAGCGGGGTATCGCCATGATCGGTTCCGACGTGGCCCAGGATCCATCACCGTCGGGATACGAGCAGGTGACGATGCCGATCCACATGGTCGGCATCGTGGCCATGGGCCTGTGGCTGATCGACAACTGCCAGCTCGAGGACCTGGCCGAGGCGTGCGCCGAACGCGGCCGCTGGTCGTTCCAGTTCGTGCTCGCCCCCATCCGGTTCCAGGGGGTGACCGGGAGCCCGGTCAACCCGCTGGCCGTCTTCTGAGGCGGCACCCGTTGTGTCGGTCGTGATCACCACCCCCCTGCTCGTGATCGGTTCGGGACCGGTGGCGGTGGTGGCCGCCGAGGTGGCCTCGGCGGTGGGTGTCGCCAGCGTGCTGGCCGGGGAGCCGAGCGGGGCCGCGGCCGACGATGCGGTGGGTCCCCTCGATGAGCGGCCGGTGGCCCTGACACCGGAGGCCGAGCAGATCCTGCGGGGCACCGGACTGCTCGGTGTCCTCGGCCCGCACCTGCCGGCCGGGCCGCCGGCGGACGGGGCCGCCGAACGGCTCTGGGTCACCCCGGCGTCCCTGTTCCGTATCCTGCGACGGCACTGTGTCGCCGACCTGATGGTGACCGTGTACGACGGGATGTCGGTCGGTGACCTGGTGCCCGGTTCCGACGGTGGTTTCGAGGCGACGCTGACCGACGGGGTGAGCGCCTGGACGGTCCGGGCCGCCTCGGTGATCGATGCCGGCGCCCTCCCCCAGGAGCTCAACGCCGGAGTGGTGGCCGTGTGGGATGCGGTGACGAGCCGACGCCAATAGCCGGCTAGACGTAGATGCCACGCGCCGCGTTCCAGCGTCGAGCGCTGTTGTAGGCGTCGACCATGCTGTAGATCCACACGCCGAGGGGGAAGAACACGGGGAGGATGAGGAACAAGAGGATCGTCCCGATCACGAATGAGGCCAGCCAGAGCAGGAAGATGACGAAGCCCTTGGCCCCGTCCCCGGCGACCGCGCTGCCCAGCCCGGGAATGAAAAACGAGCACAGCAAGGCCAGGGCCGGATCGCGCCGCCGCGGCGTCCCGTAGGCGGCCGAGGCCGCGTAGCCCTGCTGCCGGCCGCCGGGGTACACCGTCCCCGGTGGCGTAGGGGCCGGGTACTGGCCTCCCGGATAGGGCACCGGCGGGTACTGGTTCGGGGGGTAGGGCGCAGCCGGGTACTGGTTGGCGGGGGGTGGGGGCCCGGCGGCGGGTGGGTATGCGCCCAGCGGGTCCTGACCGGCCGGGGACAGCGGGGCCGGGAATGGGGCCGGGGCCGACGGGTACGGGTTCGCCGCGTACGGATCGGCCGGGGACGGGGCAGGAGGTTCGCTGCCGGGCTGGGGCAGGTCCAGGTACGGGGTTGTCGGGGCCGAGACGGGAGGTTCGCTGCCGGGGTCGGGGACGCCCGGGTACGGCACGGTCGGCGTGGGCTGGATGGCCACGGTGGCCTGCCCCGACGCCGCTGGGCCGGCGTCGGAGGTCGACCCGACCGCGGGGCGGGTGTGCTCGGTCCAGACCTCGCCATCCCAGTAGCGTTCGAGACCGTGTTCCTGCGGATACCAGCCGGCCGGTGGATTCTCTGCCAACCCCATGGGTCCCATGATGGCTGACGAGGCTAGATTTCGGAACTGACTATGACTGACACGGCATCGTTCACGGGTATTCCGGCGGCCGCCCTCGACTTCTACCGGCGGCTGCAGCAGGACAACACCAAGACGTTCTGGGAGGCCCACCGGAGCGAATACGACGATGCGGTACGAGACCCGATTCGGTTGCTCTGTGCTGAGCTCGACGAGTTCGGTCCCTTTCACCTGTTCCGGCCTCACAACGACATGCGGTTCGCCAAGAATCGCCCGCCCTACAAGACCCAGCAGGCGGCGTACGGGGAGTCCGAAGGCGGGGCCGGCTTCTACCTGGAGGTGTCGTCGGCGGGTCTGCGCGCCGGTACCGGCTACTACGCCATGGCCCGCGACCAGCTGGAACGATTCCGGGCCGCGGTCGACGACGACGCAACCGGTGTCGAGGTGGCAGCGCTGACTGCGACGGTGTCGCAGCCGGGCGGGGTGACGGTCGGGGCGATCAGCGAACTGAAGACCGCGCCCCGCGGGTTTCCCCGGGATCATCCTCGGATCGAGCTGCTCCGACGCAAAGGGCTCATGGTGATGCGGGACTTCGGCGACCCTTCGTGGCTGCACTCACGTCGCGTCGTGAGCATGGTGCGATCGTTCTGGGCGTCGGGTGCCGACCTGAACGGCTGGCTCGACGCCAATGTCGGGCCCAGCACCCTGGAACCGGAGATTTTCCGGCGCTGAGCGGCCCGGCCACGCCCACAACTGGGCATGCTGCACCCGACCGGAAAGCCGAGCTTCACGGAGCGTGACTGATCGTGGCCGACAACGAGACGCAGCTGATCCTGGGCATCGACATCGGCGGTTCGGGGATCAAGGCGGCCCCGGTCGACCTGGGCACCGGAACATTCGCCGAGGAACGGCACCGCATCTCGACACCGGATTCCGGTAAGCCGAAACCCATGATCGACGTGGTGGCCGAGCTGGCCCGCCACTTCGATTGGCGGGCGCCGATCGGGGCCACGTTCCCCGGCATCATCCGCAACGGGGTTGTGTGCTCGGCCGCCAATCTCGACCCGGGTTGGGTGGGCACCGACGCCGACGCGGCCTTCTCCGAAGCCACCGGCTGCCCGGTCCGGGTGATGAACGACGCGGATGCCGCCGGCCTCGCCGAGCTGCGGTATGGGGCCGGCCGGGGACGGAGCGGCACGGTGCTGATGCTGACGTTCGGGACCGGGATCGGGTCCGGTCTGTTCCGCGACGGGATCCTCGTCCCCAACACCGAGTTGGGCCACATCGAGCTCGACGGGGTCAAGGCGGAGAGCCGGGCTGCCGCCAGCATCCGCAGGAGCGAGGACCTGTCGTGGTCGACCTGGGCGGGACGAGTCGAGCGCTACCTCCGCCACGTCACGTTCCTGCTGTCGCCCGACGTGATCATCGTGGGCGGTGGTATCAGCCGCAAGAGCGACAAGTGGCTCCCGCTGCTCGATGTCGACACCGAGATCATCCCCGCCCAGCTCAAGAACGGGGCCGGGATCGTTGGTGCGGCCCTGAGCGCCAACGATCCGCCCCCGGAGGCCTGAAGCTCGGCAGGGCCGGCGAGGTTCGGCCTTCGGCTCAGTGATGCCGGTGGTGGAGGTCAGGCACGTGCGGGTGGGCGTGGGTGACCGCTTGGTGATGGTGCCGGTGAGCGTGAATCCCAGGGGCTGCGAGGTCATGGTGGTCATGGTGCCCCTCACCATGGCTGTGCTCGTGCTCGTGCTCGTGTTCGTGTTCGACCGGGGTGTGGGTGTGTTGGTGCTCGTGGGAGGATTCAAGGGATACCGCCACACCGACGACGGCGAGGGCCACCGCCACGAGTTGGATCACGGCCACGGGTTCCCCGAGCACCGTCCAGGCCACGACCGCGCCGATGAACGGGGCGGCGGCGAAGATCACCTGCCCTCGGGCGGCACCCAGGTCACGAGCCCCTTTCACCCACAGGACGATCGACACGCCGTAGCCGAGGGCGCCGATGGCCACGGCTGCGAGCGCCGAGCCGACCCCCAAGCCAACATCCACCTCAGCGATCACGAGTCCGAGCAGGAGATTGACGGCGCCTGCGCCGAAGCCCTTCAGGGCCACGACGTGCTCCGGGGAGAGCTGGTCGATCCGGGCGGTGACCCCGTTGTCGATTCCCCACGCCGCACAGGCGGCGGCGACGAACAGGGCGCCGGTGTCGAGGGCGGCCCCCGGCTCCCACACGAGCACCGCTCCGGCCAGCACCACCATCCCGGCGCCGATCAGCAGGCGACGACCGAGGTGTTCCCGAAACACGGTGGCCGCCAGGGCGACGGTGGCGGCCAATTCCAGATTGAGCAGGATGGAGGCGTTGGCCGCGCTCGTCCGGGCCAGTCCCGCCATGAGCAGGGCAGGGCCGACCGCTCCGCCCGCAATCACCGCCACCACAGCCGGCCCGGCGTCACGCTGCAGCGCCAACCGATCCGGCGGCTGCGACACGACGCGGGGCAACACGGCGAGACCAGCCCCGAGATACAGGAGACCGGCCAGGACCAGCGGGCTCATACCGCCCGCCAACGTCGCCGCCGCCGGCGCCGACGCGCCGAACAGGGCCGCGGCCACCAGACACCGCGCGACACCCGTTCTCATCGGGGCCACGACGGTCGGGTCTGGTAGATCGCGTCCCAGTGGTGCTGCGTCACCGTCATCGACCACCTGGGCCGGCGCCGACGGGCAGGCCGGCGTCGCCCCATTGCGGGGATCCGTCCTCGAGGCGGCGTGCCCGACGCCCGGCTCCTCGACCTGACGTTCGCCTTGTTCCAGCTCATGGTCTCCGACATCGATCCCCGATCCGATACCACATTGTTCACCAGCCGTTCGCGCGTCCGACAACTTGACGCGCCGATGGTTGACCGGGTGAGTCCGAACGAGCAGCTCACTCTTTGTTGCGCAGCTCGAACTCCGAGTTCACCCTGCATTGCGTTTCGCATTGCAACAGGGGTACGCTACTCGCGTGGCTCAGCTGGTGACGCGAGTAGATGACGATCTTGCGGCTGCGGTGGATCGACTTGTGGATGCTGGCGTAGTCGCCAGTCGCTCCGAGGCCGTGCGATTCGCACTCGAACAGCTTGTAGACCGCGTCCGTCGCGCTGAGATCGGGGAGCGCATCACGCGGGGGTATCGAGAGCATCCGCAGAGTGATGCCGAGTTGGCGTGGGCCGACGAGTCCTCGGTTCGGATGATCGCCGAGGAGCCCTGGTGAGCGTTCCGCGTCAGGGTGAGGTCTGGTGGGCTGAAGCCGAGGACAAGCGCAGACCGGTGTTGGTCGTGACGCGCAGCGATGCTGTGCCGGTGTTGACGTGGATCATCGTGGCACCCGTGACTCGCACCATTCGACAGATTCCGACAGAAGTCAGACTGGGAGCGAGCCACGGACTCCCGGACGAATGCGTGGCCTCGTTTGACAATTTGCAACCGATCCGGCGCGGCTTTCTCACCCAGCGGGTAGGCGAGCTGCAGGTCGGGGAACTCGACGAGCTATGCCGGGCGTTACACGCGTTCGCCGACTGCTGACACCACAACCAAGCCATCCAAGGCTACGAACAGATGCGAGCTGGCAAATCACTGTCGGAAGAACCGCGGCGGAGTGACCACTGGACGCTCAGCCTGATGCTGAATCCACCATGTCGGCGGGTGGCGCGGAGCCTCGAGCGTCTCGTTGAAACGCTCCCGCAGGACGTTGCCGGAGCCCCGACGCGACGACGTTACCGTTGACACTCAGAGACGTGATAGTCATGGTCGACTACTGATGATATCTCGGTCGTGCGAGGTCATGCCCAGATGGCACGAACGGTGGTCGACATCGATGACGAGGCGTTGGCCGCGGCGGCGGTTGAGCTGGGTACCTCGACCAAGGTCGAGACGGTCAATCGGGCTGAGGATGATCTCGGAGATGACCGATGATCTCGGAGATGACGATGTCATGCGTAGCGCATGGCGATAGGTCGCTTCCTGGCTGACAAGTCGGCGTTCGAGCAGCAGCGTCATAGCGAAGCAGTCTCTGGGTTCGTGAGCGCCTTGGCGGGTGACGGGGTGCTTTACATGACCGAGATCGTTGCCCACGAGTTGTTGTACTCCGCGCGGCGCGCGGAGGACTACCGGGTTCGCTTTGATGACCTTCAAGCCCTGCCATGGATGCATACGACCGAGGCGGTGTTGGCGCGTGCGCTCGCGATTCAGCGGCGGCCGGCAGGGCTGGGTCAACATCGTCGCCCGATTCCGAATCTGCTCGTTGCTGCAACGGCGCTGGAACACGACGCGACTGTTCTTCAGTACGATCGTGACTTCGATCTGATCGCGGAGTCCACCGGTCTGTCGGCGCGTTGGATCATCCCGGCCGGGACCGGGCATGGTCAGGCCGTGGGTGACCCCTGACGATTGGGCGCGGCAACCGGCCCTGGGCCGCGAGGGCGACCAAGCGTAGATGGGCCTCACCGCCCCCTGCGGTCCCGGTCGGAGCCGGCGGCGGGGGCTCCTGACTTGGGGGTTCCTTCCGTGGACCGTACTGGACTTGAACCAGTGACCTCTCGCGTGTGAGGCGAGCGCTCTAGCCAACTGAGCTAACGGTCCGGGAGTCGACAGCGTAGCGGGCTGCAGTGAAGACGCGCGCCGTTTCGCATGGGGGCAACCTCAGCCCACGCCCGCCATGCGGTCGGTGGCGAACAACTGCTCGAAGGCGGCCAGGGCTTGGAGGACGGCGAGGTCATCCCGTTGTCGGCCCACCACCTGGAGGGCCACCGGCATCCCGTCCGCGGTGTAGCCCACGTTGACCACGCCGGCCGGGTTGCGGGTCAGGTTGAAGCCGTAGGTGAAACCGACCCAGCTCGGGGTTTCCACCCCGTCGACGGTGCCGTCGCGGTCGATGACGGGCGTCTGGCCGGCGCACGCCGGGGTGACCAGCAGGGCCGCGTGTTCGAACGCGGCGTCGAGCTGAAGATTGAGATCGTGCACGGCGTCGACGGCGCGGGCGTAGTCCACCCCGGTCAGGCCCATCCCGTGTTCGATGATGACGCGCAGGGACTCGTCGATCTGCTCGTACTCGGGGGTGCCCATCAGGTCGCCCTGGGCCCGGGCCCGGGATGAAGCCCACATGGTGTACCACGGGTAGACGGGATCGACGTCCCAGATCGGCGAGGCGTCCACGACCTCGACCCCCTCGTCCACCAGGCGGTTCACCGCGGCCTGGCAGATGGTGGCGATCTCGGTGTCGACCCGGGCGAAGCCGAGATCGGGCGACCAGGCGACCGCCCCCGGCATCCGCACGTTGGCCATCACGTCGTACCAGGGCGACCCCGACCGGTTGAGGGTGAACGGGTCGGTCGGGTGCGGTCCCACGCAGGCGTCGAGGGCGAACACGATGTCCTCCACCCGTCGGGCCATCGGGCCCTTCACCGACAGCAGCCCCGATCCGGGCGGGTTGGGGCCCCCGTTCGGCACCCGGCCCTGGGTGGTCTTGATCCCGCTCAAACCGCAGATGGCAGACGGAATCCGGATCGAACCGCCTCCGTCGGACCCGGTGGCCAGGGGGACCATGCCCGACGCGAGGGCCGCCGCCGAACCGCCGGATGAGCCGCCGGGGCTGCGGTCGACGTTCCACGGGTTGCGGGTCACCCCGCTGAGCGGGCTGTCGGTCTGACCCTTGTGTCCGTACTCAGGCGTGGCCGTCTTCCCCACGACCACGCAGCCGGCGGCACGGAGCCGAGCCACCAACACCGAATCGCCGTCCACCGGCTCCGGCGACGACAGGACCGAGCCGTACCGGGTCGGGTATCCGGCCGCGTCCTCCAGGTCCTTGACCGCCAAGGGCACGCCGGCCAGGAGACCGATCCCCTCCTCACCCCTCACCCGACGGTCGACCTCGTCGGCCTCGGCCAACGCTCGATCCCGGTCGACGGAGACGAACGCGTTGAGGGTGGCGTCGAGCTCCTCGATCCGGTCGAGCGCGGCAGTGGTCAGCTCGCGGGCCGACACGTCTCGGGCCCGCACCGCGGACGCAAGATCGACGACCCGGTGGGTTCGGAAATCCATGGCGCGGAGGCTACCCCGCCGGACCGGACCGAGCAGGAACCGGTAGCAGGGCGAACGACCCAGACCGGGCCCTCAGGCCGGGCCGAGGCAGGCCACCGTCTCGTTCGACAACTCCACCTCCCGAGTCGTACCCGTCGGGCAAACCCCGCCCGGCAGGTGGGCACCGATCACCCGACCGTCGGCCCCCGGACCGCACGGCCGCTCGATCAGGGACGGTCCCGACAGCACGCTCACACAGTCGTTCGCCACGATCCCTGCGCCGAGCGACGGCCCGGCCATGGTGGTGGTGGAGGCAACATCCCCCCCGGAACGGGCGTAGGCGGTGCCGACGAAGATCGCCACCAGCAGGGCCAGCAGGGCCACGATCGGCACCGACCGCAGGATGATCGACGACCGGTTGGAGATCTCGTCGAGCTGGGCGTGCCGCCGGGCGGCCAGGAACGACGGGTCGAGCAGGCGAGGATCGATCCGGGACACCCCCTGGTCGTCGACGCGGATCCCGTTGGCCCGACTCGCACTCCCGCCATCGGCCAGGCGGCGGTCGTACTCGCGGCGACTGTCGGCCCGCCGCAGGACCTGCCACGCCTCGTTGACCCGACGCATCTCGGCGTCGGCCCGTGACGCCTCCTCAACGGTCATCGACGACCGTTGGTCGGGGTGCCAGCGGCGGGCCGCCTGGTGGTAGGCGCGGCGGATCTCGTCGTGGTCGGCGGACGTCGCTACCCCGAGGACGTCGTAATGGGTCGAGATGGCCGCCTCCTTCGCTCGCTCCGTCGCCTCGCCGGGCCGGGTCGCTGGTTCCCCCATGCTAGGACTGCTAGACCGGACGTGACGGCATCGCCACCCGGTGATGAGCCGCGCGGCACGGGAGGCCAACACGCCATGAAGCTCGCTCTCGGTCTCGGTTACTGGTCGGCGGGACCGCCGGCCGGAGCCACCGAACAGGTCGCCACCGCCGAACGACTCGGATTCGACTCGATGTGGTCGGCCGAGGCCTACGGTTCCGATGCCCTGACCCCGCTGGCCTGGTGGGGAGCCGCCACCGACCGGATCGGCCTCGGCACCTCGATCTGCCAGATCTCGGCCCGGACCCCGTCGGCGATGGCGATGGCCGCCATGTCACTCGACCACCTCTCCGGCGGCAGGTTCCGGCTCGGGCTCGGCGCTTCGGGCCCCCAGGTGGTGGAGGGCTGGTACGGCCAGCCGTACCCCAAGCCCCTGGCCCGGACCCGGGAGTACATCGCCATCATTCGCAAGATCCTGGCCCGGGACGAACCGGTCAGCTTCGACGGCGATCAGTATCAGCTCCCCTATCCGGGCGGCGCCGGTCTCGGCAAGCCCCTGAAGTCCACGGTCCATCCCCTACGCTCGGACATCCCCATCTACCTGGGGGCCGAAGGCCCGAAGAACGTGGCCCTCACCGCGGAGATCGCCAACGGCTGGCTGCCCCTGTTCTTCGCCCCGAAGGACAACGCCTTCTACCGCGACGCCCTGGCCGAGGGTTTCGCCCGGCCCGGCGCGGTCAGCACAGCGGACAACTTCGATGTCGCCGCCACGGTTCCGATCGTCATCAACGATGACCTGGAGGCCGCCGCCGACGCGGTCCGCCCCATGCTGGGCCTCTACGCCGGCGGGATGGGGGCCAAGGAAGCCAACTTCCACCTCAACGTGTTCGCCCGCATGGGCTATGAGGGTGCCTGCGCCAAGATCCAGGACCTGTACCTTGCCGGCGACAAGGCGGCCGCTATCGCGGCGGTGCCCACCGACATGGTGGAGTCGGTCGCCCTGGTCGGCCCGGCCGACAAGATCCGGGACGACCTGGAGGCGTGGCGCGAATCGGTCGTCAACACCCTCATCGTGAGTGGACCGCCCGCCCACCTCGAAGCCGTCACTGAGATCGTCCAGGGCTGACCGGGCACCGGCACGTCTCCTCACCACGACCCGACCGCAGCCACCGACCGGCCCGTCCCTCCCGTTCCCGACCCCGGCGTCGGCCAGTCGGGTCGGACGGAGTCTGCTCGACTCCGAACACCACTGGCGGGACCGGCCGTCGCCCCTGCCCGATGGGGCACCCAACATCGTGGTGTTCATGACCGACGACGCCGGGTGCGCCAACGGAACCCCGTTCGGCGGACCGATCGAACTGCCGACGATGCAGCGGGTCATGGACATGGGCGTCGCCTACAACCGCTTCCACACCACCGCCATGTGCTCCCCACCCGGGCCTGTGTGCTCACGGGACGCAACCACCACGCGGTCGGCTTCGGCCAGATTCCCGAATACGCCACCGACTTCGACGGCTACGTCGGTGAGATCCCCCGCTCGGCGTCCACCATCGCCGAGGTGCTCGGCGCCTACGGCTACGCCACCGCAGCGTTCGGCAAGTGGCACAACACTCCCATCAACCAGGTGAGCCGCAACGGCCCGTTCGAACGGTGGCCGACCGGGCACGGGTTCGACTACTTCTACGGTTTCCTCGCCGGTGAAACCTCCCAGTACGAGCCCCGCCTGTTCGAGAACGCCACCCCGATCGAACCCCCCGACGATCCGGACTACCACCTCACCGAAGACCTGGCCGACAAGGCGATCGCCTACCTCCGACGCCACCGCAACACAACCCCGGACGAGCCCGTCCTGATCTACTTCACCCCCGGGGCGGCGCATGGCGCCCACCGTGTCCCCAACGACTGGGCCGACCGGTACGCCGGGGTGTTCGACGACGGTTGGGAGGTGCTCCGCGAACGGACCTTCGAGCGGCAGAAGGAACTGGGATGGATCCCCACCGACGCCGTCCTCACCCCGATCGACCCGACCATGCAACGGTGGGCCGACATCCCCGAGGAGCAGCGGCGGTTCCAGGCCCGCCTGATGGAGGTGTACGCCGGTTTCGCCGAACACACGGACCACCAGTACGGCAAGGTGCTCAGCGAGCTGGACCGCCTGGGCGAGCTCGACAACACCCTGGTCTTCTACGTCAACTCCGACAACGGCGCCTCGGCCGAGGGCCTGTTCGGCACCATCTCGGAGATCCTCTGCCAGAACGGCCTGATGGTGCCGGTGTCCGAGCAGATCGACATCCTCGACCGGGACTATGGCGGCCTGCCCAGCCTCGGCACCGAGATGGTCGGCAACCGCTATCACGCGGGCTGGGCGTGGGCCTCCGACACCCCGTTCAAATCGACCAAGCTCGTGGCCGCCCACTTCGGGGGAACCCGGACCCCGCTGGCCGTGGCCTGGCCCCGGGGATTCGACCACGATCCGACCCCCCCGATCCCAGTTCCACCACGTGATCGACATCGCGGCCACCATCTACGACGTCCTCGGTATCGACCCGCCGGCCCGGTTCAACGGGGTCGATCAGGACCCGATCGACGGGGTCTCCCTCGTCCCGTCCCTGCTCGATGTGGACGCATCGTCGGGACGGACCACCCAGTACTTCGAGATCATGGGCAGCCGGGGCGTCTACCACGACGGCTGGTTCGCCGGCGCGTTCGGACCCCGCAACCCGTGGGATCCGGCCTTCAACCGGTTCCGGGGCGGGGACCCGGACCAGGACGAGTGGGAGCTGTACGACCTGCGGGTCGACTACAGCCAGGCCCACGACCTGGCCGGCCTGGACCCCGACAAGCTGGCCGAGCTGCGGGGCATCTTCGACGAGCACGCCGAAGCCAATCAGGTGTTCCCGATCGGGGGCGGGCTCCTCACCTCGGTGTTCCGGCCCGACCTGATGCGGTCATCCGGCCTCGAGGAATGGGTGTTCGACGCCGGCTCCGATCGGATCCCCGAATCGCTGGCCCCGAAATTCCTCGGTGGCCACTCGTCCCGGTCGACCGTCCGGTTCACCGGCGGGCTCGACACCGAGGGCGTCCTGTGCTGTGTGGGTGGCATCACCGACGGGTTCACCGTGTTCCTCGACGGCGGTTTCGTCACCGCGGAATACAACATGGGCGGGGTCGACCGCACCATCGCCCGGGCCGATCGCCTCATCGGCGACGGCGACCACGAGGCGGTCGTCGAGCTGATCATGGACAGCGACCGGTTCCGGGGCCCAGCCGATCTGACCATCGAGCTCGACGGTACCCGGGTGGCCGCGGTGCGGGTCCCCCAGACCGTCCCCGCCATGTTCAGCTTCTCCGAGACCTTCGACGTGGGCAAAGACCTCGGCTCCCCCGTGTCCCTGGCGTACGCCCGTCGCAACCGTTCGCCTTCACCGGGACGATCCACTCGGTGGTCTGCCGCTACCTCCACCCCGAGCCGCGCTGACCCGACCCGCCGGGTGAGGGGTCGTCGGGAAGGTCGGGGACCGCCGGGATCAGCCGCCGACGGCCAGGCCGACCGCCAGGAGGCTCCCGGTCAGGAGCTGGATCCGTCCGGTGGCGCCGAGGGCGGGGATGAGGGCGGGACCGGTGGCCCCGGAACGAACCACCCGCACCGGACCGACCGCGGAGACCAGGCCGACCAGGCCGAGCAGGGCCGCCGGTCGCACCAGCGCACAGGCGACGATGCCGAGCCCGGCACCGACGATCAGGGCCACGTACAGCCGTCGGGTGGCCGCGTCACCGATCCGGACCGCCAGGGTTCGCTTCCCGGACACCGTGTCGCCGGGGATGTCACGCAGGTTGTTGATCACCAGCAGGTCAACCACCAGCAGACCGACCGGGATCGCGGCCAACACCGCCGGCGTCGTGACCCGCTCCACCTGCACATAGGTCGATCCGACGGTGGCCACCAGGCCGAAGAACACGAATACGAACAGCTCGCCCATACCGAGGTAGCCGTACGGTCTCGGGCCCCCGGTGTAGGCCCACCCGGCCAGCATCGACAAGGCGCCCACCACCAGGAGTTCCGGCCCGACCGCCCAGGCCAGCACCAGCCCGGCCACCCCGGCTACCGCGAACGCGGCCAGGGCCGCCAGCTTGACCCGCGACGCCGGCACCAGACCAGACCCGACCAACCGCAACGGGCCGACCCGGTCGGTGTCGGTGCCCCGTTCCCCGTCGGCGTAGTCGTTGACATAGTTGGTGGCCACCTGGAGGGCCAGGGAGACGACCATCGCCGCCAACGCCCGCCACCAGATGATCGGCCCGTCCCCGACCGCAGCCGCGGTGCCGACCACCACGGGGACCACCGCCGCCGGCAGGGTCCGCGGCCGGGCCCCGGCCAGCCACAGCCGCCAACCGTCGGGCGGGGTCGACCCCGCCATCAGGAGTTGGTTTCCACCAGCTCGGCGGCCAACCGCTCCAAGCCGGCCACCCGGCTCCCCTTGACCAGCACCGCCATCTCCGCGCCCAGTTCCCCGAGGGCGCTGACGGCGGCGGTCCGGTCGGGCACATGGATCGCGTCGGGTCCGTACTCGGGGGCGTCGACGGCAATCAGTCGGATCCCGGCGTCGACCGCCTCCGCGGCGACGGCTCGGTGCTCGGCCGGGCCCTCCTCCCCCAGTTCGGCCATGGCCCCGAGCACGGCGATCCGCTCCACCGCCCGCACCTGGTTGAGGGCATCCAGAGCGGCCCGCATCGAGGTCGGGTTGGCGTTGTAGGCGTCGTTGATGACGATCAGACCGTTGCCGGCCCGGGTGACCTCCATGCGCCAGGGTGAGATCTCCGCCTGGCTGAGCCCTTCGGCCGCCGACCACAGGTCGACCCCCACCGCCGAGGCGGCGGCCAGGGCAGCCATGGCGTTGGACACCATGTGGACGCCGCGAACCGGGAGCGACACCGCCACCGGACCGGCCGGGCCGACCGCCAGGAACGACGGCCGCAACAGCCCGTCGACGGCGATGCTCATGGCCTGCAGGTCGCCGGCCTCGATCCCGTAGGTCGTCACCCGCCCCGGGGCGATCGAGGCCATGGCGGCCACCCGGTCGTCGTCGGCGTTCAGCACCGCCACCCCGTCGACGGGGAGGGCCGCGACCAGCTCGGCCTTGGCGGCGGCCACAATGTCGATCGAGCCGAACAGCTCGGAGTGGGCCAGCGCCACCCGGGTGACGACACCGACGGTGGGACGGGCGATCTCGCACAACCGGGCGATATGACCGACCCCCCGGGCCCCCATCTCGACCACCACCAGTTCGGCCTGGTCCGGGGTGTTGGCCAGGGTGAGCGGCACGCCGAGTTCGTTGTTGAACGAACGCTCACTGGCGTGGGTGGTCCGCATCGGGCCGCACGCCGCCGCGATCAGGTCCTTGACCGACGTCTTGCCGACACTGCCGGTCACGGCGATCACCGGGCAACCGATCCGGTCACGGGCGTGGCGACCCAGCTCGCGCAACCCGACCGTGGTGTCGTCGACCACGATGGCGGGAGCGCCCACACCGTCGATCGGGCCGACGGAACTCAGGTAGGCGGACGCCCCGGCGTCGACCGCGGCGGCAACGAAATCGTGACCGTCACGCTCGGCCACCAGTGGCACGAACAGTTGGCCCGGCGTCACCGTGCGCGAATCGATGGATGCCCCGCCCAGGGCCACGTCGGGACCGATCAGCTCACCGCCGAGGTCGGCGGCCACCACGCTGGCACGCATTCGCACACCCACGGTGTAGCCGAATCGTCCCACGGCTGCGATTACTCTTGGCCGGGTGCCATCAGATCGCAGCGTGCCCATCCGCCTTGTCGTCCTGTTCGGCGGCCAGTCCGCGGAGCACGACGTGTCGTGCACCACTGCCGCCCACGTGCTCGCCGCGATCGATCCGGACCGCTATGTCGTCGAACCGGTGGCGATCAGCCGGACCGGCGAATTCCTCGACGCCCGGGAGGCCATCGCCGCCCTCGACCCGGCCGGCGGGGAGCTGAGGCCCCTCCCCGCGGCCGGCAGCCCAGTGGACGCCACCGCCGTGGTCGCCCCGGTCGACGGCGCCGTCACCGTGGTCCTGCCCTTGCTGCACGGCCCGCTGGGCGAGGACGGGACGGTCCAGGGCATGCTGGAACTGGCCGGCGTCCCGTACGTGGGTGCGGGTGTGCTCGGGTCGGCGGTGGCCATGGACAAGGCGATGACCAAGACCGTCCTCGACGCCCACGGGCTCCCCCAGACCCGGTGGCTCGCCGTCAACCAGGTCGAGGTCGACACCGACCCGACCCTGGTGGCCAAAACCGCAGCCCAGGAGTTGGGCCTGCCGGTGTTCGTGAAACCGGCCAACATGGGTTCATCGGTCGGGGTGTCCAAGGCGGCGGACGAGGCGGCCGTCGTCGACGCGCTCGCTTTGGCGCTCCGCTACGACGAGGTGGCCGTGATCGAGGAGGCCGTCCAGGCCCGGGAGATCGAGCTGGCCGTGCTCGGCAATCATGACGTGGCCGTCTCGGTGCCGGGCGAGATCGAGCCCGGGGCCGAGTTCTACGACTACAACGACAAGTACCACGACGGCAACGCCCGCCTGCTCATCCCGGCGGCCCTGGCCGACGACGAGATCGAGTGGTTCCAGCGTCTGGCCGAGCAGGCGTATCGGGCGCTTCGAGTGGAGGGCATGGCCCGGGCCGACTTCCTGTACGAACAGGGCGGCCGGGGTCCGCTCATCAACGAACTCAACACGATTCCCGGGTTCACCCCGATCTCCATGTACCCGAAGTTGTGGGAGGCGTCGGGCCTGTCCTACCCCGACCTGATCGACCGGCTGGTCGATCTCGCCATCGAACGCCATGACCGCCGCCGAACCAAGCGGGTCACCGACCGCTGATCCCGACCCGGCCCCGACCGGCCGATGGCCGGGCTCGGGTCGATGTCACCACCCTCCGGAGCTGCGGCCACCGCCGAAGCTCCCACCGCCGAACCCGCCACCCCCGAACCCGCCACCGCCGAACCCGCCGCCGCCGAAACTCCCACCCCCGCTCGAGCGGCCACGGTGACTGCTGCCGCTGCCGCCCACGACGACCCAGGAGCCGTTGCGGCGACG
This sequence comes from Acidimicrobiales bacterium, assembly GCA_047971245.1. GTDB lineage: Bacteria > Actinomycetota > Acidimicrobiia > Acidimicrobiales > SZUA-35 > CADEDH01. The sequence continues at coordinate 33,292 of JBKDZN010000255.1, forward strand.
GCGGGCAATGGCCACCTCCTGGATCGACAGGGCCTCACCGGCCACCTGACGAGCGATGGCGATCTGTTGCTCGGGATCGGCGGGTACCCGCTCCAGACGGGCCTCGAGGGCGTCGAGCTCGGAGCGGGGTCCGCCGAAGATGTCGATGCCCCACCCGAGCGAGGCGCGGGCACGGGAGATCGCGCCCTGCGCCCGGCCCACCTCGCGGCTCGCCTGGCGGCGCAGGGCGGCGATCCGCTTCGTTTCCTGGGTGGCCTGGGCGGTCAGCTCGTCGATCCGTTCACTCAGCTCGTCGGCCGCTTGGGCCACCCGTAGGTAGTTGGGGCGGGTCAGGGCCAGCTCCTGGTCGAGGACGGTGATGGCCGAGTTGAGCTGGGCCGGCGGGGTGAGCTGGATCTTCTCGAGGTCGGCGTGGTGTTGGGAGAAGAACTCGGTGTAGTCGCTGAACCCGGCGCGGGCGCCGGCCACCAGACCCGCCGCCTCGTTGCGGGCCCGTTCCAGGTCGACCAGGAGGTCGTCGACCTGATCGAGCTGGTCGTCGGCCTCGATCAGGCTCATCCCCGCCTGCTCCAGGAGCCGGCCGGCCCCGTCGAAGTCACGGCGCTCGGCCACCAACCCCATGGCCTGGTTGCCGGTCTCGCGGGCCTCGGTGACGTAACCGGCGGCCTCGTCGGGGAAGCCGAGGGCGAACTGGTAGGAGTCCTCGGCGTGGATCGGGGCCAGTTCCCGGAGGCGGGCCCGGGCTGCGTCCACCCGCTCGGTCTCCACCGCGGCGGAGGCTTCGAGCTGATCGTGCCAGGTGGTCAGCCCGGCGGGGCGATCGGGAAGCACCTGCAGATTGTGGGCGGCGGAGAACAGGGTGGCCTCGGCCGCCTCGATCCGGTCCGAGAGGGTCAGCAGGTCGAGGTCGAGCCCCTCGACGGCCGTGGCTGCCAGGACCGCGTCCACCTCATCGAGCCGGGACACCGGCTCGGCCGTCGGCCAGCCCTCGGCTTGACGTTCCCCGGCCAGGCTCCGAGCGTCGGCCAGCTCTCCCCCGAGGAGCTGATGTTTGGCCGGCAGCGCCACCCGCAGGTGCTCCAGGCGAGCACCCAGCGCGGCCAGCCGGTCGATCGTGTCACCGCCGGCATCGAGGGCGGTGACCAGACTCGCGAGCCGGGATTGGGCTCGGACGAGCTGGGTCCGGTCGGCCTGCTCGATTCCGTTCGGCGTCTCGCCGTTGAACAAGGCAGCCGCCTCGTCGGTGGTGTTGACCGCAGCCCGGGTCCGCGCCCGCTGGTCACGGACGACGTCCAGGGTCCGGTCGGCCGAGGTCCGCTCCCAGATCTCGGCCGACGCGTCGAGCCGGTGGGCCCGCTCCCGTTGGGCACCGACCCGGGCCAACGGGTCAGTGGCCGCGGTGATCAGGGCCTGACGGTGCCGGTCGAGTTCCCGGCGGCGCCGGACGACCAGGGAGACACCGCCGCCCGCGCCGACGAGGGCGACGGCCCCGCCGACCGCCAGCGCCGCGCCGCCGCCGTCATCGGTGTCGGCGGTGTCGGCGGTTTCCGACCCGGTCGTGGTGCCGCCGGCGGCCGACCCGGTATCGCCGTCGATGGCCGCGGTGAGGACGTCGATCCCATCGACCATGCCCTCGGTGAAGTCCCCGTCGGCGAACCGGTCGCCCATGGCCGAGCGGACATCGTCGGCGGTCCCACCGCCGGGGAGGGCGCCGCCGAGGAACACGTCGGATTGGCGTTCGGCCCGAGCCATGGCCAGGAGGGCCACGTCACCGTCGTCGTCGGGGAAGCAGGTGTCGAGTATGCGGTCGGTCAGGGTGGTCAGGTCGTCACCCCCGGTCGAGTCGAAGGTGCGCACCAGTACCCGGGCCTCGTTCACCCCGTCGGCGGCCGCGGCCACGGTCTCGATGTCGAGCACCCCGGCCCCGTCCACGACTGCGGCGTCGCAGGCCATGGGATCATCGCCCACCTCGACGGCGGCGGCGGGAACGGCGGCCGCGATCGCTGCGGCGACCGACAGGGCGGCCACCGCCACCCCGGTCACGATCGACCCGACCAGCCTCCCGATCACCGTCGAGCCGGTCCGGGCTGCGCTCCGCTTGGTGTCCACGTGCCGAGGCTAGTTGGTCGGGCTCGACCTGCGGGTGGCATCAACCGGCGGTGGGCGACGCCGGTTGATCAACCGACGAGGGCGGCCCGGAGGAAGTCGAGCACGACCCGGCGCAGCCGGGCGGCCATCCGGATGTCGATGTCCAGCCCCACGGCACCGAGGGCGGCGGTGTCGACCACGGCCCCGGTGACCGCCCCGTAGGCCGCCACCAGCACCATCCGCGGGTCCGACGGCCGGAAACGGCCATCGGCCATCCCGGCCGACAGGTCGTCCACCGCGGCGTCGATCAGGGGTTGGAGGGCGTGGTGTACCGGTGCGGCTGCCTCTGGCGGCATCCGGTTCAGTTCGCGCAGGAGGGCCAGCAGTTCCGGTCGGGCCAGGCCGAGGGCGAACACCTGCCGCACCACCGCTTCCACCCGGGGCCAGCCCGGACCGCCGGAGGCCCGGGCCCGGTCGAGCACGGCGGCCAGATCGCCGGCGGCGGCGGCCAGGACCTCGGCCACCAGCTGTTGTTTCGACCCGAAGTGGTAGAGGATGGCCTGCTTGGTGACCCCGAGGCGGCGGGCGAGATCATCGAGCGATGTGGCCGCCACCCCCTGTTCGGCGAAGGCCACCGACGCCACCACGATCGCCCTATGCTTGGTCCCCGGGCCAGCCACTTACCAAATGGTAGAGCGCAACGGGCGGGTCCGACATGGCGGAGCGTGCCGGGCGCGGCCGGCGGCGCCCCGAGACACAACCACCGCGACAGAAGCACCGCGACAGAGAGGTACGACCACGGCGATGACGTCGATCGCAGACAGGCTCGACGGGCGGCGGATCGCCATCACCGGCTCGACCGGCTTCCTCGGCACCGCCCTGGTGGAACGACTGCTCCGGCAGGTGCCCGGCTGTGAGCTCGTACTCCTGGTACGGCCGGGCCGACGGTCGACGCCCACCGAGCGGGCCCGACGGGAGGTGTTCCGCAACAGCGCCTTCAAACGGATGCTCGACGAGCAGGGCAAGGACCGGTTCTGGGCCGAGGTGGAGCGACGGGTGACGACGGTCGCCGGTGACGTCTCAAGCGACGGTCTCGGCCTCGACGACGACGGCCTGGCCCTGCTCGCCTCATGTGACACGGTCATCCACTCGGCGGCCACGGTCAGTTTCGACGCCCCCCTCGACGGGGCGGTCGAGGTCAACCTGTTGGGGGCCACCCGCATCGTCGAGACCCTCCGGGCACTGGGGGTGGCCCCCCATCTGGTGGCCGTGTCGACCTGCTATGTGGCCGGCAACCGTCGGGGCGATGCTCCCGAACAGCTGCTCACCGACTCCCCGTTCCACATCGACGTCGACTGGCGGTCCGAGGTGGCCGCGGCCCGGCGGGCCCGCTCCGATTTCGACGCCGAGTCCCGGTCGGCCGATCACCTGGCCGGTTTCCAGGCCGACGCCCGGCGGGAGCTCGGCGCGGCCGGCACCCCCCTGCTGGCGGCCAAGACCGAACAGCTCCGCCAGCGATGGGTTCACGACGAGCTGGTCGAGGCGGGACGGGCCCGGGCGGCTTCGCTCGGCTGGCCGGACGCCTACGCCTACACCAAGGCGTTGGGTGAGCGGGCCCTGGTGGAGTCCCGCGGTGACGTGCCGGTCTCGATCGTGCGGCCCTCCATCATCGAATCGGCGTGGGCCGAACCGGTGCCGGGCTGGATCAAGGGCTTCCGGATGGCCGAGCCGATCATCATCAGCTTCGCCCAGGGCCTGCTCAAGGAGTTCCCGGGCGTGCCCGAAGGCGTGATCGACGTCATCCCGGTCGATCTGGTAGTGGCGGCCATCGTTGGGGTGGCGGCCGAGGGCCCGTCCGACGACGGCTCGGTCGAGGTCACCCAGGTGGCGTCGGGGACGAGGAATCCGCTGCGATACCGCCAACTGGTCGATCTGGCCACGGCCTGGTTCGGCGAACACCCCCTGTACGACCGCAAGGGCCAGCCGATCGCCGTGCCGGCCTGGTCATACCCTGGCCGGGGGGCGGTCGAACGTCACCTCGACCGGCTCCACCGGAACCTGTCCCGGGTCGATCGCACCCTGAAGGCCCTCCCCCTGCGGGGCAAGAACGCCCTGTTCAACGCCGAGCTCGAGGAACGGGTCGAACAGCTCGACCGGGCCCTCGGCTACGTGAAGATCTACGGCTCCTACGCCGAGTGCGAGGCCCTCTACGGCATCGACCGGCTCCTCGCCCTCCAGGACCGCCTGGACCCGGTCGATCAGGATGCGTTCCGCTGCGACCCGGCCGTGGTCGACTGGAACGTCTACGTGTGTGACGTCCACCTGCCGTCGATCGTGGACCACGCCCGGGTCAAGACCAGGCCCGAGGCCAGCGACCCCGACGCCCGCACCAAACGGCTGCGCCGTCGTGTGCTGGCCCCCGAACGCCAGCTCGCCGCCTTCGACCTGGAAAACACCGTCATCGCCTCCAATGTGGTGTTCAGCTACTCGTGGCTGGCCACCCGGCGGATGAACTGGCGCGACCGGGTCCGGTTCACCCTGGAGACGATGGCCGAAGGGCCGGAACTGCTGGCCCTCGACCGGCGGGACCGCACCGACTTCCTGCGTCACTTCTACCGCCGCTACGAGGGGGCGTCGGTCGACGAGATGGCCCGGCTGGGCCCCGAACTGCTGGCCGACCACATCCTCACCAAGGCGTATCCGGCCGCCCTGCGCCGCGTCCGGGAACATCGCCGTCTCGGCCACCGGACCCTGCTGATCACCGGCGCGCTCGACATCGTGGTCGACCCGCTCGGTCCCCTGTTCGACGATGTGATCTGTGCCGAGATGACCGTGGCCGACGGCCGCTACACCGGCGAGCTCACCGCGGTGCCGCCCACCGGCGAGGTGCGGGCCCAGGCCCTGCGGGACTACGCGGAGGCCAACGGCTTCGACCTGTCCGAATCGGTGGCCTACGCCGACTCCACCTCGGATCTGCCCCTGCTCGACGCCGTGGGGTTCCCGGTGGCCGTCAACCCCGAGGTCCGCCTGGCCACCCTGGCCACCAAGCGGGGCTGGCTCATCGAACAATGGGCCAAGTCCGCCGGCGGATCCGACAAGCTCCTCCCTCTCGGCCCGCTCCCCACCCCGAGCCGGAGCCGGCGTTGACCACGGCCCGGCTCGACCACCCCGTCGCCCCGACCAACCTGATCCCCCTGCCCCCCTTGACCACGAGGCCCCGATGAGCACTCCCCATCGCACCACCCCCCGACCCGGATTCGTGCTCGAGGTCGACCGGCAGACCCCACCGATCCTGTTCCACCACGGGGAGGGCTTCCGGTTGGAGAAGCTGCCGGTGGGCCGGAGCCGGGTGGTGTATCCGCCCGAACCGCTCCGGGGGCTCCCCCACCCCGAGGAGGCGATCCGTCGGGCCCTGCTGGAGCCGATCGACGACGACCCGTTGCCCTCCCTGCTGCGGCCGGGCATGAAGCTGACCATCGCCTTCGACGATCTGTCGCTCCCCCTGCCGCCGATGCAGCGGCCCGACGTACGACAGCGGATCATCGAGGCTGTGCTCGACATGGCCGCCGAGGCCGGGGTGGACGACGTCCACATCATCGCCGCCCTGGCCCTCCACCGTCGTATGACCGAACCGGAGCTCCGCCACGCGGTGGGTGATCGGGTGTACGAGGCGTTCGCCCCCTACGGGCAGCTCTACAACCACGACGCCGAGGACCCCGACGGGATGGTGATCCTGGGCCGCACCGACCACGACGAGGCGGTGCAGATGAACCGTCGGGCCGCCGAGAGCGATCTGGTTGTCTACGTCAACATCAACCTGGTCTCGATGGACGGCGGCTGGAAGTCGACGGCAACCGGCCTCTCCGGTTACGAGGGGGTCCGGGCCCACCACAATGTGCACACCATGCGGCACTCCAGGTCGTTCTTGGATCAGGAACGCTCCGAGCTGCACCGTTCGAACTGGCGTCAGGGTGACGTGATCCGCCGTCACGGTCCCCGGATCTTCCAGATCGAGACCACCCTGAACACCGACACCTTCGGCCGGGAAGGGCCGATGTCGATGCTGCAGAAGCGGGAATGGGAGTGGTCGCTGCGTGATCGGGCCACGTTCGCCGGGATGCAGGCCGGCCTCAGCCCGTTGTCGCCCGCGGCCCGGCGGAAGATCTTCCACTCCTGGCGGGCCCCGTACCAGATCACCTCGGTGCAGGCCGGGGAGGTGGAGGCCGTGCACCGGCGGACCACCGAGATGGTGTACCGCCAGCACCTGGTGCCCGTGGAAGGCCAGACCGACATCGTCACCATGGGCCTGCCCTACCTCTGCCCCTACAACGTGAACTCGATCATGAACCCGATCCTGGTGATGGTGCAGGGCCTCGGCTATTTCTTCAATCTCTACCGGGGCAAGCCCGTGGTCCGGGAAGGCGGGGTGGCGATCATCACCCACCCGACCCCGTGGGAGTTCCACCCGGTCCACCACCCCAGCTACATCGACTTCTTCGAACAGGTCCTGGCCGACACCACCGACCCGGTCGAGATCGAGCAGCGCTACGAGAAGCAGTTCGCCAACGACGAGTGGTACCGGCATCTCTACCGCACCAGCTACGCCTACCACGGGGTGCACCCGTTCTACATGTGGTACTGGGGTTCCCACGCGATGGAGTACCTGGGCCGAGTCATCATCGTCGGCGGGGACCCGAAGGCGGTGCGACGGCTCGGTTTCGTGCCCGCCTCCACCATGAACGACGCCCTGGAGATCGCCTCCGACGTGGTCGGTCCTCAGCCGACGATCACCCACATCCACAATCCTCCGATCCTGATGACCGACGTGACCTGATGAGCTGGATCGATTTCATCGCCCAGACCCCGAGCGTCCCGGCCGGGGTCGAGAAGGCCCCGTCGGAACCGACCACCGGGGTCTACTACGACACCGAGTGGGCCCAGCGGCCGATGGCCCGGGCGGCCCGCGCCGCCGGCGTCTGGGGTTTCATGAAGCCGGCCATCGCCCTCTACGGCTCCCCCAAGGTGGTGGGGGCAGACCGGCTCGACGACGTGGAGGGCCCGGTCCTGCTGGCCGCCAACCATCACAGCCACGCCGACACGACCCTGCTGCTCGCCACGGTCCCCGCCCATCTGCGCCAGGACATGGTGATCGCGGCGGGCGCCGACTACTTCTTTCCCAACCGGCTGACCGGCGCCGCCTCGGCCCTGTTCATCGGGGCCATCCCCATCGAACGCAACCGGCTCTCGAAGCTCTCGGTGGCCAACGCGGTGACCGCCATCGAGAAGGGTCGCAACCTGCTGATCTTTCCCGAGGGGGGCCGAAGCCCCGACGGGTGGGGGCGTCACCACCGGCCCGGCGCGGCCTTCGTGGCCCAACGCACCGGTGTTCCCGTCGTCCCGATCTACATCGACGGCACCGGCCGGATCCTGCCCAAGGGAGCCAACTGGCCCAACCGGGCTCGTTGCGCGGTCGTGTTCGGGTCCCCGATGACCCTGGCCGACGGGGAGGACGTGCGCGCCTACGCCCAGCGGATCGAGCGGCGCATCTCCGAACTGGCCGACGAGCTCGACAAGGGCTGGTGGCAGGCCCGCCGGAACGCCTACACGGGAGCCACCCCGGACATCGCCGGCCCCGAGGTGGGCGCCTGGCGGCGACGCTGGGCCCTCGGGCCCCCACCCGGTGACGTCCGCCCGTCGTCGCCCCAACCGCGCTGGCCCCGCCGCCGCCGACGGGCCCGGTAGCGCCGGTCCCCGCACGCCCCGGTTGCGGAGCCCGGTTGCGGCGGCCGGGCGCCCGATCCCGCGGCCGGCCGCGACGGGATCCACCCCGGCCTCATGTGCCGAGAGGGCCGGGAATCAGTCGTCGATCAGCCTGAGCCCGGGTGGGGCGACGGTCTCGGAATCCACGGGGCCGAGCTGGGCGGTGAACTCGGTCAGGTGGGCCGGGAACACCTGCTCGGCGAGCAGCATGACCGACCCGTCGGCCGCGGTGGTGGTGCGACGCACCACCAGTACCGGCGACGCCGGGGACACGTCGAGGACCTCGGCGTCGGCCGGATCGGGGAGGGCGGCCACGATGGTCTGGGAGGCGGCGAGGGGCCGTTCGGCCAACAGCTCGTAGAAGCTGGCCTGCTCGACCGCGGCCTTGGAGATCGGTCCGGCCAGATCTTCGCGGCACCACACCGTCACCAGGGCGAACGGTCGACCGTCGGCCAGGTTGAGTCGTCTCACCTCGAGGACCCGCGGGCCGAGCAGTTCGGCCACCCGGCCCT